>NZ_JAGETK010000005.1:0-332945 GCF_017573605.1 Salmonella sp. 32070601201500089SM
GATTACATCGAAATGTTTTATAACAGTAAGCGTCGGCATGGTTCGAGCGATAAGATGCCACCGACAGAATATGAAAACCGATATTACCGACGACTCGAAAGTGTCTAGATTATCCGTGGCAACTCACAGTGAACTACACGCCATCGTCCTGAAACCATGCCCACAGACTTCCGTTTTGGTGTCATAGCCCATAACTCGCAAAGCCTTGTTCACCGTGTTCTCACTCATGGGTTTACGCGGATCATGATCACCAACAAAGATCAGCTCTCGATTTCCATTCATGCTTTTAATCTTTTCCAGAATAGTTAAGGCTTGCCGCGACAAAGGAACAAGATGAGGAGTCCGCATCTTTGAACCACGCTGAGAATGTTTAACACCTTCCAGTGGTTCATGCTCACCTAGAATCGTCCACATGGCCGTTTCAAAATCCACTTCTGACCAACGGGCAAAACGCAGTTCGCTTGAACGGATGAAAACTAACAACGTGAGTTCAACAGCCAGTCGAGTTAACGGCCTGCCAGAGTAATGATCAATGCGGTGTAGTAATTCAGGGATGCGGTTAAGCTCCAGAGCCGCACGATGCTGTCTTTTCGCCGTAGCAACCGCACCAGCAATCTCTTGCGCGGGGTTGTAATCGATTAAGCCACTCTGCACAGCAAAGCGCATAATCGCGGTAGTACGCTGCTGTAAACGGGCGGCGACTTCGAGACGCCCTGATGACTCTACGGCTTTGATGGGTACAAGTAGGTCTCGCGTTTTCAGTTCTGCAATGTTCCGCTTACCGATGGCAGAAAAGAGATTATCTTCGAGGCTTTTCAAAACACGAGCGCTATGCGATGCAGACCATTTCTGATTGCTGGCATGCCAGTCTCTGGCGACCACTTCAAACGTTATCGCCTCTTGCTCTTGCTCTACCTTAACGGCTTTCCTGTTCTCACTTGGATCGACACCATTAGCTAACAGCTTACGGGCTTCATCCCGGCGTGCCCTGGCATCCGCCAACGATACCTCAGGGTATTTCCCCAACGCCAGCATCTTTTCTTTGCCGCCAAAGCGATAACGCAGTCGCCAATATTTGGAACCGTTAGGGTGAACCAGCAAAACCATGCCTTCACCGTCAGCTAGTTTATAGGCTTTTGCTTCAGGCTTAGCCGAACGAACCTTCACATCACTCAGAGCCATGATGAGTATCCTTTCAAGGGTTCTGTGTGGGTACAAACATAATCGAACCGGGATATACCCGCAGTTGTACCCGCATCAGTAAGTTGATGTTGATTGAATCAGGCTGACTTAGGTAGAGTGAAAAAGCGAGGAAAGCCTTGCGGATACTGGATTTCAGGCACAAAAAAAGACGTCCGTTGACGTCTATTGATGTTCCGATGGTGCGGAGGCAGGACTCGCACACACATTTAACCTATTGTAAAAATTGAAATTTAATTATAATTAATTCAATTATGCCCCTTTTTGTGCCCCCACCATTCTCTGTTCACATTTTGATTTTTGTTGATTATTTATCCAAAAATCATCAGAGAAATAGTCAATCTAGTTAGGTTCCGTTAAACGGATCCAAACCGGGACTTGACTCTACAAAAAATACTTTTTTTTCGCAAAACCATGCACACTATTCACCCTGTCATTTTTAACTTATATATCAATTGGTTATGTGTTAACAGCTAGGTGAAGAGTGAACAGCTATCTCTACATTTGTGCGTTTCCAATAAGAAGCCCGGCATCAGCCGGGTTAGTTAATCGTTATTTTAATATTGGCTCATCACACTTGGGCAGCCAGTCTGCATTACTCTCCTCTTTCAAAGTGAGGTTAGTTTGCATTCCCTGATTAGTTCGCCGTTTCTCATAATGTAGCCCGTACTCCTTCAGCATGACTGGCAACCCTTTGCCAAACATCGTAAGACTCAGGGTGTTTTTATAGCCATTAGCCTCCATGTATACGAGGTAGGCATGGTAAAGGTATGTACGTGGCTGGCGTGGGACAATATTGGCGTTCCCCATAAACATACCGTTGGTGTCAGGTAATGCCTCAAGGTAGCCACAAAAATCAAATGCTGGATCAGCATCACGCTTGATGGTGAGAGCCTCATCAGAATTCTGCTGCGACTGAAGCAATGTTCTGGCGCTCATCGGATCGCTGAAACGCTGCATGAGCTGACGAACAATCACAGCCAGTTCTCGTGCAATTTTATCTTTCAACTGCGGATCGCGTTCTTCCGGTGCTATCTGCTCAGGAAAATGCAGAATAACTCTCCTGCGGGACACACCACCACTGCGATCAGTGAAGCGCATAGGATTATTATTTACGGCCAAGATAACCGCCGGAATATGTGTTGAATAAGCATTCTGATATTTGGGGTCCACAGATACTGCATCGCCACCAGTTATAGCCTTAAGCCCGGCGCCGTCGCCGCTCCACTTCTCCTGATCAGGCAGGCGAATAAGAGAAAAACCTATCAGAGCCGCACGTTCTCGCGGGGACTCCAGCGTTTCAATGGTCGCAGAGGTGGCGTTATCCTCTCCAGCAAGCATGGTCGCAATTTCAGCCAGAATACTTTTGCCACTTCCACCAGGGCCAGTCACTTCCAGAAAGAGCTGCCAGTCATAGCGGTTCGCCAGCACCATAAATAACGCTGCAAGAATAATGTCGCGTTTTGCTGGCTTGTGTCCGGCGGCCCGGTCCAGCCAACGCCAGAATGCCGGGGCATGAGTTTCAAGCGTTTCCCCCTTTACCGGTGGCGTGAAATCGACTTCACACAGGGTACGCAGCCAGTTCTCTTTACAGTGCGGACTAAAAAGCCCTGTTCGCGTATCGAGAACGCCATTACGAAAACCAATCAGATGACGTGACGGATTTTGCTGCTGCGGAACAATTAACTTTAATGTTTCCACCAGTGAGGCAATTTTTCCTGAGGAAAACGGTGCCCCGAGGCGCTGGAAAAGGGCTGCGACATCTCGGGCAAAATCTGACTGAGAAATAACTTTCCACGCTCCAGACTCGTAGCGGGATAAAAGCTGCCCGTTCGGATCAACCGCCAGTGCATCCCTGTAATGCTCCCGAACCCTCTGAGCTTTTTCGCTGACACTCATCGCTGTGAATTCTGCTTCACTCATTGTGTCGAAAGGACTGGCGTTATGTGGCTTCAAAGCCTCAAGAATTGCCTTCCGGGTGGATTCCTCTCCGTATTGGGTAAGCGCATCATTCCAGTCACCAAAAACCGGTGGCAGCACAATGTCACACTGACTCGCTTTTGCAGCAGTTTCAGCCCTGTTCTGGCCTGAACCATTCAGATCGCGGTCCGCTGCAATAATTAACTGATATCCCGGATACTTATTATGGGCAACGCTGCTCAGAGAAAGAAAGTTGACCGACGAAAATGCCACCATGACGGCTTCTCCTGTCAAATAATGAATGGTAAGCGCCGTGGCGTAACCTTCCGCAATCCAAATCCTTCTTACAGAACTCCCGCCCCCTTCTATCAGATGATAGGCCTCCTTAACCTGACCTCCTTTAAGAAAACACTTGCTACCATTGCCACTGATAAGCTGAATATTCACCAGCTCCCCGTCAGCGTTATAGAGTGGGACGATCAAATCACCGGGGCGGAACATCACACCACCGGCCTTATGAGCTGAAGTCAGCTCATGGCAAATATGCTCCGGGAAACCTTTATGTGTAAGATAAGTGTTTCCGGCAGATTCACGCGAGGCTTGCAGCAGTCGCGCGGCAAGTGCTGCCGCTGCATCTTTCCCGCTATCGGTATCGGCGGTTAACGTCCTGACCTCGGAATTAACTATAGACAGATCATGTGTCAGTCCATGTATCCTGTCAGCTGCTTCACTGATATCCACATTCAGTGCCCTGGTGACAAGCGCTAAACCATCCCCGGCTCCGCACTGATTGCATAACCATGTTCCGCGTTCTTCCTGATCGTCGAAGCGAAAACGATCTTTACCGCCACAGACCGGGCAAGGCTGATGGCGATTTTTCAATATATTCACGCCCAGCGCTGGCAGAATCTGAGCCCAGTGACCGCGGGCAGCCTTCACGGCCTGACTGACTTTCATTCCTGACATGACGCAGTTCTCCCTCAGTGTAAAACCGGCTTTTTGATGTGACGGACGCATAACTCATCCATTACGGCTATTCCGAGCTGGGAGAGTGCGGGACAGGACATTAGAGGGCCGTATTCCATCAGGTCTGAAAGCAGGGCGCAGGCGATTTCCATGCCTTTTGTTTGCCCGTGCTGTCGCAGATAAAATCCTTCAAGCTCACGGGCAATAGCGGTTTCAATTTCATCCAGAGTGAGCTGCAGATGGCGGTTTTGCTGATAGCAGGCACTCAACCAGGCGCAGGCTACCGCGCGGCGATACAACGCTACCCGAAGTGAAAGGGAAAGAGTGCGTGATTTCATTGCACCACCTCCATGTTCATGAGGTCATCCTGGCAACGCTGTACCACGCCATCAAGCTGCTCTGTCATCAGATAAATCAGGGAAACCAGTTGTTCACATTGAGCACTGGCAGGTTTTTCGTAGCAATCCTGAAGAACAGCCATTCCAGTGACAAACTCTCCCACGTTACGAAGATGCTTCAGGCGGAGAATATCGTCATAAGAGATTGCGGCGTGATTCATTAGATCACCTCCCGGACAGGCAGGCGAGCAGCAAGACAAAGCACATACTCATGGACTAGTGAAAGACGTGCATGATGCTCATTGCTGGCGATGATACGCAGCATACTGATACGTGGTTTACGTTCTGCACGACGAACGGCGGCAAAAACAAATATAAATTGAGGATGTGACGGGGCGAGGATCGTAGCCATAAGGGCAACCTCCAATAAGTAGCGGTAAATGCCACCACCGGAGTTCCTACGCTCATGGGTGGTGACCCGAACGGGGGTAGGAATACCGGCCTTATTGGAAACCGGCCAGCCCGAAGGCTGCCCCGCCCGGACCACCATTATCTGAAAGGGGCTAAGGTATAAGCACCGCAGCCCGAAAAATGGGTGTGCCTGAGCAACGACGTAAAAAAAGACGCACGGCGCGTCTGGTGTCGCCAATAAGTAACTCGGGTTCCTACGCCCGGCAGCCGATTTTGCGGCAGCGGGAAAACTATACCTGGAAAAGATATCAGGACGCAAGCCAGAAAAAAGGAGATGAGACTGCAAAGCAAGTTTCACGCATGGCCTCCTTGCTCGCGGGCAGCAATTCGCGCCGCCATCCATGCACTGACCTCCGACTGTACCCAGGCCACATTTTTTCCACCCAGGGATATCTGCTGCGGGAAGGCATCGCGGCTGATAAGGTCGTAGATGGTTGAACGGGATAGCCCGCAAAGGTGCATCACTTCAGGTAATCGTATGAAGCGCTCCTGCTGAGCCGGAACCGGGAGCACCGGAGCAGCTGGTGCCGGGGTGGAAACGGAAATACTATTCATCTGGCTACCTCTCTAATATGTTTACAACAGTCCGGGCAATTCCATGCGGATTCAGGTAGATCCTTATTATGTTTATATAAGCGGCTCGCGCATGCTTTATTTATTTTGTGTGAAATGTTGATTTCTCAAAAAATAAAACAGCTAAAAACCGTATGAAACGAACAAAAACAAACAATTCCTTTATGGAATATAATAAGGAGCATCAATAATAAAAAAGTCTATTACACTAGGCAGGATCACAGCTCAAATCTGAACCAGCCCATATCATTCAGGGCGTTACATCATAAGCACTAAGACAACACCTGATTAATAAAAGAGCCAAAACGGCTAAAAATAAACAGCTCACCATATGTATCAATAAATCCGATGATTAAAGAAATTAAATTACCATCTTACTTCCGCATGTATCCGGATGTGTTTAATGAACATCAGACAAATTCATTTTTATGAATATTTTCCTGAAATACAACTGAGTGCAGGGAGGTTGAATGTTTAATTATTAAACAGACATAAGACATCTTTTATTCTTTACATAGAATATGTATTGAATACTGGTGAATATTGGTGAGGAGAAAAGATCCAGTAATAAACTGAAATAAATATCGCGACTTATATGAAAAAGAAATATATGTTTAATTTTATCTCTGTGAACAGTCATGAACAGTAGATGATCACTTTAATTAAAACACTACACCACTTAACCACATGTATTTACTATATTTTTATTGAAGTGAACAGTAGTGAATAGTATGTATTAAAGGAAGCGTGTAGATCAGACATGACACCTTTCTCTGGCTAGCCAGAACAAGGTCATTGTTCAGTCACTGACACAATCCTCCTCGGTAGTGCGCTTGTATGGACCCCGGCACAATTGACACAGCAACAAAACACTACCGGAGCAGTCATGACTACTGTTAACCAGATCCCTGATGCAAACATTACACCCTCCCTCCCACCGAAAATTCGCGAAGCGGTGGATAAAGTTAAGGCAGCAAAAGCTGTCTGGCAGGAAGAACGGCGAAAACAAACTGAAGCTGCTGCAATGATTGAAACTATCCGTAAACGTCAGGAAGATACAAAAACGGAAACGCAGGCGCTTAATGATGAATGGCGAAACCTGTTTCGTGAGAATCAGGGAAATATGACGCCACGCATGAAAAAACTGCGGGCAGAAATCGCCCTCGGACGCGAAACACTGGATGAGTTCGAAGATTTGCTGGCAGCTCAGGCGGCAGAAAATGAATTCCTGCCCTGGAAAACTGCGGATGCTGCAAACCACTACATCAGCGAACATAATCGCCTGATTGAAACTCATGCAGTGTGGCTCTGGAATGAGTTTATGAAGGAACACGGTCAGAAACTTATTCAGATCCTTGGACTGCTGAAAATGACTCTGGGCCGAAGCGCTTCTGCTGTTATCGGTGTAGTTCATACCGTAAACGACCCCGAAAGTGTGCTGAAGCAATTTATCAGCGAGCAACTCACCACTCCGGCACTGTCCTGTAACGTATCTTCAACCGATGATATTACCCTGCCGGGGATCAGCATTTATGCGGACGATAAAGCCATCCAGGATGCCAGACAATCCCCCAGCCCTGCAGCGCGTTCACGGATGCTTAAACAGCGTGACATGGTTAAAGGGGGCGAGAAGAAATGAATGCCGGAACCATTACTCAGGAAGCACTCAACGATTACCGCTCGGCGATAAAAAGCTGGCTGACACTACGTAATACGCAAAGTACCTACCAGCTTCGTCTGGCGGCTCTGCTGGATACTGAAGAAAAACCGGCAGCATATGCCAGCCAGCTTGAGGATCTTCGTGAGCGTCTTGCAGTCCTCGAATGGCAGATTAACTGTGCTGCACGGGATGGTCTTTATGCTCATCAGATTGTGCTGGAGAGTTGTGTTACAAGCGCAACGGAAAACTTCATGAGCGAGCATGGTGATGCACTCACTGACGCTCTGGCTCCTTTTCTTTGCGCTCCATACGGGCTTGAGGCGGCAATGAAAATATTACGAACCGCTGTAGCCCGACAAACGGAAATGCGTACTCCGGTAATTTCAGCAGCATATAAGAGCATTATCGACGAAACCGGATTAACGGTGGATGCATCAATGCGCGCTGATGCTTCAGCCAGTTTCACCCCGGCACAACATAAAGTTTTCCTGGCCCGCCTTAACCGACTTAATGAAAAAGGAGTGTGCTGATATGGCCCTGAAGTGTCCTGAATGTGGCGCGGTCGCTCACGCCAGAACCAGCGCCTATGAAGCTCCGTCGGTTAAACGCTCATGGTATCAGTGCCAGAATCTGGAATGTTCCTGCACATTTACCGCACTGGAAAGCGTGGATACGATAATTATGAAGCCTCGGTGCAATGAACAGGAATCAGACAAAGCAAAAATACCGGAAAAACAACAGCAAACTCTCAATCGCTATGGCTCCGCGTCAAAGCTGTCAAACCGTCAGCAAATTCCTGTCTGATTAGCAAAATACGACCACGAAGTCCCGGTCCAGTACCGGGATTTTTTACGCCTTTTCCCTGGCTGGCCTGAGAGCGTATGAGTGCATATCTATGGCGCATGAAAACGCATGAGTCTCATGCGCCATTTTTGACGCGAAAGCCCTTGTGTGGTGGCTTCTGAGACGATTTACGGGGTGCATGAAAACCAGTCTGTTAAGCGAAGCGGGCAGGCGGGCGGGGCTGCTCGCGCTAAGGGAGAAAATAGCAAACTCAGCCGCGCAGGCGGTGACAATGATTGACGAGATACTGGCTGGCAGTTGCTGAAATCTCCGCAATGATTCAAGAACTGCAGTGTATCGATGCAGCACACGTAAACTGAGCGGCGCTACGGGTAATATTTATAGATTTGTCATCCTTAGTGAGCATGGTTCTCACTCTTGTAACCTCTACCTGTACAAGATATCGTAAGACCTCAGATCAAACATGCACGTGTATTAAAGGTGGGCAAGCGTGGCGGGAAGATAATTGTGCGCACTGTAGTCAAAGATAGTGATTGTGATTACTTTTTCTTCCAGCCGTGGTGTAGTAAATTATTGGGAACAAACTCTTAATGACATCAATGGATAATGATTATGACTACAAATCCGGACGGATACATCTCATTTTTAAAACCCGGTAGTAACGACTGGAAAGCATTAGATAGTAAATCGTTTATTTATTGGCGAGACTACATAACGAATGAAAGTTTAGAAGAGTCAGGAGATTCTATTTCTCCAGCACAATCTCTTACTGATGGTGAAAAGAAGGAGTTGAAAGACAATCAGGCATATATAAACGAACTATTACTAAAATCATTACAATTCCCAAATCTTGCATTCTTCGCTGGGAGTGGTACTTCGCTTGGGGACGTTGGAGGACCAAGCATGTGGGATCTCTGGAAGTGTGCAATGTGGAGTGAATCTTCTATAAACGAGGATGGTCAATTAAAACCTGATGCTCAAATTGTTTGTGATAAAGTAAAATATAAAGAGCGAGAGTATCCTAACATAGAGCACTTTCTTTCTAATTGTGAAGCATATTTAGCATTTCATGATGATGAAGAAGTGTTGAATTTTTTAAATAAAGTTAAAACAATTATTTTAGACAAATGTCGCTCATTTATTGATGATGGCAACTGTGATCTTTCAGCTTACATCAATTTATTACAAAAAATGGGGAGGAGGAGAGTCAGAGATCCTAGACTAAAAGTTTTCACAACTAACTATGATTTAGCCTTTGAAACAGCTGCTTCTGAATTAGGAATGATGGTAGTTGATGGTCTTTCATATACAGGAGTTCGCAGATTCGATGGTAAATATTTTAACTACGATGTTGTTAAAAGAGATGAAAACGAGCATGAGTTTGTAGAGGGTGTATTCCAGTTATTTAAACTCCACGGTTCTGTAAGTTGGATAAGAAAGGATGGGCAAATATATGAATCCAGCCAACCAACAGCAACAAACGCATGTCTAATATATCCAGCGAAAGGTAAATATCAGCAAGCCTTTATTCAACCTCACTTAGAATTACTTTCAAGATTGTTAGATTTCTTGAGAAAAAGAAATAACTGTTTAGTTATATCTGGATTTGGTTTCAATGATGACCATCTTTCTGAACCAATTTACTCAGCAATAAAATCCAATCCAAGCATGAGGTTGATTATAGTAGATTTCAAATGTGCAACTCATATTCGGAATAAAGGGGGGGACGGTTCTAGTAAATATTGGGATTTACTAAAACAACTCTCACTATCAGGTTATGACATTCACTTCATAAATGCATCTTTCAGTGATTTTGTTAAATTAGTTCCCAATCTTAAAGCATTAACCCCAGCAGAACAGTTGGCTAAGGTAATAAAACAAGTAGGAGTTAACAATCAATTATGATTAATACAACACTACAGCTTGGTATTTTGAGGGGCGACCTTAAGGTTGGAGTAGTCTCATCAATTTTTGCTCAAACAGTTAGAGCAAATTTAATCTATGCAGGGGAACTCAGCGGAACATATATAGAAGGTTGTAGATATGGAAAAGGAGAAGTTGGTGAAATATTATTAATAGAAGGACAACAATCTATTGTTCTTGGCCGTTTAATAGAGGTTAAATTACCAGAGCGAGATAGAGGTGAAATATCTGTCGGGTCTCAAGGAAACTTCAAAGTTGATGCTATCGGCATTATACAACTTCTTGGAACTATTGATCCTTCAAATTTTAGAATTGATTCAGGAATCAAATCATATCCTCGATTAGGAGATCGAGTTTATTCTGCTCCCTTAGATTTTATTTCTTTAATACCAGAATTAATTAATAAAGGAATTAAAGATAACGAGGAAGAAAGAATAGGTATTGTATTAGGCATTATATCTGGAGGGGCAACAAGTATAGTAACTGTTGAACCTGATAAACTCTTCGGTCGTCATTGTGCTATCTTAGGTGCTACAGGCGGTGGAAAAAGTTGGACAACTTCCAAGTTAATTGAAGAGTGTTCGAATTACGAAAACTCTAAAACTATAATAATTGATGCAACCAGTGAGTATAGATCGTTTAAATCTGATTATTGTCTACATTACCATTTAGGTGCCCCAATAAATAAAAACATAAATTCTTTAGAATTTAGAATTCCACCTACCGACTTTGTTGAGTCAGACTTTATTGCCATGTTCGATCCTTCTGGAAAAGTACAGGGTCCTAAGCTAAAAGAAGCGATAAAAAGCCTTAGATTAGTAGCTTTAGAACCTAGGATAGCAACCGATGGTATTTTAAAAAAAATCAATCAACCTAAAACAGATTATCGACGCGCAATGAATACTGGAGACAACTCTAAACTTGTTGATAATCCATCACAACCATTTGATATAACAAAACTTATAAAACAGATTGTACAAGAGTGTTGTTACGATAATGGAGATAATGCTTGGGGAAACGCTGCAACTCAAGACTTAAGCTATTGCTCATCTTTGTTAACCAGAATTCAAGCAGTAACGTATGCCAACTCGTTAAGGTCTGTTTTTAATAGTAACGAGGATATATCCACACTAGGTGAAATATTAGAAACTTTTTTACAATCTGATAAACGAGTCCTAAGGTTATGCCTAAGTGATGTTAGCTATGAGTTTTATGCTAGAGAAATTTTAGCCAATGTAATCGGCAGAAAACTTTTAACTTTAGCTAGGCTTGAAAAATTCAGAACAAGACCTCTGTTAGTTATTGTTGATGAAGCCCATAACTTCCTTGGCAAACGGGTTGGTTCTGAAGATCATGCAATTAAACTTGACGCTTTTGAGATGATTGCAAAAGAAGGCAGGAAATATGGCCTTAATATATGCTTAACAACTCAAAGACCCAGAGATATCACTGAAGGTGTGCTTAGTCAAATTGGAACCTTATTGGTTCATCGCTTAACAAACGACCGAGATCGAGAAGTCGTTGAGCGTGCATGCGGTGAAATTGATAAATCTGCAGCATCTTTTCTACCAAGTCTCAAACAAGGTGAAGTTGCTCTTGTAGGGGTTGACTTCCCTATTCCTATGACCATCCAGATAGATAAGCCAATATATCCACCAGAATCTGATTCTCCAGGCTATTGCAATATATGGAAAAAATAATTAGTAGGGTCTTTGACCCTACTTTAAAATTTTTAAAGCTAGATAGTTTTTTTTGCAAAGTCGTAGGGGGTTATATATTCCTGAGTGTTAGCATCAAGATAATCGGCCCACCACTGAACCATTAAACGACGCTCATCCAAATGCTCTGAAGTATGAATATAAGCAGCCCTAACGCTATTACGCTCAGAGTGGCTTAGCTGACGTTCTATCGCGTCATCACTCCACAACCCTGATTCGCCCAAAGCACCGCGCGCCATAGTTCTGAATCCATGCCCGCAAACTTCGGTTTTTGTGTCATACCCCATTGTGCGCAAAGCACTGTTAACCGTGTTTTCACTCATAACTTTAGTTGCGTCATGATCTCCCGGAAACAGTAGCTCTTTATCACCACTAATCTGCTTAAGCTGCTCTAACAAAATCATCGCCTGCCGATTAAGCGGAACGATATGCTCCTCTTTCATCTTCATCCCACGGTACGAGTAACGGACACCTTTAATTTCTTCTCGTTTTGCCGGTATACGCCAAAGAGATTTATCGAAGTCGAATTCATCCCAGCGAGCGAAACGCAACTCACTGGAACGCACAAAAGTTAGTAAGGAAAGCTCGACTGCAATCCGTGTCATTAAACGGCCACGATATGCAGCAAGACGTGCAAGAAACTCAGGGAAACGGTTAGAGGGTAAAGCTGGATAGTGTCGTGCTTTGGTTGTCGATAACGCACCGGCCATGTCACTTGCTGGATTTGAGTCGATGTAATCGTTCTGTACCGCATACCGCATAATGGCCGTGACGCGCTGTTGTAGGCGCTGAGCGACGTCGTGTTTACCACTGGCATCAACTTTTTTAATCGGGGCTAATAGGTGGCTGGTTTTGAGCTGGCGAATGTCGGACGAACCGATATGAGGGAAGATATAAAGCTCAAGATAGCGAAGAACGCGCGATCGATGGTCTTCACTCCATCGCTTGTTACTGGCATGCCATTCACGAGCAATGGTTTCGAAAGTATATGCCCCTGAATTCTCGGCCTGAGCTTCTTTCTGTTCGGCTTTTGGATCAATGCCCTGCACTAAAAGCTTTTTAGCTTCGTCGCGCTTTGCTCTTGCCTGAGCAAGCGTCACAGTAGGCCAAACACCAAAAGCGAGGCGATCCTCTTTTTTGTCTGAGGGGCGTCTGTATTTCATGCGCCAGTATTTAGAACCCTTGGCCGAAACCTCAAGATACAGACCTCCGCCATCGGCCATTTTATAGGTTTTGTCTTTTGGCTTTGCGGTCTCGACCTGTCTGGCGTTGAGCTTCATTTGGGGGCACATTCCTAATCGAAGTTAAGATGCCCCCAATTATGCCCCCAATGACATCCGGATTTCAACGGACTATCTCGGACGACTCAGGACGTAAAAATCGCTGCAAGCATTGATTTTAAAAGGATAATTGGACTTTTTCGGATGGTCTTGGAAGTACTAATGGTGCCGAAGGCCGGACTCGAACCGGCACGTATTTCTACGGTTGATTTTGAATCAACTGCGTCTACCGATTTCGCCACTTCGGCACTGAAGAGGTATGCGGAAAACGTTGTGGATTATACCTGTCATACGCCGCCATGCAAGCACGAGCATACACCTGTATCGCTAAGTGCTGAAAATTTCAGCAGCGTTGAGTATTAAATAGAATAATCAGGCTACTTCCGGCCTTCTCCAGCAGATTAACGTCGGGCGTCCCTTGCCTCCATGCTCTACACTTTTCAGTTCAACACCACATTAAGGGAAACACAATGACGATAATAAAAAGCTACGCCGCCAAAGAGGCGGGCGGCGAGCTCGAACTCTATGAATATGACGCGGGAGAACTCCAACCGGAAGATGTCGAGGTACGGGTCGACTACTGCGGGATCTGCCATTCCGATCTGTCGATGATCGACAATGAATGGGGGTTCTCTCAATACCCTCTGGTTGCCGGACATGAGGTCATCGGTCGGGTGGCCGCACTCGGCAGCGCGGCACAGGATAAGGGGCTAAAAGTCGGCCAGCGCGTTGGAATCGGCTGGACGGCGCGCAGCTGCGGACACTGCGATGCCTGTATCAGCGGCAATCAAATTAACTGCCAGGAAGGCGCAGTGCCCACTATCCTCAATCGTGGCGGTTTTGCCGAGAAGCTTCGCGCAGGCTGGCAGTGGGTAATTCCTCTTCCGGAGAATATAGATATGGCGTCCGCAGGCCCGCTGTTATGTGGCGGCATTACGGTCTTTAAACCGCTATTGATGCACCATATTACTGCTACCAGCCGCGTTGGCGTCATCGGTATCGGCGGGCTGGGGCATATCGCCATAAAGCTGTTACACGCAATGGGCTGCGAAGTCACCGCGTTCAGCTCAAATCCATCGAAAGAGCAGGAAGTGCTGGCGATGGGGGCCAATAACGTGGTGAACAGCCGCGATCCGGAAGCGTTAAAAGCACTGGCGGGCCAGTTCGATCTCATTATTAACACGGTCAACGTCGATCTCGACTGGCAACCCTACTTCGAAGCGCTGACCTATGGCGGCAACTTCCATACCGTTGGGGCCGTATTGAAGCCGCTGCCCGTACCGGCGTTTACATTAATTGCCGGCGATCGCAGTATCTCAGGCTCGGCAACCGGAACGCCATATGAACTTCGCAAACTGATGAAATTCGCCGGTCGCAGCAAAGTCGCGCCCACCACGGAACTGTTCGCAATGTCACAAATCAACGAGGCTATTCAGCACGTTCGCGACGGCAAAGCCCGCTATCGTGTAGTGCTAAAAGCTGACTTCTGACCGCCTGACTCAGCGCTTTGACAATGATCAGGAAGCGCTGAGTGCCTGACGAAAAGCCTGTACAGCCAGTCGGCACTGCTCCGTCACGTGCTCGATGTCATGATTAACATCGATACGCGCAATATCATGTTCATCGGCACACGGTCGCTCCAGCGCGTCAAACTGACTTTGCAGCAGGTCTGGCGGCATAAAATGCCCGGCACGACGCTGCATTCGCTGCAGAATGGTAGCGTAATCGCCGTCCAGCCACAGGAAATGTACGTTAGGGCTGCTCTTACGTAAAATATCGCGGTACTGTTTTTTTAATGATGAGCAGACAATAAATCCCGTCTCATTTTTTTTATAAAGACTGTATGAAGCGTCATTTAATCGTTCCAGCCAGGGTAAGCGGTCTTCATCAGTTAACGGTATTCCCTGAGACATTTTATCAATGTTTTTCGCCGGATGGAGATCATCGCCGTCAATAAACTTCGCAGAAAATAATGTTGCAATTTTGCTGCCTATTAAAGACTTACCACTACCTGAAACACCCATTAAAATATAGCTTTCCCCGGCCATTTAAATACCTCTGAGTCATATTCCACTCCACAATATTACGCCTCTACGTTCGACAATTTCACGTTTTTTAATTTCCATAGAGAAGAACTCTAAGGCACATCACGTTATGCGTAACATTGTAGTGTAACAATTTTCCAGCGTGACATAAGTCACAAATAGTGACAAATAAAACCGCTTAAATGCGTTCAGGGTAACTACCTGACCAGTGAGGAATTTATGGAAGTAAAAACTCAATCCTGCGTTGTTGCGGGTAAGCGTGCTGTTGCCGTTACGGAACAAAATATTGAATGGAATAATAAAGGAACACTCGTACAAATTACCCGAGGCGGCATTTGTGGGTCTGACTTACATTATTATCAGGAAGGCAAAGTCGGCAATTTTACAGTAAAAGCGCCAATGATTTTAGGTCATGAAGTGATTGGCAAAATCGTTCATAGCGACTCAGATTTATTACGTGAAGGACAACCGGTAGCAATTAATCCATCGAAGCCTTGCGGTCATTGCAAATACTGTCTGCAGCATGAAGAAAACCACTGTACTGAAATGCGTTTCTTTGGCAGCGCCATGTATTTTCCGCATGTCGATGGCGGTTTTACCCGATTTAAAGCTGTCGATACCGCTCAGTGCATTCCCTGGCCGGAACAGGCGGACGAAAAAGCCATGGCCTTTGCCGAGCCGCTGGCGGTTGCCATTCATGCGGCTCATGAGGCGGGCGATCTGCAGGGCAAACGCGTCTTTATCTCCGGCGTTGGCCCTATCGGCTGCCTGATTGTTAGCGCGGTAAAAACGCTGGGCGCGGCGGAAGTGGTATGTGCCGATATCAGTACCCGTTCTCTCTCGCTGGCCCGGCAGATGGGCGCGGATACGCTGGTGAACCCACAGCATGATTCTCTCGATGACTGGAAAGCAGAAAAAGGGTATTTCGATATCAGTTTTGAAGTCTCTGGGCATCCTTCCTCTATCTCAACGTGTCTGGAAGTCACACGGGCCAAAGGCATGATGGTGCAGGTTGGCATGGGCGGCGCAGTCCCCAACTTCCCGATGATGATGCTAATAAGCAAAGAGATCTCGCTGAAAGGCTCTTTCCGCTTTACTACCGAATTTAATACTGCGGTTTCCTGGCTTGCCAACCGCGTTATCAATCCGCTGCCGTTACTGAGCGCGGAATATCCATTTACCGACCTGGAAGCAGCGCTGATCTTTGCCGGAGACAAAACACAGGCGGCAAAAGTTCAGCTCGTTTTCTGAGAAAGTAAAATAAGGGACACTATCATGAACGATCTTTTTTCACTGGCAGGTAAAAATATCCTTATCACCGGAGCCGCTCAGGGAATTGGTTATTTGCTGGCGACCGGTCTTGGTCGCTATGGCGCGCGCATTATTGTTAACGATATCACCCCGGAGCGCGCCGAAACAGCCGTGACGAAACTTCAGCAGGAAGGGATAAAAGCTATTGCCGCTCCCTTTAATGTCACTCATAAACAGGATATTGAAGCTGCGGTTGAACATATCGAAAAAGATATCGGCGTCATTGACGTCCTGATAAATAACGCCGGTATCCAGCGCCGTCATCCGTTTACTGAGTTTCCCGAACAGGAGTGGAATGACGTCATCGCCGTAAATCAAACCGCGGTTTTTCTCGTCTCTCAGGCCGTTACGCGCCGTATGGTGGCGCGTCAGGCAGGAAAAGTGATCAACATCTGTTCGATGCAAAGCGAGCTGGGCCGCGACACGATTACGCCATACGCCGCGTCGAAGGGTGCCGTGAAGATGCTGACTCGCGGCATGTGCGTGGAGCTGGCGCGTCATAATATCCAGGTCAACGGTATTGCGCCGGGATACTTCAAAACGGAGATGACCAAAGCGCTGGTTGAAGATGAAGCCTTCACCTCCTGGCTATGCAAACGTACGCCTGCCGCACGCTGGGGCGATCCCCAGGAGCTTATTGGCGCAGCGGTGTTTCTCTCGTCAAAAGCTTCCGACTTTGTTAACGGACATCTGCTGTTTGTCGATGGCGGTATGCTGGTTGCCGTCTGAGCAGGAAAATACGACGCAGCGCGTAAGCGCTGCTATTTTGGCGCTAATAAGAGAGACGAATATGCCATTAATAATTATTGCGGCAGGCGTTGCGCTGCTGTTGGTCTTAATGATTGGCTTTAAAGTTAACGGCTTTATCGCCCTTGTTCTGGTTGCCGCCGTAGTGGGATTTGCTGAAGGGATGGGCGCGCAAGACGTCCTGCACTCCATACAAAACGGAATTGGCGGTACTCTGGGCGGACTCGCCATGATCCTCGGTTTTGGCGCGATGCTGGGAAGATTAATTTCCGATACCGGCGCCGCGCAGCGCATTGCGACGACGCTCATTAATACGTTCGGCAAAAAACGCGTGCAATGGGCGCTGGTGATCACCGGGCTTATCGTCGGCCTGGCAATGTTTTTTGAAGTCGGATTCGTACTGCTGTTGCCGCTCGTTTTTACGATTGTGGCCTCATCGGGACTGCCATTGCTGTATGTCGGGGTTCCAATGGTCGCCGCCTTATCCGTTACGCACTGCTTCCTGCCGCCGCATCCCGGCCCTACCGCTATTGCGACAATTTTTGAGGCAAATCTCGGTACGACCCTGCTGTATGGGTTAATCATTACCATACCGACCGTGATTGTTGCCGGCCCTCTGTTTTCAAAATTGCTGGCGCGCTTTGAGAAAGCGCCGCCTGAAGGATTATTTAATCCTCATCTATTCAGTGAAGAAGAGATGCCGTCATTCTGGAACAGTATTTTTGCCGCCGTGATCCCGGTCATTCTGATGGCCATCGCAGCGGTATGTGAAATCACGCTGCCAAAAACGAATGCCGTGCGGGTTTTCTTCGAATTTATCGGTAATCCAGCAGTGGCGTTGTTTATTGCCATTATCATCGCCATTTTTACGCTGGGCCGACGCAACGGACGTACGGTTGAGCAGGTGATGGATATCGTCGGCGAGTCCATTGGCGCTATTGCGATGATTGTTTTTATCATCGCGGGCGGCGGCGCGTTTAAGCAAGTGCTGGTGGATAGCGGCGTGGGTCAATATATCTCGCAATTAATGACCGGCACCTCGCTATCTCCGTTATTAATGTGCTGGACGGTAGCCGCCGTGCTGCGTATTGCGTTAGGTTCCGCGACCGTGGCTGCGATAACCACAGCGGGCGTCGTATTGCCGATTATTAACGTAACCCACGCCGATCCGGCGTTAATGGTACTGGCGACAGGCGCGGGAAGCGTTATTGCATCACATGTTAACGATCCCGGTTTTTGGCTGTTTAAAGGGTATTTTAATCTTAGCGTCGGGGAAACCCTACGCACCTGGACCGTTATGGAAACATTGATTTCTGTCATGGGGTTGCTGGGCGTACTGGCGCTGAATGCGGTTCTGCATTAATTCATCATCCGCAGCCCAATTAACCATGGGGGCGACGTTCCCGCCCCCGGTACTGGAGAAAACATGAGGAATCACAGAATTTCTTTGCAGGATATCGCTACGCTTGCTGGCGTGACAAAAATGACGGTGAGCCGTTACATCCGCTCGCCGAAAAAAGTCGCCAGGGAAACCGGCGAGCGTATTGCGCAGATCATGGAGGAAATTAACTACATACCAAATCGCGCGCCAGCTATGCTGTTAAACGCGCAAAGTTACACTCTGGGCGTGCTGATCCCCTCTTTCCAGAACCAGTTGTTTGCCGACATTCTTGCCGGGATTGAATCCGTAACGTCGGGTCATAACTACCAAACTCTCATTGCGAATTACAATTACAATCGCGATTCGGAAGAAGAGTCCGTTATCAATTTACTGTCTTACAATATCGACGGCATTATTCTTTCAGAAAAATATCATACCCTCAGAACCGTCAAATTCCTGCGCTCAGCTACCCTTCCGATTGTAGAACTCATGGACATCCAGGGTGATCGCTTAGATATGGAGGTGGGGTTTGATAACCGTCAGGCCGCCTTTGATATGGTCAGCACCATGCTGGATAAACGCCAGCGGCGAAAAATCCTCTATCTGGGTTCAAAAGACGATATCCGAGATGAGCAGCGTTATCACGGCTACTGCGATGCGATGACGCGCCGGGGGCTGGCGCCGTTGCGCATCAATCCACGCGCTATCTCCTCTATCCATCTGGGGATACAGCTAATGCGTGATGCGCTTACTGCGCACCCGGACGTGGATGGCGTCTTTTGTACAAATGACGATATCGCAATGGGCGCTCTACTGTGGTGCCGCGAGCGTCAACTGGCCGTACCGGAGCAGATCTCCATCGCCGGCTTCCACGGTCTGGAGATGGGCAGACAAATGATACCGAGCCTCGCCAGCGTAATTACCCCTCGTTTTGAGATCGGGCGCAGAGCCGCGCAGATGTTGCTCAACAAAATTAAAAATAACGATCTCAACCATAATACGATTGATTTGGGTTATCAGATTTAACACGGCAGCACGTTATAAATTTTTTGATCTACTTTTTCCCGCAGCTTGCCTGAGCTTAACGCGTAGCCAAAAGCGCCACGCGTCAGGTTACGCACTACATCATTCGAGGAATACCAGGCGGTCTGCCGGATGGCGGCGGAAAGGACTTATCAGGCCTACGGGTCATGGTAGGCCTGATAAGCGCAGCGCCATCAGGCCTACGATTACTGTGATTACGACTTACGCAGCATTAGCCACAGGCTAATCAGGAAGAAAGACGCGCTCGGCAGCAGCGCGCCGACAATCGGCGGAATGCCATATACCAGCGTCAGCGGGCCAAAAATCTGGTCGAGGACGTAGAAGACGAAGCCGAAGCTAATCCCCGTCACCACGCGCACGCCCATCGGCACACTACGCAGCGGGCCAAAGATAAACGACAGCGCCATCAGCATCATCACCGCCACGGAGAGCGGCTGGAAGATTTTACTCCACATATTGAGCTGATAACGTCCGGCGTCCTGTCCGCTCGACTTCAGATATTTAACGTAGTTATGCAGACCGCTGATGGAAAGCGCATCCGGGTCCAGCGCCACCACGCCTAACTTATCCGGCGTCAGATTCGTTTTCCAGGTGCCGCTCACCGTCTGCGAACCGGTGATCTGTTTCGGGTTTTGCAGATCGGACTCATCCACCTGCGACAAACGCCAGACCTTATGCTCCGGATCGAATTTTGCCGAAGCGGCGTAACGCACCGACTGCAAACGACGCTGATCGTTGAAAGCGTAAATACTAATACCGGCCAGCTCCTCGTCGCCCTTCACCCGTTCAATATAGACAAAGTTATTCCCGTCTTTCGCCCACAGACCTTGCTGGGTGGAAAGCAGCGAACCGCCATACATCGCCTGCGCACGATAGTTACGCGCCATCTGCTCGCCCTGCGGGGCGACCCATTCGCCGATCGCCATGGTTAACAGCACCAGGGGGATAGCCGTTTTCATCACCGACAGCGCCACCTGCATACGGGTGAAACCCGATGCCTGCATCACCACCAGTTCGCTACGCTGCGCCAGCATCCCCAGTCCCAGCAGCGCGCCAAGCAGCGCCGCCATAGGAAAGAAGATCTGGATATCCTTAGGTACGCTGAGCAGGGTGTACATACCCGCGCCCAGCGCGTCGTAGTTACCCTGCCCCGCTTTTTTCAGCTGATCGACAAACTTGATGATCCCGGAGAGCGACACCAGCATGAACAACGTCATCATGATGGTGGTAAAAATGGTTTTACCGATATAGCGGTCAAGTACACCAAATGGCTGCATTATACCGCTCCTTTACGCAGAAAACGGGCACGCAGGCGGCGGACCGGCACCGTATCCCACAGGTTTAAACCAATCGCCAACGCCAGATAGATCAGGTTGACCGCCCACATCCAGATAACCGGGTCCAGTTTGCCTTTACCGCCATTCGATTTAATGGAGGTCTGGATCAGGAAGAACAGCAGATAAAGCAGCATGGCGGGCAACATAGACAAGACGCGCCCCTGACGTGGATTCACCACGCTGAGCGGCACGACCATCAGCGCCATCATAAATACGGTAAAGACTAACGTGATACGCCAGTGCAGCTCGGCGCGAGCGCGATCGTTGTCGGTATTCCACAGCGTGCGCATGTCCATCTGGTCGGTATCGTTCGGGTCCAGCGCCACGGCCTGATGGCCAATAATCGCCTGATAGTTCTGGAAGTCGGTGATGCGAAAATCGCGTAGCAACGCCGTCCCTTCAAAACGCGTCCCTTTGTTTAAGGTGACAACCTGGGAACCATCGCGCAACTGAGTAAGGTGTCCGGAATCGGCCACTACCACAGAAGGACGAGCATTGCCCTTAGGACGAATTTGCGCCAGGAAAACATCGTGGAAGTCGCTGCCGTCAACGCTTTCGATAAACAGCACCGAGCTGCCGTTGGTCGCCTGCTGGAATTGCCCCTGCGCCAACGCCGCCATACCGGGGTTCGCTTTCGCCTCCGCCAGCACTTCATCCTGGTGTTTTGACGACCAGGGGCCGGCCCACATCACGTTAACCGCCGCAAGGATACCGGTAAATAACGCCAGTACCATGGCGGCCTTTACCAGCACGGCTTTGCTCAACCCACAGGCGTGCATGACCGTAATTTCACTTTCGGTATACAGTTTGCCCAGCGTCATCAGCAGCCCCAGGAACAGGCTTAAAGGCAGGATGAGCTGCGCCATTTCCGGTACGCCCAGCCCCAGAAGCGAGAGCACCAGATTTGCGGGAATATCGCCGTCAACCGCCGCGCCGAGAATCCTCACTAACTTTTGACAAAAGAAGATCAAAAGTAAGATGAAGAGTATCGCCAGCTGGCTTTTGAGCGTCTCCCGCACCAGATATCTTATGATTATCACTTTAAATACGCCCGTAAAAACCCATTTTTTTGCTGGAATTTAGCTTGTTTCATGGCTTAAACGTCATTTATTCTCTTGAGTCGTCGAAATCATCGCTAAGATCATTATACTCAGCGGATTCACCTCTCAGAACTTGTTCTGACGTGCCAATGCCGTAATAACGTTAAGATTAACACGAAGTCACCGCAACAGCGGACATGAGTTACGAAAGCTTTCAATTTCTATACTCTAATGGATTTCGAGTTGCAGGCAGGCGGCAGGACTGTGGAGCCCCGGAGCTTACATCAGGTAAGTGACAGGGGTGAGCAGGCGCAGCCAACGCATCTGCAACTTGAAAGACGACGAGTATAGCTGTAGCCACCACTGTTGTCTTTAAGATTCAGGAGCATAGTGCATGGAGTTCAGTGTAAAAAGCGGTAGCCCGGAGAAACAGCGGAGTGCCTGCATTGTCGTGGGCGTCTTTGAACCGCGTCGCCTTTCTCCGATTGCAGAACAGCTCGACAAAATTAGCGACGGATACATCAGCGCATTGCTGCGTCGCGGCGAACTGGAAGGAAAACCGGGGCAGACTCTGTTGCTGCACCATGTTCCTAACGTTCTTTCCGAGCGAATCCTCCTCATTGGTTGCGGCAAAGAGCGCGAGCTTGATGAACGTCAGTATAAGCAGGTTATTCAGAAAACGATAAATACTCTGAATGATACCGGCTCAATGGAAGCCGTCTGCTTCCTGACCGAACTGCACGTCAAAGGCCGCAACAACTACTGGAAAGTGCGTCAGGCCGTCGAAACGGCCAAAGAGACGCTTTATAGCTTTGATCAACTCAAGACCAACAAGAGCGAGCCGCGCCGCCCGCTACGTAAGATGGTCTTTAATGTGCCGACCCGCCGTGAGCTCACCAGCGGCGAACGCGCCATTCAGCACGGTCTGGCCATCGCCGCCGGGATTAAGGCTGCGAAAGATCTCGGCAACATGCCGCCCAATATCTGTAACGCCGCCTACCTGGCGTCACAGGCGCGCCAGTTGGCCGACAGCTACAGCAAAAATGTCATCACCCGCGTGATCGGCGAACAGCAAATGCGCGAACTGGGTATGAACGCTTATCTGGCGGTCGGCCACGGTTCGCAGAATGAATCGCTGATGTCGGTGATTGAGTACAAGGGCAATCCGTCCGAAGACGCGCGTCCGATCGTGCTGGTGGGTAAGGGCCTGACCTTCGACTCCGGCGGCATCTCCATCAAGCCATCTGAAGGGATGGACGAGATGAAGTACGACATGTGCGGCGCGGCGGCGGTTTACGGCGTGATGCGTATGGTCGCCGAGCTTCAGCTTCCGATTAACGTTATCGGCGTACTGGCGGGCTGTGAAAACATGCCGGGCGGACGCGCGTATCGTCCGGGCGACGTACTGACCACCATGTCTGGTCAAACGGTTGAAGTGCTGAATACCGATGCCGAAGGCCGTCTGGTTTTGTGCGACGTGCTGACCTACGTTGAGCGCTTCGAACCGGAAGCCGTCATTGACGTCGCGACGCTAACTGGCGCCTGCGTGATTGCGCTGGGCCATCACATTACCGGTCTGATGTCGAACCACAACCCGCTGGCACATGAACTGATCGGCGCGTCCGAACAAGCGGGCGACCGCGCGTGGCGTCTGCCGCTGGGCGATGAGTTCCAGGAACAACTGGAGTCCAACTTTGCGGATATGGCGAACATTGGTGGTCGTCCTGGCGGCGCTATCACCGCGGGCTGCTTCCTGTCGCGCTTTACCCGTAAGTACAACTGGGCGCACCTGGATATCGCTGGTACCGCCTGGCGTTCCGGCAAAGCGAAAGGCGCGACGGGTCGTCCGGTAGCGCTGCTGTCGCAGTTCCTGCTCAATCGTGCGGGCTTTAACGGCGAAGAGTAAGTTTGAGATTACCCCGTAGGCCTGATAAGGCGCATTAGCGCCGCCATCAGGCGTTTTGCCGGATGGCGCCACGCTTATCCGGCCTACGGGGTGCATCATGGCAACGCATTTAAATCCACCACAAGAAGCCTCATATATGAAGAATGCGACGTTCTATCTTCTGGACAATGACACCACCGTCAACGGTTTAAGCGCCGTTGAACAACTGGTGTGTGAAATTGCCGCAGAACGTTGGCGCGCTGGCAAGCGCGTGCTGATCGCCTGCGAAGATGAGAAGCAGGCCATTCGGCTGGATGAAGCGCTGTGGGCAAGACCGGCGGAAAGTTTTGTCCCGCACAATCTGGCAGGCGAAGGCCCACGCGGCGGCGCGCCGGTTGAAATCGCCTGGCCGCAAAAACGCAACAGCAGCCCGCGCGATATTTTAATCAGCCTGCGTACAAGCTTTGCAGATTTTGCCACCGCTTTCACAGAAGTGGTAGACTTCGTCCCTTACGAAGAAACTTTGAAACAACTGGCGCGCGAACGCTACAAAGCCTACCGCGTGGCTGGTTTTAACCTGAATACGGCAACCTGGAAATAATGGAAAAGACATATAACCCCCAAGATATCGAACAGCCGCTTTACGAGCACTGGGAAAAGCAGGGCTATTTCAAGCCTAACGGCGACGAAAGCAAAGAGTCCTTCTGCATCATGATCCCGCCGCCGAACGTCACCGGCAGTTTGCATATGGGACATGCTTTCCAGCAAACCATCATGGACACCATGATTCGTTACCAGCGTATGCAGGGTAAAAACACCCTGTGGCAGGTCGGCACCGACCACGCCGGGATCGCCACCCAGATGGTGGTTGAGCGCAAGATTGCCGCTGAAGAAGGTAAAACCCGTCACGACTACGGCCGCGATGCGTTTATCGACAAAATCTGGCAGTGGAAAGCGGAATCCGGCGGCACCATTACCCGTCAGATGCGCCGTCTCGGCAACTCCGTTGACTGGGAGCGCGAGCGCTTCACCATGGACGAAGGCCTTTCCAATGCCGTGAAAGAAGTCTTTGTTCGCCTGTACAAAGAAGACCTGATTTACCGTGGCAAACGCCTGGTGAACTGGGACCCGAAGCTGCGCACCGCCATCTCTGACCTGGAAGTGGAAAACCGCGAGTCCAAAGGCTCCATGTGGCACATCCGCTATCCGCTTGCCGACGGCGCGAAAACCGCAGACGGTAAAAATTACCTGGTTGTCGCCACCACCCGTCCGGAAACCGTACTGGGCGATACCGGCGTGGCCGTGAACCCGGAAGATCCGCGTTATAAAGATTTGATTGGCAAATTCGTTATTCTGCCGCTGGTTAACCGCCGCATTCCGATTGTGGGCGACGAACACGCCGATATGGAAAAAGGCACCGGCTGCGTGAAGATCACCCCGGCGCACGACTTTAACGACTATGAAGTCGGGAAACGTCACGCCCTGCCGATGATCAACATCCTGACCTTTGATGGCGACATTCGCGAAAGCGCGGAAGTGTTCGATACCAAAGGTGAAGAGTCTGACGTTTATTCCAGCGAGATTCCGGCTGAGTTCCAGAAGCTGGAACGCTTTGCTGCCCGTAAGGCCATCGTTGCTGCCGTTGACGCGCTCGGCCTGCTGGAAGAAATTAAACCGCACGATCTGACCGTCCCTTACGGCGACCGTGGCGGTGTAGTTATCGAACCGATGCTCACCGACCAGTGGTATGTGCGTGCAGACGTGCTGGCGAAACCGGCGGTTGAAGCGGTTGAGAACGGCGACATTCAGTTCGTGCCGAAGCAGTACGAAAACATGTACTTCTCCTGGATGCGCGATATTCAGGACTGGTGTATCTCTCGTCAGCTGTGGTGGGGTCACCGTATCCCGGCATGGTATGACAACGACGGCAACGTCTACGTTGGCCGTACCGAAGACGAAGTGCGTCAGGAAAATAACCTCGGCGCCGACGTTCAGCTTCGTCAGGACGAAGACGTTCTTGATACCTGGTTCTCCTCCGCGCTGTGGACTTTCTCTACCCTCGGCTGGCCGGAAAACACCGACGCGCTGCGTCAGTTCCACCCGACCAGCGTGATGGTTTCCGGCTTCGACATCATCTTCTTCTGGATTGCCCGCATGATCATGATGACCATGCACTTCATCAAAGATGAAAACGGCAAGCCGCAGGTGCCGTTCCATACCGTCTACATGACCGGTCTGATTCGCGACGACGAAGGCCAGAAGATGTCCAAATCCAAGGGTAACGTTATCGACCCGCTGGATATGGTGGACGGCATCTCCCTGCCGGAACTGCTGGAAAAACGCACCGGCAACATGATGCAGCCGCAGATGGCGGAGAAAATCCGCAAGCGTACCGAGAAGCAGTTCCCGAACGGCATTGAGCCGCACGGCACCGACGCCCTGCGCTTTACCCTGGCGGCGCTAGCCTCGACCGGCCGCGATATCAACTGGGATATGAAGCGTCTGGAAGGTTATCGTAACTTCTGTAACAAGCTGTGGAACGCCAGCCGCTTTGTGCTGATGAACACCGAAGAGCAGGATTGCGGCTTCAACGGCGGCGAAATGACGCTGTCGCTGGCGGACCGCTGGATCCTGGCGGAATTCAACCAGACCGTTAAAGCCTACCGCGACGCGCTGGACAGCTTCCGCTTCGATATCGCCGCGGGCATTCTGTATGAATTCACCTGGAACCAGTTCTGCGACTGGTATCTGGAGCTGACCAAGCCGGTAATGACCGGGGGTTCCGAGTCTGAACTGCGCGGCACCCGCCATACGCTGGTCACCGTACTGGAAGGTCTGCTGCGCCTGGCGCACCCGATCATCCCGTTCATCACCGAAACCATCTGGCAGCGCGTGAAGGTCATTTGCGGTATTACCGCCGACACCATCATGCTGCAGCCGTTCCCGGAATATAACGCCGCACAGGTGGATGAAGCCGCGTTGGCCGATACCGAGTGGCTGAAGCAGGCGATCGTCGCAGTACGTAACATTCGTGCGGAAATGAACATCGCCCCGGGCAAACCGCTGGAACTGCTGCTGCGCGGCTGTAGTGAAGAAGCCGTTCGTCGTGTTAACGACAACCGTAGCTTCCTGCAAACCCTGGCGCGTCTGGAAAGCATCACCGTGCTGCCAGCCGATGACAAAGGCCCGGTTTCCGTGACCAAAATCATCGACGGCGCCGAACTGCTGATCCCGATGGCAGGCCTCATCAACAAAGACGATGAGCTGGCGCGTCTGGCGAAAGAAGTGGCGAAAATCGAAGGCGAGATTGCCCGTATCGAAGGCAAACTGTCCAACGAAGGTTTCGTCGCCCGTGCGCCGGAAGCGGTGATTGCCAAAGAGCGTGAGAAGCTGGACGGTTACGCAGAAGCCAAAGCGAAACTGATTGAGCAGCAGGCGGTTATTAGCGCGCTGTAATCTGAAAGCCTGATGGCGCTTCGCTTACCAGGCCTACACGTTCGCTTATTGACATGGCGCGATCGGTAGGCCGGATAAGGCATTCACGCCGCCATCCGACAACATGAATTATGGGCCGACGTAAACGTCGGCCTTTTTACATCAGATAAACGGGAAGTAAGGCATGATGCCACGAGAAATCCACATTAGCAGGCTGTTTTCCAGCGGCTTCTCATCATTGGTTAACTCAAGCGAATCCAGATCGCCCTGGACCTGTGTATTCTGCGCCAGCCAGCTCACCAGCCAAATTTTCAACCACGGATAAGCCAGCCCTAAGGTCACGCCGGAAATCACAAACACCACCAGTAACCGCCACAGCATACCGTGTGCAGTGACAGAGGAATGAAAACGAATCGAATCGTTCGCCAGTGACAAATTGTTTAAAAACAGGTTGCGTAACGCCACATATAAGTAACTGGTTACCACAATAATCGCGAGAAAATAGAGGAAATAACATGCCATTATCTGGCCATAATATTGCAGAATAAGCGCCCCTCCTGCCTGCGCATTCCCCATCATACTCAAAAGAATCATGTCGGTGAACACCGGCGCGATTAGATAACCAATCACGACAGCAAAAGGGAAAAGGGTCAACATTGCCAACACGCACCCTCTGATGCACGTTTTAACATTAACCTGAATCGAGAAACGATGAATGCCAAAGTTTGCGCCATTGCCAAACAAGGTCATCCATTTGCTGTAGGTAATACCGTTAATGACCCCTATCCCAATAATAGCCAGCAAACCGAGAAAAACGATATTGAACACTAAACCGCCGACGGCGATGGTTACCAGTGAGATAATATAAAGAACAATATAAAGCGCCACCATCAGGAGTACCGGGAGAGCGAACATGTACCACCAGGCGCGCCGCATGGAACACTGAAATCCAAAATGTACGCCATTAAGCGAAGTCATCATCGCCTGATACTGTAATCCTTTCACCGCCATAAAAGGAATAATCGCAATTAATAAGCCGAATAGCGTAAAACCGAGACCGGGATGACCGTGTTCAATAAGAGAGAGGCTAACAATATAAATAATAAAAACTAACAACACACTAATAAATAATGCGCCGCCCGTGGCTTTGTAAGCAAAAGGCTGATTGTTTAGCGTCATATTAGTATAAATATAACGTCGACATTTCACCATCACCCACGGCGCATAGATTCCCAACGTGATACACGTCAACAAGAAATTCACAAGGCAAATAACAAAATACTTTCCGCCCTTGCCTGTAAACACCAACGTGTGATTATGGTTATCTTTACTACTGATAACGTTATTCATGAATCATATCCCTGAATTACAATCTATTAGAATTAATAATAAAAACCAGTAAATTGTTACTGATTTGACTACGATACTATTTTTGTTTAATTTTTCCGCCTTTTATTTTGTCTGATTCAGGATCTCCTTGCGCGTAACTCAAGACGGTGGTATTAAAGTAATCTATAAATAAATTTTAAAAATTGAGCCATATTATGAATAATGTCGCCTCGCCAACGCTCACGGTGCGCCGAATCACTACCGCCGACAATGCCGCTATTGCCCGTGTCATCCGTCAGGTTTCAGCGGAATACGGACTTACCGCCGATAAAGGTTATACCGTTGCCGACCCCAATCTGGATGAACTGTATCAGGTTTATAGCCAACCGGGCGCGGCCTACTGGGTGGTAGAGCAAAACGGTTGTGTGGTGGGCGGCGGCGGCGTGGCGCCGTTATCCTGTAGCGAACCAGACATTTGTGAACTGCAAAAAATGTATTTTTTACCGGTGATTCGTGGTCAGGGGCTGGCGAAAAAGCTGGCGCTGATGGCGCTGGATCATGCCCGTGAACAGGGTTTTAAACGCTGCTATCTGGAAACAACGGCTTTTTTACGCGAGGCGATTGCGCTATACGAACGTTTAGGATTTGAACATATTAGCGAACCGCTCGGCTGCACCGGACATGTCGATTGCGAAGTGAGGATGTTAAAGGATCTCTGAAAACCAGGCGTTTATTTATCCTCGCCAGGTATTATTTTTGCTGATATAAGTAATCCCGGAAACATCCTGTTATCCGGGAATCACTTATTATTCAAGGAAGTTATAAATGAAACGCCTATTATCAGCAATTGTTTTCCCCGCTATGTTTATTAGTATCTCTAATGTATATGCATTAGATATACAGCCCGGCGAATGGAAAATGGAAAATATAGAAATGCGCACCATCAATCCAGATACAAAAGAAGTATTAATGGATGAAAAAAAATTCGGGCATAGCGACGCTTATGTGTTATACCCCTAAAATGTCTGAAGATTCTAAAAAAATGGTGAAGGGGTTTTCTACCAGTGCAGGCGGTTGCACGACAACATTTGTAGAAAGTACGGATACCAAACTGATCAATGAGACTGTCTGTAATAATCCTGATGTCAAATCGCACTCTATTGTAGAAACGACGAAAATAAGCGATACAGAATTTGCGATGACCATGAAATCGGATGTCGATGCAGGAGGTAATAAAACAACCTCCATCAACAAAATTAAACAAACCTTTGTTGGCAAGACCTGCTCTGAAGCGTCAAAAGGCGTGAAACAGTAACTATTTCAACACAAGAACCCGTAGTGATGATGCAAAAATGGCATTGTTCACGGTCACCTTTCGGGAATATAACACTGAGTGAGTTCTTTTTGCCTGCCGCAGGGCAGGCTTTACTCAGGACAGAATATCATGAAAATGACTTTTCCTGCTCGCCAGCAGTTTGATGCCGGGCGGATGACCACGCAGGTGGCGACAGCGTAAAAGATAAAAACGCTAATCTTTAATTTTACCCTTTATCCGGCGGCTGGCACGCCGCTATGAAAACGAAACTCGCGGTCTGGCGACAAGATAAGGTCAGCTTCCACCTCGCCAAAATAGCGCACGCGCGCAGAAATGTCCTCGGCGGAAATCTGCTGCGCCAGCGCCAGGTAATCCTGATAATGCCGCGCTTCGGAGCGCAGAAGCGAGAGATAAAACGTCTGTAAATCCTCATCCAGCCAGGGCGCCAGAGCGGCAAAACGTTCGCAGGAGCGGGCTTCGATATACGCCCCGCAAATCAGCTTATCAATTAAGGTGAGCGGTTCGTGCGTGCGTACCGCTTTCAACATTCCTTTCGCGTAGCGGCTGGCGGTGATTTTCACATAAGGAATGTTTCTGGCCTGCATGACCTCGCGTACCTGCCAAAAATGGTGCAACTCCTCTTTAATCAATAACACCATACGGTCGATAAGCTGACGACCCCAGGGGTCATCAGTTTGCGGCATGGCGCTTTTGCTAATCTGTCTATGCAGGGCAACAAAATCCGGCTCCGGCCCCTGACGAAACGCGAACGCCTCGTAAGGTTGCAGCCAGGCGAGCAGCGCGTCGGCGCCCGATTTATCGGCGACATATTTACGCACCAACAGCAACGCGGTTTGCGCAGCCTTCAGTTCGCAGATCAAGTGATCGGTAAGCAGAAGAGGAAGATTTTGCGGATCGCGGGCCTGGACAATCCACGCCTGCGGCGTCGGGCAATGCAGGAAATTAAGCACCGGAGAGAGTATTTGCGGGTAATTCATACGTAACCTGTAAAAAAATACGACAGCAGACGCTGCCGTACCGTCATACTATGCAGCTTTAGTGACGCACGCCGTCGTCATCTTCATCGACATAATCGTCGTCATCACCCTCTTCGCCATTAGGGTCTTCAAAATAGGTTCCCCAGCCGTCGTATTCAACATCATATTTTTCCGCCAGGTTCATCAGTTGCTCAACCTGAGCGTCGATGAGTTCGGCGTTCAACGCGCACTCGCTGAGGATGTCGCAACAAATAACCGTATCGCCCTCTTCCACTTCCAGCTCTTCCGGCTCCGTCACTTCATAGCCGAGTTTAAAGGCTTCTACCGCGGCTTTTTCCAACGTTTCGAAATCGTCAGCGGAAAGGTGATGCTCGATAGTGTACAGCGCATCCGGATCGCTGCCGTCCTCAAGTAACTCTTCAATAATTAACCGCGTTTCTTCACGCTGCTCTTCCAGTAATTCCGGGTTTGCCATAGCTCGTTCCTCATAGATATCCTGCCGATACTCTTATTGTCACATACCGCCGACGTTGCCTCCACCTTATCGAGAAAAGTTTTATCAAACAGGGTTGCAAACGAATAATCATCCATATAAAGTGAATTTTAATTCAATAAGAGGCCTAAGCCATGTGAGGGAAGTATGTCTACGTTTTACCAAAAACCTTTTTTAAAGTTACTTGATTTCACCGCCAGCGAACTCACTGCTTTGTTGCAGCTTGCCGCCAAACTGAAAGCCGATAAGAAAAACGGTAAAGAAGAACAAAAGCTGGTGGGTAAGAATATTGCGCTCATCTTCGAAAAAGACTCGACCCGGACACGATGCTCTTTCGAAGTTGCCGCATACGATCAGGGGGCGCGCGTGACGTACCTGGGTTCCAGCGGGAGCCAGATCGGCCATAAAGAGTCCATCAAAGATACTGCCCGCGTCCTGGGCCGGATGTTTGACGGTATTCAGTATCGAGGATATGGCCAGGAGATCGTCGAAACGCTGGCTGAATATTCCGGTGTGCCGGTATGGAACGGTTTAACCGATGAGTATCACCCAACGCAATTACTGGCGGATCTGCTCACCATGCAGGAACATCTGCCGGGTAAAGCCTTTAACGAGATGACGTTGGTCTATGCCGGAGACGCGCGTAATAACATGGGTAACTCCATGCTGGAAGCCGCCGCGTTAACAGGATTGGATCTCCGTCTGGTCGCGCCAAAAGCCTGCTGGCCGCAAGCCGCGTTAGTGGCGGAGTGCAGCGCCATGGCGAAAAAGAACGGCGGCGCCATCACCCTGACCGAAGATATCGCCTCAGGCGTAAAAGGCGCGGATTTTATCTATACCGATGTTTGGGTCTCTATGGGCGAACCCAAAGAGAAATGGGCGGAGCGTATTGCCCTGCTGCGTGATTATCAGGTCAACAGCCAGATGATGGCGTTAACCGGCAATCCGCAGGTTAAGTTCCTGCATTGTCTGCCTGCGTTCCATGATGACGAAACCACGCTCGGCAAAAAAATGGCCGAAGAGTACGGTTTACATGGCGGGATGGAGGTGACCGACGAGGTTTTTGAGTCTGCGGCCAGCATTGTCTTTGATGAAGCGGAAAACCGAATGCATACCATCAAAGCAGTAATGGTAGCGACGCTGTCTAAATAATGTCGTGATGATGCCGGATGGCGGTTGGCCTACAAGATCGCAACGTGCAGGCGCCGCCATCCGGCACAAAATATTACGCCATCAGCATTTTCACAACCGCTTTACGTACCCGCGCCGGTTCTCCCACCGCGCACAGGGGCTTATGCACTTCGCCGGGATAAAACACCACAAAGTCGCCTTCGTTCAGGACGACGGTTTTCTCGTCGACGCTCGTCGGTAAAAATGCAATGTCTTTATCCGCCAGCCAGTCCGTGTGCGGCGTTCCCGCAGGCTGGGTGCTGAATGCCATCCCTTCCTGACCTTGTAGCACAATCTGAATATCAAGATAACGGGCGTGATACTCTGCGCTGCGCGATTCGCCCGGCTCCGTCATATTTTCAGAAATCATATAAAACAGCCTATCGCCGTCAATGTCATACTTACCTGGCGCGGTCGTTGCCGTGACATGCGCATTGACGTGCTCAATCGCCTGCCGTAACGCCGTCGGCAGCCAGGCCTCCAGATGTTCAATATTGCCAATAATCATCGCATCCCCTTAGTTAAAACAGCGTTTTATTTTTCTCTTTATACGAGAAAAATGGCTGCCATACTACCCTTACTCTCATCGATTTTGCGCCAGCGCATGTTTATCGCCAGCGGTGTTTATATATTGTTAATAGTTCGCCCAACTTTATGAAGTACCTATGCATAAACCCCAGCGGCGCCAAATTGCCATCACTAACAACGCTTTGATATTAAAGGCGTTAACATAAAAACGTTTTAGCGATCACAATTCGCTCTCCCTGCATAAATGACTTCTCTATCCATAGTTATTTTTAAATTATTTAAATATCCCCGATAATAAAACCCCCCTCACGCATAGTTATGCAACCATTAAAAATAATTATTTTATTTTCAATGAGTTAAGATTTAAATATCATTCAATACAACAAACAAATAATTAACAATAAAAAAATAACAAACCATATAGCTGCGTAGTAATTCATTTAATGCCTTATTGTTTTTTGAATTTCTCTGACCCGGCTCATATATTAAGTAAGAAAAATAGCACTCCTTGATTGATGTGAATCTCATCACATTAACAACCCAAATAAAATTCAATCATTGCTCCCGAATTTAACTGAAACGCCGCGACTGCAAGCACGCTAAATATTTGCAGCCACTCCTTCTTTATTCTTGAAATTATGTAAAAGGTATAATGATGGAAAAGCATTTTGTCGGTTCTGAAATCGGTCAATTACGCAGCGTAATGTTGCATCGGCCCAATCTCAGCCTAAAAAGACTTACCCCTTCAAATTGTCAGGAATTACTTTTTGACGATGTATTATCCGTAGAGCGCGCTGGCGAAGAGCATGACATTTTTGCCAACACGCTGCGCCAGCAAGGGATAGAAGTGTTGCTGTTAACCGACCTGCTCACCCAAACGCTGGATGTGGCTGACGCTAAAGCCTGGCTACTGGACACGCAAATTTCCGATTATCGCCTTGGGCCCACCTTTGCCGCAGATATTCGCGCCTGGCTGGCGGATATGCCGCACCGTGAACTGGCTCGCCATTTAAGCGGCGGTTTAACTTACGGCGAAATCCCCGCCTCCATAAAAAATATGGTGGTCGATACTCACGATATTAATGACTTTATTATGAAGCCATTACCGAATCACCTATTTACCCGTGACACGTCCTGCTGGATATATAACGGCGTCTCAATTAACCCCATGGCGAAACCTGCACGCCAACGTGAAACAAATAATTTACGTGCTATTTATCGCTGGCATCCTCAATTCGCAGGCGGTGATTTCATTAAATATTTCGGCGACGAGGACATTAATTACGACCACGCCACTTTAGAGGGCGGCGATGTGCTGGTGATTGGCCGCGGCGCGGTGTTGATCGGTATGTCTGAACGTACTACGCCGCAGGGCGTCGAGTTCCTGGCGCAGGCATTGTTTAAACATCGTCAGGCGGAACGCGTCATTGCCGTTGAACTGCCAAAACATCGCTCCTGTATGCACCTTGACACCGTCATGACCCACATTGATATCGACACCTTCTCCGTCTATCCGGAAGTCGTTCGCCCGGACGTTCAGTGCTGGACGCTGACGCCAGACGGACGCGGCGGTCTGAAACGAACCCAGGAGAGCACGCTGGTTCATGCTCTTGAAACAGCGCTTGGCATCGATCAGGTGCGCTTAATCACCACTGGCGGCGACGCATTTGAAGCTGAGCGCGAACAGTGGAATGACGCCAATAACGTGCTCACCCTGCGTCCCGGCGTGGTGGTGGGCTATGAGCGCAACATCTGGACCAACGAAAAATACGACAAAGCCGGCATTACCGTCCTTCCCATTCCCGGCGATGAACTGGGTCGCGGGCGCGGGGGCGCACGCTGCATGAGCTGTCCACTGGAACGCGATGGTATTTAAAGGAGACGTTATGGAAAACAAACGCACACTGGTCGTCGCGCTGGGCGGCAATGCGCTGCTCAAACGCGGCGAACCGCTGGAGGCTGATATTCAGCGTAAAAATATCGAACTGGCGGCCAGAACCATCGCCCAGCTTACGCGGCAATGGCGCGTGGTGTTAGTGCACGGCAACGGCCCACAGGTAGGACTGCTGGCGCTACAAAATAGCGCCTACGCTAACGTTACGCCCTACCCGCTCGATATTCTCGGTGCGGAAAGCCAGGGCATGATTGGCTACATGCTGCAACAGGCGCTGAAGAATCATCTGCCGGAGCGTGAAATCAGCGTCCTGCTCACCCAGGTCGAAGTCGATGCCAACGACCCGGCATTCCTCAATCCAACCAAATATATCGGACCGATTTACGACGAAGCGCAAGCCCGTGCGTTACAGGCAGAAAAGGGCTGGGTATTCAAAGCCGACGGTAACGCCTTCCGCCGCGTTGTGCCCTCCCCGCAGCCGAAACGCATTGTGGAAAACGATGCCATCCGCGCGCTGATTAGCCGCGATCACCTGGTTATCTGTAACGGCGGCGGCGGCGTGCCGGTCGTGGAAAAAGCCGATGGCTACCACGGTATCGAGGCGGTGATCGACAAAGATCTGTCCGCCGCCCTGCTTGCCAGCCAAATTCACGCCGACGCGCTGCTCATTCTGACCGATGCCGACGCGGTGTATCTCGACTGGGGCAAGCCCACCCAACGCCCGCTGGCGCAGGTTACGCCGGAGCTGCTTCGTGAAATGCAGTTCGACGCCGGTTCGATGGGCCCGAAAGTGACCGCCTGCGCTGAGTTTGTCAGCCATTGCCGCGGCATTGCCGGAATCGGCTCGCTGGCGGATGGGCAAGCCATTCTCGCGGGCGAGAAAGGTACTTTGATTCGGTGTGAAACCGCCGACGTTGACGCATAAGGCTTTTTACCGGATGGCGGCTTCCGCCTTATTCGGCCTACAGAGCGCGCATAACCGTGGGCCGGATAAGCGCAGCGCCATCAGGCAATTCATTTTAACAAGGATATTGTAATGGTTATTTCACTGAAAAATCGTAACTTTTTGAAGCTGCTTGACTACACCCCGGCGGAAATCCAACACCTCATCGATCTGGCTATTGAGCTGAAAGCCGCAAAAAAAGCCGGATGCGAAAAGCAAACACTGATCGGCAAAAACATCGCGCTGATTTTTGAAAAAACCTCTACCCGCACCCGATGCGCGTTTGAAGTCGCCGCGTTCGACCAGGGCGCGCAGGTGACTTATCTCGGCCCAAGCGGCTCGCAGATCGGCCATAAAGAGTCCATGAAAGATACTGCTCGCGTCCTGGGGCGGATGTATGACGGCATCGAATATCGCGGTTTTGGTCAACACATTGTGGAAGAACTAGGGGAATACGCGGGCGTTCCCGTCTGGAACGGCCTGACCGATGAATTTCACCCCACACAGATCCTGGCCGATCTGATGACCATGCTGGAACACGCGCCGGGTAAAACGCTGCCGGAACTGAGCTTCGCCTACCTGGGCGACGCGCGCAACAACATGGGCAACTCGCTGATGGTGGGCGCGGCGAAGATGGGCATGGATATCCGCCTGATAGCGCCAAAGTCCTTCTGGCCTGATGCCGCGCTGGTCGCGCAGTGCCGGGAAATCGCCAGCGTTACCGGCGCTCGTATCACCTTAACGGAGAGCGTTGAAGATGGCGTTCACGGTGTGGATTTCCTCTATACCGACGTCTGGGTCTCGATGGGAGAGCCCAAAGAAGCCTGGGCGGAGCGCGTCAGTCTGATGACGCCATATCAGGTCAACCAGCAGGTGGTAAACGCTACCGGTAATCCTGATGTGAAGTTTATGCACTGCCTGCCCGCCTTCCATAACGAGCACACCAAAGTGGGACGCGAAATCGAAATGGCTTACGGCCTGAAAGGACTGGAGGTCACGGAAGAGGTGTTCGAGTCCGCAGGCTCGATAGTCTTCGATGAAGCGGAAAACCGGATGCACACCATCAAAGCAGTCATGGTGGCGACGCTCGGCGACTAATCCCACAGGATATGCGCCCTCGCGGCGCATATCCGTGATATCAGGAGAGAACATCATGGGTAAATTTAAATTTCCCACCGCTTATACCATCCTGTTTATTCTTATTGCCCTGGTCGCGGTGATGACCTGGATTGTGCCGGCGGGAAAATACCAAATGGCGATGAACGCCACGCTGGGAAAAGAGGTGCCGGTGGCGGGAACGTATGCCCCTGTGGACGCGCATCCGCAAGGGATTACCGCTGTTTTACTGGCGCCGATTGACGGCCTCTATAACCACGAAACCTACACCGCTGGCGCCATTGACGTCGCGCTGTTTGTCTTGATTATCGGCGGCTTTCTGGGAGTGGTGAATAAAACGGGGGCGATTGATGCCGGTATTGAACGGGTAACAGCCAAACTCAACGGCAAAGATGAGTGGATGATCCCCATTCTGATGGCGCTGTTCGCCGCAGGCGGCACTATCTATGGCATGGCGGAGGAGTCGTTGCCCTTCTACACGCTGCTGGTGCCGGTTATGATGGCGGCCCGCTTCGATCCGTTAGTGGCCGCGGCAACCGTACTGCTCGGCGCGGGGATAGGCACGCTCGGTTCGACCATTAACCCTTTCGCCACGGTCATTGCCGCCAACGCCGCCGGCATCCCTTTTACTCAGGGAATGCTGATGCGCGTACTGCTGTTAATTGTCGGCTACGTACTGTGCGTGTTTTGGGTAATGCGCTATGCGCGCAAAGTCCGCGCCCATCCTGAGCTTTCTATCGTGGCGGATAAAATGGCGGAAAATCGCGCCCATTTTCTCGGCAATCGCGCCAATACTCTGCTGGACTTTACGGCTACCCGGAAATGGGTGCTGCTGATCTTCGCCGCCTCTTTCGCGGTGATGATTTACGGCGTGGCGGTTCTCGGCTGGTGGATGGCGGAAATCTCCGGCGTTTTTCTGGCGGCGGCGATTATCGTTGGCGTGATAACGCGGATGGGTGAGGAAGCGTTCACCAGTACCTTTATTGACGGCGCGCGGGATTTGCTCGGCGTGGCGCTAATTATTGGTATCGCGCGCGGCATTGTGGTGGTCATGGATAACGGTATGATTACCCACACCATTTTGCACAGCGCGGAAAGTCTGGTTTCCGGCCTCTCTACCACTATTTTCATAAACGTAACCTACTGGCTGGAAGTATTGCTCTCCTTCCTGGTGCCCTCCTCTTCCGGTCTTGCCGTATTGACAATGCCCATTATGGCGCCGTTAGCGGATTTTGCCCACGTACAGCGGGATTTGGTCGTAACCGCCTACCAGTCGGCCTCCGGGATTGTGAATCTGGTTACTCCCACCTCCGCCGTGGTCATGGGCGGTCTGGCAATCGCGCGGGTTCCCTATGTCCGCTATCTGAAATGGGTCGCGCCGCTGTTGCTGATCCTGACATTGCTGAATATGGCGGTACTGAGCATCGGAGCGATGATGTAACGAGCCAGATGGCGACGCGTCTTATCCGACAGGACTGATAAGCACAGCGCCATCAGGCACGCCGTCACCTTTTTTGATCGGCTTCTCATTTTCCTGCAAAACCGCCCGATTGATCCGCAATCGATGTGACAAATGTGATGAATTTCGCCAGTCCGTTGATATTAATAATAAAGATAAGGTGCATTTATGAAGGAATACGATGATTACTCCGCCAAAGAACAACAGCAACTGGCGGTTTGTCAGCGCCTGATTAGTGAAAAAAGTTACCTGTCCCAGGAGGAGATTCGCCGCGATTTACAAAATGAGGGATTTGAAGGTATCAGCCAGTCTACGGTTTCGCGCCTGCTCAAGCTGCTGGGCGCAATAAAAATCAGAAATACGAAGGGACAAAAGATTTATTCCGTAAATCCCCAGCGGCGACCTTCGCCGGATGCCGGACGTTCAATAGCCGAAATGGTCGTGAGCGTTGAACATAATAGCGAATTTATCCTTATCCATACGGCGGCAGGTTATGGTCGCGCCGTCGCGAGAATTCTGGATTACCACGCATTGCCGGAAATTCTCGGCGTCGTTGCCGGTAGCAGTATTGTCTGGGTCGCACCGCGGGTCGTTCAGCGTACGGCGCTGGTACACAAACAAATTAATTATTTGCTTAAAATGAATTTAAATTCATAAGAACCGTTTGCGATGAGTAAATCATGCATTAATTCGCTTGATCCCAAAACAGAGCTGAGTATAATCGCGGACAATTTGCCGGGAGGAAGCATGGTTCAGTGTGTACGACATTCTGTCTTACCGCGTCTGGAAAAAGACGCAGGCCTGCCGTTTTTCTTTCCGTTGAAAACCAATACCAAGCCCCTCAATTGAGGGGCTTTTTTTTGCCCAGGCGTCAGGAGATAAACATGGCTAACCCGCTATATCAAAAACATATCATTTCCATAAACGACCTCAGCCGCGACGATCTTAATCTGGTACTGGCGACGGCGGCGAAATTAAAAGCCAACCCGCAGCCGGAGCTTTTGAAACATAAAGTGATCGCCAGCTGCTTTTTCGAAGCCTCCACGCGTACCCGCCTGTCGTTTGAAACTTCAATGCATCGCCTGGGCGCCAGCGTAGTGGGCTTCTCCGACAGCGCCAACACGTCGCTGGGGAAAAAAGGAGAAACGTTAGCCGACACGATCTCAGTGATTAGCACTTACGTGGACGCGATTGTGATGCGCCATCCGCAAGAAGGCGCGGCACGTCTGGCGACGGAGTTTTCCGGTCAGGTGCCGGTGCTCAATGCGGGCGACGGTTCGAACCAGCATCCGACACAGACCCTGTTGGATCTGTTCACCATCCAGGAAACGCAGGGCCGTCTGGATAACCTGCATATCGCGATGGTCGGCGATCTGAAATATGGCCGCACCGTGCATTCGCTAACCCAGGCGCTGGCGAAATTTAGCGGCAACCGTTTTTATTTTATCGCGCCGGACGCGCTGGCGATGCCGCAGTACATTCTGGATATGCTTGATGAAAAAGGGATGGCCTGGAGCCTGCATGGTTCTATTGAAGAGGTCATGGCCGACGTCGACATCCTCTATATGACTCGCGTACAGAAAGAGCGTCTCGACCCGTCGGAGTACGCCAATGTGAAGGCGCAGTTTGTTCTGCGCGCCAGCGACCTGAACGGCGCGCGTGAAAATATGAAAGTGCTGCACCCGCTGCCGCGGATTGATGAAATCACCACGGATGTGGATAAAACGCCACACGCCTGGTACTTCCAACAGGCGGGCAACGGTATTTTCGCTCGCCAGGCGTTACTGGCGTTGGTACTGAATAGCGAACTGAGTCTGTAAGGGAGAAAAGCGATGACACACGATAACAAACTGCAGGTTGAAGCCATTAAATGCGGCACCGTGATTGACCATATCCCTGCGCAGGTAGGCTTTAAACTGCTGAGTCTGTTTAAATTGACCGAGACCGATCAGCGAATCACTATCGGTCTGAATCTCCCGTCTGGCGAGATGGGGCGTAAAGACTTAATCAAAATAGAAAACACCTTTCTCACCGATGAGCAGGTTAACCAACTTGCTCTGTACGCGCCGCAGGCCACCGTTAACCGCATCGACAACTACGACGTAGTCGGGAAATCACGCCCCAGCCTGCCAGAGCGTATTAATAATGTGCTGGTTTGCCCGAACAGCAACTGCATCAGCCACGCGGAACCGGTATCCTCCAGCTTTGCAGTGAAAAAACGCGCCAATGATATCGCCCTCAAATGCAAATACTGTGAAAAAGAGTTTTCGCATAATGTGGTGCTGGCCAACTAATGGGGGTTGGTTATGAGATCCCGGCTCCCTATAATGAGCGGGGACATTCTATTACCGCTGTAATTCAGGAGAAATCATGAGCAAAACTATTGCGACGGAAAATGCACCAGCAGCAATCGGCCCTTACGTACAGGGCGTAGACCTGGGTAGCATGGTAATCACTTCCGGTCAGATCCCGGTCGATCCGAAAACCGGTGCCGTAGCGGAAGACGTATCCGCTCAGGCACGTCAGTCGCTGGAAAACGTTAAAGCTATCGTGGAAGCCGCTGGCCTGAAAGTAGGCGACATTGTGAAAACGACCGTATTCGTGAAAGACCTGAACGATTTCGCGACCGTCAACGCCACCTACGAAGCCTTCTTCACCGAGCACAACGCCACCTTCCCGGCGCGTTCCTGCGTGGAAGTTGCCCGCCTGCCGAAAGACGTGAAAATTGAGATTGAAGCGATCGCTGTTCGTCGCTAAGCGCCGGACGTCATCCCCGCCGGGCGGCGCAAGTTTGCCCGGTTCGGGGTACCAACAGCCATGGAGAGGCGGCAATGGTAAGAGCGCGTTTTACCGAGGAGCAAATCGCCGATTTTCTGCAACAGTCTAAAAACGGCGTGCCGAATAAGGCGTTATGCGAAGAATATGGATTTAGCAACAGCACGCTCCGTCGCTGGCAGGAGAAACATGCTGAAAGCATACGCCAGGAATTAAAACAGATAGAATCTACCGCGAAGATAGTCTTTTTATGCTTCATTGTCGCAGCCATATTGCTTACCCTTATGTTTCCTAAACCCACTGCCGCCTTAGCGATTCCTCCTTACTTAGTTTATTGCATTAGCTATATTCGCCGCTTTCGTCGCATATCCGCAAAACATATCCGGCGGTGGGACATCTCCTCCTCTCGTTCTGGCTCGGGAGCAGAGAATGTATTTTACAAACTTAGCTGGACATTTCTCTTTTTTATTCCTGCATATAGCATTCTACAGCTGCTTGAATAAGCCCTGAAATTTAAATATAAAGCCGATCGCGTAAAACTTGTCGAGCTTTACGGGCATCTGGCCTGGTTAGCGATATCGGGGATTAAGCACGCTGGCGAATCCCCGACGAAAGTGTTTACTGCCAGCCATAACGTCTGCTGTAAAACCCTTTCACCAACTGGGTTAACGTCATATAGCCCGCCAGAATAGCAATCAGCCACGGGAAATAGCTTAACGGCAGCGCCTGCAACTGCAGGTAAGACGCCAGGGGCGAAAACGGCAACGAAACTCCCACCACCATCACCAACAATGTCATCGCCATCAGCGGCCAGGCGGCGCGACTTTGAATAAACGGCAGACGACGGGTACGGATCATATGCACAATCAGCGTTTGCGACAGTAATCCCACCACAAACCAGCCGGACTGGAACAAAGTTTGCGTTTCTGGCGTATTCGCATGAAATACCCACCACATCAGACAAAAGGTCAAAATGTCGAAAATCGAGCTGATCGGACCGAAAAAGACCATAAAGCGCCCCAAATCCGCCGGATTCCAGCGCTGCGGCTTTTGAATTTGTTCTTCATCGACATTATCAAACGGAATCGCCACCTGGGATACATCGTACAGTAGGTTTTGAATCAGCAAGTGCAGCGGCAGCATTGGCAGGAACGGCAAAAAGGCGCTCGCTACCAGCACGCTAAACACGTTACCGAAATTTGAGCTGGCCGTCATCTTGATATATTTCAACATATTAGAAAAAGTACGACGACCTTCAATGACGCCTTCTTCCAGCACCATCAGGCTCTTTTCCAGCAGAATAATATCGGCGGCTTCACGGGCGATGTCCACCGCGCCATCTACCGAGATACCAATATCCGCCGCCCGCAACGCCGGGGCATCATTAATCCCGTCGCCCATAAAACCGACCACATGCCCCTCGCGTTTGAGCAAAGTGACGATGCGCTCTTTATGCATCGGCGTCAGACGCGCAAACAACGTCGTACGGGCGGCCAGCGCCGCCAGCGCGTCGTCGCTTAACCCTTCAATATCACTGCCAATAACGACATCACCCGCATCCAGCCCAACCTCATGGCAAACTTTCGCCGCTACCAGCTCGCTGTCGCCGGTGAGAATTTTCACCGTAATTCCGCTCGCCTTCAGCGCTTTCAGCGCCGGCGCGGTGGTCTCTTTCGGCGGATCGAGAAAAGCAATATACCCTTCCAGGATCAGGTCAGATTCATCGATACGCTGGTAATCGCCCTCACGTGCAGGCAAGTATTTGGTCGCGACGGCGACCACGCGTAGCCCCTGACGGTTCAGCGTGTCGGTAACGCGTTTCACCCGGCGCAGCATATTGTCGTCCAGCGGCACAATATCGCCGTTGTGGCGCACCTGAGTACACACGTTCAGGATCTCCTGTAACGCGCCTTTGCAGACCAGTTGATGCACGCTCGAATCTTCGGCCACCACCACCACCACCGACATCCGGCGACGCTCAAAATCAAACGGAATCTCATCGATTTTCTGCCAGCGTCCGGAGAGCTGACGCGCGGCGGTTTCGTCTACTCCCTCCAGGACTGCCGTATCCAGTAAATTTTTTAGACCGGTCTGATAATGGCTGTTCAGCCAGGCGCAATGCAGTACATGCTCGCTGGGCTTACCAGAGATATCCGTATGATTCTCCAGCACAATTTTATCCTGCGTCAGTGTGCCGGTTTTATCGGTGCACAGAATATCCATCGCGCCGAAGTTCTGAATCGCATCAAGGTGCTTCACGATAACTTTCTGTTTCGAGAGCTTCACCGCCCCGCGCGCGAGGGTGGAGGTGACGATCATCGGCAACATTTCCGGGGTGAGTCCTACCGCGACCGAGAGCGCAAATAACGCCGCTTCCCACCAGTCACCTTTCGTGTAACCATTAATAATCAGTACTACCGGCGCCATGACCAGCATAAAACGGATCAGCAACATACTGACGCGGCTAATTCCTTTCTGGAAAGCGTTCTGCTCGTTATCTTGCTCCGACACGCGCCCCGCCAATTGACCAAACCAGGTGTCGGCGCCGGTCGCCATCACCACGGCCTGCGCCGTTCCGCTCACGACGTTCGTCCCCATAAAGCACAGCGTGTCGCACTCAAGCGGGTTATTTTGCCGGGGCTCACGCGTCGCGGCGACTTTCTCGACTGGCAGAGATTCGCCGGTCAGCGACGCCTGGGCGACAAACAGATCGCGCGCCTGGATAATCCGTAAATCCGCCGGGATCATATCCCCCGCCGCCAGCTTAATAATATCGCCGGGCACCAGTTGATCGATGGGCAATTCCAGCCAGGCGTTTTCGCCATTTTCATTAATAACCCGCAGTACGGTAGCGGTATTGCTCACCATCGCTTTTAGCGCGTCCGCCGCTTTTGTCGAGCGCGCTTCCTGCACAAAATTCAGCAGCGTTGAGATACCGACCATCAGGGCGATAACGCCTGCGGCAAACAGATCCTCCGTGGCATAAGAAATGCCGCCAAGAATCGTGAGTAAGATGTTGAAAGGATTGCGATAACATACCCACAGATGCACCCACCACGGCGAGGGTTTCTGTGCCGGAAGGCGGTTTTCGCCATGCTTTTCACGCGCGCGCGTCACCTCGGCAGCGTTTAATCCCTCCGGGTGCGTATCAAAAACGCGCCAGAGAGTCTCCTGCTCCATTGCCGCGACTTTCAGACAGCGCTCGCTCAGCGAAGGCGGGATAGTCGCATTTACCGCGGTCTGCGCGCCGGGCAGCGGATCGCGGTGAACCAGACGATAAGGCAAATGACGATTAAGCCGGGCAAAAAGCTGGCGGGTAATGGTTTTTAGCATAGGTAATCCCTCCGCGCCGAAGTCAGGCGCAGAAAATTCTTCAGGCACGGCAAAGCCTTGCCCGATGAGCAATGTTTAAATAAAAACAGGGACGTTATCGTGTCACTGTCTTACACACCGGTAAGACAGCAGAGGCAGGCTTACCGGAAAAGGAAAATTCTCCATCGCGGGAGAGGGGTGGGTTCAGGGTCCATGTCGCCTCCGGTAAGTAAATAATTCGCGCCGCGGATTATACGCATAAATCCATAAGTTTTGTGGCAATTATGGCGGTATCATACCGTTACGTAATTAAACCAACGATAAACCAGACTTTGCCCATTGCCCTTCGCTTGAGTAAAGTTACTCTTTTTATCACCATCAGCGTCACGCCACGGGAAAACAGGATGCAAAACCGGCTCACTATCAAAGACATCGCCCGCCTGAGCGGCGTAGGGAAATCAACCGTTTCCCGCGTGCTTAACAATGAAAGCGGCGTAAGCGAACGTACCCGCGAGCGTGTCGAAGCGGTGATGAATCAACACGGTTTCTCTCCGTCCCGCTCCGCCCGCGCGATGCGAGGACAAAGCGATAAAGTGGTCGCTATTATCGTCACTCGCCTTGATTCGTTGTCTGAAAACCTCGCGGTTCAGACCATGCTGCCTGCGTTTTACGAACAGGGCTACGACCCTATTATGATGGAAAGTCAGTTCTCGCCGACGCTGGTAATGGAACATCTGGGCATGCTCAGACGACGTAACATTGATGGCGTGGTGCTGTTTGGCTTTACCGGCATCACAGAAGAGTTGATCGCCCCTTGGAAAGCCTCGCTGGTGCTGCTGGCAAGAGATGCGCAAGGTTTTGCCTCCGTCTGTTACGACGACGAGGGCGCGATTCATATCCTTATGCAGCGGCTGTATGAGCAAGGACACCGCAACATTAGCTTTCTGGGCGTTCCCCATAGCGATATTACCACCGGCAAACGTCGGCATGACGCATACCTGGCGTTTTGCAAAAAACATAAACTTCATCCCGTCGCCGCCCTGCCCGGTCTTGCCATGAAGCAGGGTTATGAGCATACGGCAAGCGTCATCATGCCGGATACCACCGCGTTAGTCTGCGCTACCGATACGCTGGCGTTGGGCGCCAGCAAGTATTTACAGGAGCAACGTATTGAAACGCTGCAACTGGCAAGCGTCGGGAACACGCCGCTGATAAAATTCCTGCACCCGGAGATCGTCACTGTCGATCCTGGCTATGCTGAAGCCGGACGGCAGGCGGCTTCGCAGCTGATCGAACAGATCAATGGCCGCTGCGATCCGCGCCGGATCGTCATTCCTTCTACCCTCGCCTGAGTGACTGATTAAACGAAATACCACGAGTAATTTGTGATCGTCGCTGCGTTTCGGGAACGTTCCCATTTTTAAACCAACGTTGAAGAGATACTCTTGCGCCAACCCATAACATACCTCCTCTGCCATGAGGCTTTACGATGAGCAAAGTAAAACAAGCCGATATCGACCGGCTGATTGACCTGGTCGGCGGGCGCGACAACATCGCCACGGTGAGCCACTGCATTACTCGCCTGCGCTTTGTGCTCCACCAGCCCGCGAACGCCAGGCCAAAAGAGATCGAACAATTACCGATGGTTAAAGGCTGTTTCACCAACGCCGGGCAGTTTCAGGTGGTGATTGGCACCGACGTTGGCGATTACTATAACGCGCTGCTGGAGACCACCGGCAAAGCGTATGCTGATAAAGAGCAGGCCAAAAAAGCCGCTCGCCAGAACATGAAGTGGCATGAGCAGTTAATTTCCCACTTTGCGGAGATCTTCTTTCCGCTACTACCGGCGTTGATCAGCGGCGGTTTGATCTTAGGCTTTCGTAACGTGATCGGTGATGTGCCGATGAGCAACGGCCAAACGCTGGCGCAGATGCATCCGGCGCTAAAAACGCTTTATGATTTTTTATGGTTGATCGGCGAAGCGATCTTTTTCTATCTGCCGGTGGGGATCTGCTGGTCGGCGGTGAAAAAAATGGGCGGCACGCCGATTCTTGGTATCGTGCTCGGCGTGACGCTGGTGTCGCCGCAGTTGATGAATGCGTATCTGCTGGGCCAGCAAACGCCGGACGTCTGGAACTTCGGCTTATTTAGCATTGAGAAAGTGGGCTACCAGGCGCAGGTTATCCCGGCGCTACTGGCAGGGCTGGCGCTTGGATTTATTGAAACGCGGTTGAAACGCATCGTGCCGGATTATCTCTACCTGGTCGTCGTCCCGGTGTGTTCGTTGATACTGGCCGTCTTTCTCGCCCACACCTTTATCGGCCCCTTTGGTCGTATGATCGGCGACGGCGTGGCCTTTGCGGTACGTTATCTGATGACCGGCAGTTTCGCCCCGATAGGCGCGGCGCTGTTCGGCTTCCTGTATGCCCCGTTGGTCATTACCGGCGTCCACCAGACAACGCTCGCTATCGATATGCAGATGATCCAGAGCATGGGCGGTACGCCAGTCTGGCCGCTGATTGCGCTGTCGAATATCGCGCAGGCCTCCGCCGTGGTGGGCATCATCATCTCCAGCCGTAAACACAATGAACGCGAGATCTCCGTTCCTGCCGCCATTTCCGCTTACCTTGGGGTAACCGAACCGGCGATGTACGGTATCAACCTGAAGTATCGTTTTCCGATGCTGTGCGCGATGATCGGCTCTGGTCTGGCGGGACTGCTCTGCGGTCTGAACGGCGTCATCGCCAACGGTATCGGCGTGGGCGGCCTGCCGGGCATCCTGTCTATACCGCCGCGCTACTGGCAGGTGTACGGCATGGCGATGGTTATCGCGATCGTTATCCCGGTGATTCTGACCACCTTTATCTATCAGCGTAAGCATCGTCAGGGCACATTACAAATTGTCTAATTCTTCTTCGGGGCGCAGCTGCGTCCCGACGCACTTGCAGGAAACAACAATGACTATTCCCCTCTGGTGGCAAAACGGCGTTATTTATCAGATCTACCCGAAAAGTTTTCAGGACACGACCGGCAGCGGCACCGGCGATTTACGCGGCGTCACGCAGCGCCTTGACTATCTACAGCGACTCGGCGTAGATGCCATCTGGCTCACGCCGTTTTATATCTCGCCGCAGGTGGATAACGGTTATGACGTCGCAAATTATACGGCTATCGACCCGACCTACGGCACGCTGGATGATTTTGACGAGCTGGTCGCGCAGGCGAAAGCACGCGGTATTCGTATCATCCTGGATATGGTGTTTAACCATACTTCTACCCAGCACGCCTGGTTTCGCGAAGCGCTGAACAAAGAGAGTCCATACCGTCAGTTTTATATCTGGCGCGATGGCACGCCGGATGTCTGCCCGAATAACTGGCAATCCAAATTTGGCGGCAGCGCCTGGCGCTGGCATAGCCAGAGCGAACAATATTATTTACACCTTTTCGCGCCTGAACAGGCCGACCTGAACTGGGAAAACCCCGCCGTGCGCGCCGAGCTGAAAAAGGTCTGCGAATTCTGGGCCGATCGCGGCGTGGATGGCCTGCGTCTGGACGTGGTGAACCTGATCGCCAAAGATCAGGATTTTCCTGACGATCCGACGGGCGACGGACGCCGCTTTTATACCGACGGACCGCGCGCGCATACGTTTTTACGCGAAATGAACCGTGACGTTTTTACGCCGCGTAATCTGATGACGGTAGGCGAAATGTCCTCTACCACGCTGGAAAACTGCCAGCAATATGCCGCGCTTAGCGGCGACGAACTCTCGATGACCTTCAATTTTCATCATCTGAAGGTGGATTACCCCAATGGCGAAAAGTGGACGCTGGCAAAACCTGATTATGTGGCGCTGAAAGCGTTGTTCCGCCACTGGCAACAGGGGATGCATAACGTCGCCTGGAACGCGTTATTCTGGTGTAATCACGATCAGCCGCGCATCGTTTCCCGCTTTGGCGACGAGGGGGAATACCGGATTCCAGCCGCGAAAATGTTGGCGATGGCGCTGCACGGTATGCAAGGGACGCCTTATATCTATCAGGGCGAAGAAATCGGCATGACCAACCCACACTTTACCCGCATCACCGATTATCGCGACGTGGAAAGCCATAACATGTTTGCCGCGCTACGCGCCGCCGGACGCGACCCCGACGAACTACTGGCTATCCTGGCCAGTAAATCCCGCGACAACAGCCGCACGCCGATGCAGTGGGACAACGGTAAAAACGCCGGTTTCACCCAGGGCGAGCCGTGGATAAGCCTGTGCGATAACTATACGGAGGTTAATGTCGCGGCGGCATTACGCGATGAAAACTCGGTGTTTTACACCTATCAAAAGCTGATTGCGCTACGTAAAACCCAGCCTGTACTGATCTGGGGCGATTATCAGGATCTCCTCCCGGATAGCCCATCAGTATGGTGTTATCGCCGCCAGTGGCAGGGGCAAATCCTGCTGGTTGTCGCCAATCTGAGTAACCAGTGTCAGGAGTGGCATCCACCGCATATCAAAGGACAGTGGCAGGCGCTACTGCACAATTATGGCGAGGTCACCAGCCAGCCAGCCGCGATGACGCTCCGCCCATTTGAAGCCATCTGGTGGTTACAACGCTAACGCGACGTCCTTATACGGATAAACGCCACAAACCTATTGACACGGGCTGTGGCGTTGCTCCAGGTTACTGTCTGTTTTTGTTGAATAATTAATCAGATTTTTCTTGCTATCTTTTACAAACGCTACAGCGCCCGCCATCTGTACGCTCTGATTTTTACCTTGTTCTACATCAATAAAATTGCAAACATCCTTGATGCAAATCACTACATATAGACTTTAAAATGCACGCCGACCCAATATGTTGTATTAATTGACTACAATTGCTACAACATCCGTTCACTCGACACAAGGTGAATTGTGGATAACCTGGGTCAGGATTGCGGGAAGTCGTTGGAAAAGAGATGAATAAACCTGTTATGGCTTCCCCGGCCTCTGTGGATAACCTGTTCTTACAAATATGGAGTGATCATGACACCGCATGTGATGAAACGAGATGGCTGTAAAGTGCCATTCAAATCAGAGCGCATTAAGGAAGCCATTCTACGTGCAGCTAAAGCAGCGGGAGTCGATGACGCAGATTACTGTGCCACCGTCGCAGAAGTCGTTAGCAGCCAAATGAACGCACGCAGTCAGGTGGATATTAACGAGATCCAAACTGCGGTTGAAAACCAACTGATGTCCGGCCCGTACAAACAGCTTGCCCGCGCCTACATCGAATACCGTCACGATCGCGACATTCAGCGTGAAAAGCGTGGTCGTCTGAACCAGGAAATTCGCGGCCTGGTAGAGCAAACTAACTCCGCGTTGCTCAATGAAAACGCCAACAAAGACAGTAAAGTCATTCCCACCCAGCGCGATTTGCTGGCCGGGATTGTCGCCAAACACTATGCCCGCCAGCACCTGTTGCCGCGTGACGTAGTACAAGCGCATGAGCGCGGCGATATCCACTATCACGATCTCGACTATTCGCCGTTCTTCCCGATGTTCAACTGTATGTTGATCGACCTGAAAGGCATGTTGACCCAGGGCTTTAAGATGGGTAACGCCGAGATCGAACCGCCGAAATCAATCTCTACCGCCACTGCCGTTACCGCGCAGATTATCGCTCAGGTCGCCAGCCATATTTATGGCGGCACCACCATTAACCGTATCGACGAAGTGCTGGCGCCGTTTGTCACCGAAAGCTACAACAAGCACCGCAAAACCGCCGATGAGTGGCAGATCCCGGATGCCGAAGGGTATGCGCGTTCTCGCACCGAAAAAGAGTGCTACGACGCCTTCCAGTCGCTGGAATACGAAGTTAACACGCTGCACACCGCTAACGGCCAGACGCCTTTCGTGACCTTTGGTTTTGGCCTCGGCACCAGTTGGGAGTCGCGTCTGATCCAGGCGTCTATTTTGCGTAACCGTATCGCCGGTCTGGGTAAAAATCGCAAAACCGCCGTGTTCCCGAAACTGGTCTTCGCTATCCGCGATGGTTTGAACCACAAGTTTGGCGATCCGAACTACGACATTAAACAACTGGCGCTGGAGTGCGCGAGCAAGCGCATGTATCCGGACATCCTCAACTACGATCAGGTGGTCAAAGTCACCGGTTCGTTCAAAACGCCAATGGGCTGCCGCAGCTTCCTCGGCGTGTGGGAGAACGAAAACGGCGAGCAGCTCCACGACGGGCGTAACAACCTGGGCGTGATTAGCCTTAACCTGCCGCGCATCGCGCTGGAAGCAAAAGGCGACGAAACCGCATTCTGGAAACTGCTGGATGAACGTCTGGCGCTGGCGCGGAAGGCGCTGATGACCCGTATCGCCCGCCTTGAAGGCGTGAAAGCCCGCGTCGCGCCTATCCTGTATATGGAAGGCGCCTGCGGCGTGCGGCTGAAAGCGGACGACGACGTGTCTGAAATCTTTAAAAATGGTCGTGCGTCCATCTCTCTGGGCTACATTGGTATCCATGAAACCATTAACGCGCTGTTCGGCGGCGAACACCTGTACGACAGCGAGCAACTTCGCGCTAAAGGCATCGCGGTTGTGGAGCGTCTGCGCCAGGCCGTGGATCAGTGGAAAAACGAGACCGGCTACGGCTTTAGCCTGTACAGCACGCCAAGTGAAAACCTCTGTGACCGCTTCTGCCGTCTGGATACCGCCGAGTTCGGCGTGGTGCCGGGCGTAACCGATAAAGGTTACTACACCAACAGCTTCCACCTCGACGTGGAGAAGAAGGTCAACCCGTACGACAAAATCGATTTCGAAGCGCCGTATCCGCCGCTGGCGAACGGGGGTTTCATTTGCTACGGCGAATACCCGAACATTCAGCACAACCTGAAAGCGCTGGAAGATGTCTGGGATTACAGCTATCAGCATGTACCGTATTACGGCACCAACACGCCGATCGATGAATGCTACGAGTGCGGCTTTACCGGGGAGTTCGAATGTACCAGTAAAGGTTTCACCTGCCCGAAATGCGGCAACCACGATGCCGCGCGCGTCTCGGTCACCCGCCGCGTGTGCGGTTATTTAGGCAGCCCGGACGCACGCCCGTTTAACGCCGGTAAGCAGGAAGAAGTGAAGCGCCGCGTGAAGCATTTAGGCAACGGGCAGATAGGTTAATCCTCCGTTTGCAATGCGTAAATGCCGGATGGCGGTGTAAACACCTTATCCGGCCTACAACCGCTGGCTATAGTTCCAATTTCATGAGTTTCCTCTAAGCAGTTGGTGTTGTAGCAAGGCGGCAAACGAACGAATCCCAGGGAGCTTACATAAGTAAGTGACCTGGGTAAGTGAGAGCGGCCAACGCCGCTACAGCGCCAAATGCAACGAGGAAACATGAACTTTCACCAATACTACCCCGTAGACATCGTTAACGGCCCCGGCACCCGCTGCACCCTGTTTGTGTCAGGGTGCGTGCACGAATGCCCTGGCTGCTATAACAAAAGCACCTGGCGGCTCAATTCCGGCCAGCCGTTTACCAAAGAGATGGAAGATAAGATCATTGCCGATCTGAACGACACGCGCATTCACCGTCAGGGGATCTCGCTGTCGGGCGGCGATCCGCTGCATCCGCAAAACGTACCGGATATACTGGCACTGGTACAACGCATCCACGCGGAGTGCCCGGGGAAAGATATCTGGGTGTGGACCGGCTACAAGCTCGATGAACTCAACGCCGCACAGATGCAGGTGGTCAATCTCATCAACGTGCTGGTCGATGGCAAATTTGTGCAGGATCTGAAAGACCCGGCGCTTATCTGGCGCGGTAGCAGCAACCAGGTAGTGCATCATTTGCGTTGATCGCTAAAGCCGTTTGTTTGCATCGTGATAGACGGCTGAATGTTCTCGCTTGCCGACCGCAACAACAAACACAATCACAACGTCATCCCGAACCTGGTACACCAGACGATAACCGGACGATTTAAGCTTAATTTTATAGCAGTCAGGAAGACCGTTTAAACGGGCAGAGTCGATTCTGGGGTTCAATAGCACATCAGCCAACTTTTTCTTAAGCTGAGCCTTCACCGTATCGCCCAGCTTATGCCACTCTTTTAAGGCCCTCGGGTCGAATTCCAGTTCATAAGTCATCCAGACTAACCTTGATTCCCTTTTGCGGACTAGACAGCCTCTCCCGAACTGTCTGAATCAGTGCATCTTCACTGTCGCTAAGAGTGACGGTTTTCACTGGCATGCGCCCCGTTTCCGCGACGTACTGGAACAGTAATCGCACGGCTTCCGTTGGAGTAATGTTCAGTTTTTCCAGCACGGCATAAGCCTCATTTTTGAGTTTGTCATCCAGACGGACGTTCAGCGTGGCCATTATGCCTCCAGGAGAATCGAATGTGTAATGCAGTTTAGCATTACATTCGCATTACATCGAATTCTGGATAACGCCTCTCAAAAACGACTCACGCACTCCATCGCGACCGTTTTAAATTGCGTAAAATTCTGACATGCGCAGAGGCGCGTCATGGCGCGTTCGCGCAGGAAAGTGACGAAAATATCGTAGATGGCCATCGCCTCTTCATATTCACTTTTGCTGATGGCGAGTAAAAAAATAACGTGCGCCGTTTCATCACCCCAGGCAATCCCCTGTGGCGCGAGCACCGTATAAACCACCGTTTTCTTCGCCAGCAGCCCCAGCGCGTGTGGCAAGGCAATCCCGTCGCCTAATAACGTACTGACGATAGCTTCACGTTCAATAACCGAATCGAGAAACGCCGCATCAACAAAGCCTTCCTCATGCAACTGATCGCACAGCGTTTTAAACAGCGTCTGTTGATCTATTTCCCCTTCCACAATGCGAAAATGCGAGGCATCGAAATATTTATCCAGCATCCACGGACGGGTTCTGTCCACCAGCACCAGCTTACCGATCTGCTCCAATTGATAGTCGGTAGGAAAGGGCGCGATCATGATGACCGGCTTATCTTTTTCGCCGATCCGCGCTGTGGAAATCACAAAATCCTCCACAATACTGTCCCGCGCCTCATAGTCGCGTAGCGTCAGAGTGCGGGCAATCTCAATCTGCGGGTATTTCCGCGCCAGTACCGCTTCAATCATCCGCACCATCGCATTACCAGCATCGCACACCAGCAGTACCTGTGGCTGCCGCTGGTAGCCAATGTTGTAACTACGTTCCAGCCCAACGCCAATATGCAGCACCAGAAAACCGATTTCGTTTTCGCTAATGGTATACGGCGTGTATTTCCCCCAACTCGATATCGCCGCCAACGTCATATCCCACGCCATCGGATAGTGCTGCTTAATATTTTCCAGTAGTGGGTTGGGGATCATGATCTGGTAGCGCACGCGGGTGATCATCGTTTTGATGTGGGTCAGCAAGTCCGCGTGAAGCTGCTTATCATTCAACAGGTTATAGTTGTACTGGGTATTAATAAAATTGAGGATATAGCGCACCAGCGCCTCTTCATCATCGGCATTAATGGCGCTGGGGGCAATCTCCTGTACCTGGCGGGCGGTAATATGCACCTTCAGCCAGCTTACTTCCGGCTCCGACAGCGGCTTGTCGGCAAGCTGTTGTAGTAGCTCCGCAATCTCATGCGCCGCATGGCGCACTTTTTCATCGACCTCCTCTGCCACGCATTCCGATAACGGATACCCCTCGCGAATACGCCGTACCGCCACCGCGCAGTACAAACGCAGAAACAGCTCGCCCTCATCGGTCAGGCGGATTTGACAATGAGAGAAAATATCCGGCAAAAGAGACTGCAGCCGTTGAGACACCTCGGTGTTCAGCGTGGTACTAACGATTAACGGATGGGAGGGCTCCTGCTGCGCCAGCGTCCATAAAAGGTCGGTCAGACAGGCGCGAATCGCCATCTCTCCGCCAAACAATTTCATGCCATGACGCGGACGCGTTTCCAGCGTCAGATGATAACGCAGCAAATGCTCGCGTACGTCCGCCATATCGTTCTGCAACGTCGCACGGCTGACAAACCATTCATCTGCTAAATCCTCCAGCTTCAGCGAGAAGGCGGAGGTTAAAAAACGCGCCAGCAAATAGTGTATCCGCTCCTGGCTGGTGCGCGGACCGCGCGCCAGCGTGGGAGATTGCTGCGTTTGCAGGGATTGATAACGTGCCGGATCATCAATTTTGAGCTGATACCCGTTGCCGCGGCTGAGAGTAAATTGCGCGCCATGCGGCGTCAGCAACATGTTCAGCGCGGCGATATCCGCCCGAACGGTACGCGTGGAGACCGACAACCGCTGCGCCAGTTCGTCCTGCGGCAGCGTCTCGTTTTGCAGCATCGCAAATAGCTGCGCTAAACGTTGGTTGGGGAATCGCACGTATCTCTCCTCATGATTAGCCGACACGCGACCGGACGATAGCAAGTAACTGACGCACATCGTCCGCACGAGTGTTGCCGCTCACCTTATCAATAATCGAACTATAAATGTGAGGAATGATTTTGCTTACACCTGCATCAAGGGCGATGTGCAGAATCTCGGCGAAGTTTTCCAGATCGATGCCGCCCGTCGGTTCCAGCCAGAAATCATGACGGGCGCAGGCCTCAGCCACCGCTTTATACTCGTCGCGACAGGTGAGCCCTCCCATCGGAAAGTATTTAATGGAGCTGCCGCCCATGTCTTTGAGTAGCGCAATCGCCGTTTCTATGGGTACGATGCCGTCCGGCGCGCGGCTGCTTAGCGGGCCGGTGGAAATTTTCACCAGCCCCGGCGTGCCGGTCGGCGAGACAAGACCGTTCACCACCGTCTCGTTTTGCCCCAGCAGCGCCCGGCTGGCCCCTACGCCGGTAAACACCTGGTTGACATGCTGCGGCTGTACCTGACGCGAGATTTCGCTCACCATCGCCGACTGGTTAGGATCGCCTGCCCCCAGTCCGACGGAGAGCGCATTGTCGATAAGCGCCGCATATTCACGCATATCCGCGACTGCGCTTGCCACATCCGGATAGTTTTTGGAGAGCACGCCAACCAGCACATGACCTTCCGCCGCCGCGTAGATTTCCCGGGCGTTATCTTTCGAACCGGCCAGTACGTTCAGGCAAACGCGATCGCGGTAAAAGTTAGGGGTCAGTTTCATGCTTGTTTCTCCTGATTAATCACCTCGCCAATACGACGCGCCACAATCGCTAACTGCGCGCGATCGACGCTGCGGACATCCGCTTCAATAATCCCTTCGTTGGCTTTGTATCCGCGAAAGTAAATCGCGTATTCCCCTTGCTTCAGCGCGTCGACCAGTTCGCCTGTGGCGATGCCGGTAACGGCTTCATCAAACTTAATTTCCGTGCGCGCGATATCGCGTCCGGCGCTGTCCCACACTACGCGGGCGCTGACGCCGTTAAACGTGTTCAACGTGTCGATAAAGGGCGCCATTTTTTCTACCATCTCCGCGCCGCTCTCTTTTTGCGCCCGCAGGTAGAGTTCAATGGCGCAGGTCAGGCCAACAATTCCCTCCTTGCCCACCTTCATCGCCCGGCCAATGCCCGCTGACTGACGTTTTACCCACTCAACATACTGCGTTTTGCCAATCACCAGCCCGCTGGTCGGCCCTTCAATCGCTTTTGCGCCGCTATAGATAACGAGATCTGCGCCCACGTGGTAGTAGCACTGCAAATCTTCTTCCGCCGCCGCGTCCACAATCAGCGGGAGATTATGCGTGCGCGCCACCACCGCAGCCTGCTCCACGCTGAGCATACTTTTCTGCACGCAGTGGTGAGATTTGATATACAGAATAGCCGCCGTGCGCGGCGTAATGGCCGCCGCCAACTGCGCGGCGGAACATTCGTTGGCGTAACCGGCTTCCACCAGTTTGCCGCCGCCCAGCGCCACCATCGTTCCCACCGGCGCGCCAAAGTTGACGTTGTGGCCCTTTGGCAGGACGATTTCGTTATTTTCAATCGGTGTAACGTGCAGGTTTTCCAGCAGCCAGTCGCTGTCCTGAACCAGTACCGCGGCAACCGACTGGGCAAGACCCGCACTGGCGCAGGAGACTACCGTCGCCCCTTCCACCTCCAGCAATTTCGCAATGTACTCGCCGGTTTTATTCACCAGATCTTTCATCTCGAAATACTGATTCATTCCGGCCATCGCCGCGTCTATCACTTCCGGGCGCGGCGTAGAGACGCCGAGCGCCGTCATACGTCCGGAGGCGTTAATCACCTGTTTTAATTGATACTTCTCAAAAATCGAAGGCATGTTCCGCGCTCCCTTGTTCGGTCATATAGCCCTTGCCTGCGCGTATCGCGGCAAGCGGCGTCAGCAATTCTTCAGCCTGTAAGCTGTCGTTTTCCGCGTCTACCAACACGGTGGGCTGGCGTTTAAGCATAAAGAGGGTCAGGTCGGCATCCAGACCAGGCTGAAGACGCCCTTTGGTTTTCAGATTCAGGCTATCGGCGGCATTGGCCGTCACGCACGCAATGACCTGCGGCAGCGACATGCCGATGGCGAGGAATTTCGACATCACATTAGCCAGCGAATGCACCGGGCCATTGATGCGGTTACGGCAGTAGATATCGGAACTGATGGTATGCGGTAAAATCCCCAGGCTAATAGCGCGTTTCGCCACTGCAAAGCTCAGGCTGGCGGTACCATGTCCAACGTCCAGACGCACGCCGCGCGCCAGCGCTCGTGTCACCGAGGCGCGCAGCTCGCCTTCCGGCGTCAGGATACGGTTCGGCTTACCGTTGTAACAGTGGGTAATGATATCGCCCGCCGTCAGACGCTCCGCGATTTCGTCCAGATCCGGTGGGTTATTGCCAATATGTACCATCAGTGGCAGGTTGCCGTTTTCTTGCTGCATGGCTTTAGCGCGTTCCAGCGGCGTGATGCCGTTAACGCCTACCACGCTGCTGCTCATCCGCGCCTTGAGGCCGACGATAAAATCCGGGTGGCGTTTTACCGCCTGCCGGACCGCATCGGCGTCAATATTGGCCATGTTAGCCAGCTCGTTTTGGGCAATAAGCCCAACGCGTGAAACATTCAGCAGCGCATAAACGTCGGTGGTCGCCTGACGCGTCAGAGCATAGAAATCATCAATGTCGTCTGCGCCAGTGCTCCCGGCATCCACCACTGTGGTAACGCCAGTGGCAATACCCACGCTGTCCGGTTCGTCGTGATAAATCGGTGATGTCGGGTAGCAGTGAACGTGAGAATCAATCCAACCCGCACTAACGTAACACTCGCCGCGCAGGTCAATGGTTTTCAGCGCCGGACCATCAACGTCACCCAACGCCGCGATTTTGCCATCTTGCAGGGCAATATTAGTCAGCGTGTCATCGACCAGACGCGCATGGCGCAGGAGTAAATCAAACATCGTTCTCTCCTTTGCCGGATGGCGGCGCAACCGCCTTATCCGGCCTACAAATCAACAGTTAGCTAATCGCAATCGGGAAGATGGAACCGAGGATCATCGCGCCTAAAATCGCGCCGCCGGTAATCGGCTTCTGCCAGATATAAAACAGCAGCGCGCCCACCAGAGAGCCCAGACCAATGGGAATCGATGCCGTCATGGCGCTGAGGATAATCAACGGCCCCAGAAAACGACCTGAAGTGTTACCGGCCCCCATCATGACGTCCGCTCCGTACGTGGAGTCGCTCTGATTGATGGTGAACTTACGCGCCAGAATAATGATGTAGCCAATCGCCAGGCCAATCACCAGACCGGTTATCAGCGAAGCGATAAAGTTCGCCACCGGGAAGACAAAGCCAGCCCCCAGCAGTAACGCCGGAACCCCTAAGCCCACGCCAGTCTGAATTGCCCCGCCGATATCCAGAATTCCGACCAGCGAACCTTCGATAATGCGGGCAAATAAAAAGCTGGCGCCGAAAGCGGCGACCGCGCCGTAGACGCCGGTATCCATCCCCGCTTTCAACATCGCCACAAAAGCGACTTCGTTAAATGCGCCGATGCCGTACAGATAGTACATATGCGTCCCGGCGAAAACGCCGGAGGAGAGCAGGCCAACAAAGATCGGGAACGACCAGTCGGCATACCAAAAACCTTTATTCTCTTCCATTGTGGCCTCCGTTATTTGCCGCTGAGCGAGTTGTGGATCAGTTCAAGCCAGTTCGGTACCGTCATGTTGAAAGACTCGATCATTTTCATGTCGAAGCCGCGGAAGAAGCCGCTCAACACAAACAGCAAAACGATGGCGACCATCATCACTTTGGTGACATGGTTCCAGCCGCTCTCTTCTACGCCTTTACCGATCAAAATACCCAGTACCAGCCCCGGTACGGCGTTCCCCATGATGAGCTGCGCCGCGCCGCCGAAAACGGTGGCCCAGAAGCCCGATTTTTTACCAGCGTCGATCGCCGCTAACCAGAAGATCACAGGCATGACGATGTTGACCAGCAGGTTTGCCGCCGGTACCAGCACCTTAACCGCCGTCACCTGTAGCGCTTCTGGCACGGATGAGGCGGTCAGGTTAAGGAACGTCACGACGATCATGCCGATGACGGCGCAGGCGATCGCCATTTTTTTCGGGTCGTGCAGCGTCTCGCCGACGTTACGGTTTTTGATCATTAGCGCCGCCGCGCCCCAGTTAGGGATGATGCGGTGATCGACATCCTGGGTGAACGATCCGGCCGCCACAGACGAGGCCCAGGCGTTAAAGAAGAAACCCAGCCCAAAGGAGAAGTGAGATGCCGGGTCGCCTTCACAAGAGTTGAGTTCGCCCAACGTACGGAACGCGCCCATCCCCTGCGTGGTTGGCGCGTGAAACATGCGTGCAGCCCCAGCGCCCACCCCTACGCCGACCAGCGCACCGATAATGAGCGATTTAATTAGTATTATCAGGAACATAACTATGCCTTTTTAATAAAAATCAGCGTTTCGCGACGAAATCCACCCTGTCGAGATTGATGGCGGTCACGTTGACGGTCACATCCAGCTCCACGCTGTAAGTGCGTCGTTCCCGGCGCAAAAAGAAAAACAGAAAGGCCTCTTTACGCACCGACTCATGCGCCTGAACAATCCGCACATCCTGTGGCTCAATACGCAGTAAGATATACGGCGACTCTCTCATCACCGCCGACTGAACATGGTTCAGCGCATCGGCAAAGGCGCGTGCTTTGGCGTCGCCCTTGCCTTTTACTCTCACCGTGGTGGTGAATTGCTCTTTCATCATCAGGCGCCGTATTTCTTTTGCCACGCCTGCACCAGGCGCTCGCCGAGCTCTTCTTTATCCATAAAGCCGAAACCCAACACGTTGCAGCCTTCATTGATAGCGGTGACGCCTTCATCCACTGACCGCATTCCATATTTGGCTTTGTAGCCATGCTTGTTTTGCGCGGTGATAGCGCCCGCGCCGCCGCTGCCGCAAAATGAAATGCCGAAGGTGGCGTTTTCCGCTTTCATCACATCGCCCAGCTTCATGTCTGCCGCGACGCCCGGTACGACGACCGCGCGACCGCCCGCTTTTTCCACGCCTGCCGCTACTTTCTGGCCTTTACCCAGGCGATCGCCAATCACGACGGTAATCTGTTCCATTTTTTGCTCCTTAGAGGTTGTCTTTCGCGACTTCAAAATGTACCGATAATAGCCAGGCTTCTTCGTCAGGAAGGTTGCCAAACGCCGCCACGATTTCGCGGGCGAGCGCCATTGATTCGGCTGAGATTTCATCAAACAAGCTGGCATCGACTTCCGGTAAAGGCTCGCCGGTAATTGACCGGTGCGCCATCGCGCGAACGTGCGAGGTCAGCATTTGCGTCTGTACCGCATTGGGGACAATGTGATGCCGCCCCAGCAGGCTATCCACCTGCGTTAACACCTGTTCAGCCAGTTCGTTAATTCGCTCACCAGCATCGTGTTTTACTGCTCCGTTATCCACGCGTCTCACCCCGTTAATGGCAATGAGATAAAACTAGCGGTAAGGGTTAAAAGTTTGTAGCGAGTTATTTTCCACCTCGAAGTGGAAACGCGAGTGGGATAGGTGATCTGCGCCACAGAAAAGGCGGCATTAATGAATTAATGCCGGGAAAGTGTGAGATCTATCGCGGCATAAAGAGGAAATGGCGAAACAATGACGTTGTCGTATAAAGTGAGAAAGTGTGATGGGTATTACAGTTTGCCGGATGGCGACCTGCGGATAAAGCGAAGCCGCCATCCCACAAAAATTAACGATACTTCTTATGATACGTATTGCGGGTGGTTTTTAGCGCTTCCGCCGCCGCTTTCGCTTCTTTAACGTTACCTTCGTTCGCCAGCTTCAGCGCGCCATCAATTTGGCCGACCAGAATGTCAAAACCGTGACGAAAATCCTTCATTTCCGGGCTATCCGGCGCTTTATCTTCCAGCTTTGGCGGCGTAGCTTTTTGAGCATCCAGCGCGGCCGCGCGCATTTTGGTTAATGCCGCTTTCAGTTCAGGGGCACTATCCGTTTTCTCAACAACTTTCAGATTATCATTGAGAATATCCATATTATCTTCAAGATCGGCAGCAAAAACAGCCGAACCGAATACCAGCGATGACACAGCAAGAATAGCTAACAGGCTTTTACGCATTGCTCACTTCCTTTTTTATTATTAACGATAAGTGTAATACCCTGAATAATTCGGGTCGCAGGCAGCCAACGCGCCTGCAGCCTGAAGTATGACGGGTATTATTGTCCGGCGATTTTCATCTCCGGTAACAATACCGAACCACACTGTATATTACTGCGCGTTTCAATATCATCACCTACGGTGACAATATTACGCCACATCTCTTTTAAATTACCGGCAATGGTAATTTCACTTACCGGGTACTGGATTTCACCATTTTCAACCCAGAATCCCGCAGCGCCGCGGGAGTAGTCGCCGGTAATACCGCTGACGCCCTGGCCCATCAGTTCCGTCACCACCAGGCCGGTGCCCATCTCTTTCAGTAACTGCTCAAAGTTCAGCCCCTGCCCGGCGATACGCCAGTTATGAATGCCGCCGGCATGACCGGTACTTTTCAGCCCCAGTTTGCGGGCGGAATAGTTGGTCAGCAACCATTGCGTCAGTACGCCATCCTTCACAATGTCCCGGCGCTCCGTACGCACGCCTTCGCTGTCGAACGGCGAAGACGCCAGCCCTTTTAGCAGATGCGGGTGTTCTTCGATGGTTAACCATTCCGGCAGAATTTGTTTGCCCAGCGAGTCGAGCAGAAAAGTGGATTTACGGTATACCGCGCCACCCGCAATAGCCCCGACCAGATGACCAAATAGCCCTGTCGCCACTTCATTGGCGAAAATGACCGGCGCTTTCATGGTGGAGAGCTTGCGCGGCGACAGGCGGGATAAGGTACGGCGCGCGCACTCGGCCCCGACCCATTCCGGCGCTTGCAGATCCGCCATTGCCCGACCGATGGTGTAAGCGTAATCACGCTCCATATCGCCGTTCTCTTCGGCGATGACGCAGCTTGAGAGCGAATGGCGCGTGGAGCAATATCCCTGCAACATGCCGTGGCTGTTGCCGAACACTTTAATGCCGTAATGGCTGTTAAAACTACCGCCTTCGGTATTGGTGATGCGTTTATCCGCCTTTAGAGAAGCCTGTTCCGCACGCGCGGCCAGTTCAATGGCTTCGTCTGGCGTAACCTCTGCCGGGTGGAACAAGTCCAGATCCGGCGCGTCAAACGCCAGCAGTTCTTTGTCCGCCACGCCTGCGCACGGGTCCGGCGACGTGTAACGCGCGATATCCAGCGCGGCCTGCACGGTACGGGCAATCGCCTGCGGACTTAAATCCGTCGAAGAGGCGCTGCCTTTGCGGTTCTGGTGATACACCGTAATGCCCAGCGCGCCGTCGCTATTAAATTCGACATTCTCTACTTCACCATAACGGGTGCTGACGCTAATGCCGGTGGTCTTGCTGACGGCGACTTCCGCCCCATCCGATTTGCCTGAGGCTAACTCCAGCGCTGTCGAAACTGCTTCTTCCAGAATCTTACGCTGCGCTTCAACTTGTGAGATTACTTTCATTGCAAATGCCATAATGTAGAGAGAGTTTCTCTGAAGTCTAACAGAGAACCGTTTTTCAGTGCGCATCTTAACTGGTAACATTAGCCTCTTTTTTTAAGGAGCCTGACATGACAAAGCAGCCCGAAGACTGGCTCGACGACGTTCCCGGTGATGACATCGAAGACGAAGACGATGAAATTATCTGGGTCAGTAAAAGTGAAATTAAACGCGATGCCGAGGAATTAAAACGCCTGGGCGCGGAACTGGTGGATCTGGGGAAAAACGCGCTGGATAAGATCCCGCTGGACGCCGATCTGCGCGACGCCATTGAACTGGCCCAGCGTATCAAAATGGAAGGACGCCGCCGCCAGTTGCAGCTTATCGGAAAAATGCTGCGCCAACGCGACGTTGAACCTATTCGCCAGGCGCTGGACAAGCTGAAGAACCGCCATAATCAGCAGGTGGTGCTGTTTCACAAGCTTGAGCATCTGCGCGATCGTCTGATCGTCGAAGGCGATGACGCGGTAGCCGAAGTACTGACCCTGTGGCCGCACGCCGATCGTCAACAGCTTCGTTCATTGATCCGCAATGCGAAGAAAGAGAAAGAAGGCAACAAACCGCCGAAATCAGCGCGTCAGATTTTCCAGTATCTGCGCGAGCTGGCGGAAAACGAAGGGTAATTGCCGTAAATGACCGCGCCAGCCTGTGGCGCGGTACAGGCAAATCCACCCTTTTTTAACGTCCGAGTAACTCCCGCTCGATCCGCTCGCGCGTTTCCACCGCCTGAACACTCATTTTTTCAGGATAACCAAACAGCGACGTGGTGATAATTGCCTCACCGCCCACCTTAAACGTGCGGTTTGCAAAATCCATTTCACGCAGCGCCTAGAATAGCGCGTCAAAATCAACCTCACCTTCTCCCAGCCCGATGTGCTGATGAATCGTCGCATTCACGCCAGGCGGGTTCATGATATAGCGGCAGGGAAGCGTGTGGTTGTGCGTATCGGCCAGCAGAACATGCGAAAGATCGGCCCCGGCATAGTTCAGCATCCTTGCGACGTCGCCCTGCCCTTTATCGTAAAAGAAGCCATGCGGTGCGCTGTACAGATAGGTCACGTTATCACTACGCAAAGACTGCACCATGTCGACCGTCTCATCGTTCAGTTCGCAGAAATCCCAGGGGTGAGACTGAATTTCGATTCGAATTCCCTCTCGTTCCACGATCGGCAGCAGTTCCTCCATGGAGCGATACCACATCTCTTCACAAATCTCCGGCTCATCCGGCGTCCCGGAAAGCTCGGTATTAATCACCTGTACGCCCATATCAACGGCAATCTCAATCATCCGCTTCCAGTTGGTTACCGCGGCGCGCCGACGCTCTTCATCGGGGCCGGACCAACGATAAACCACAATAAATGACGAGATTTCCACACCGTAGTTCTGCAAGGCGCGTTTATATTCCTGCATGGTATCGCGACCAGCTTTAGGGTGTTTATAAAACGGATTAATACGCGGGTGCGGCGACTGCTCAATATATTTATACCCCCACTCGGAAACCTGCCGTACCATTTGGGTAATGGGTAAATGTTTAATAACATCGACATCAAAAGCAATTTTCATTGTAAATACCACGCTGCGGAAACTGAAAACGGTCACCTGGAAATTAGCTGTATCATTGCAGCAGCAATGACACGCTGCGATTAATTTGTTCCTCTATTTCCGCCTCACTCCAGGAAGCCAACTGGGAAGAAAAAGGTTCAAAAGCGTAAATACCGCGATATCCCATATTTTCCAGACGCTGCACCTGCTGGTAATTCTGCATTACATCCTTTTCACTCAGCATAATACGCTGCTCATCAGCCAATGCTTCCGTTGGTCGGGTGTCTTCCACACCGGACAAATGCACCAGCCCGATAGCAGAAATATCAATGCGCGACGCAAACTCCTTTTCGGCCTCTTCGTACAGATGATGATGGAAGGTATCCAGCAAAACCTTAAAGGGGGAACCTGCTTCCCGGATCAGTTGCTGAGCCCAGACGGCAGAACGCAGCGAACTTACGCGGAATCCCAAAGGTTCAACCAGCCCCTGAATATCATACCGGGCAAAGAGATCGCTCAGTCGTTTTATTGCCTCAACCGTAACCTCCGGCGGCACAATCGTTCCATCATTCAGCGGACAAAGAACTAATGCCCGCGCGCCGACTCCCTGTGCGTCTCGTAATAATCCTTCCGTTTTTTTTACTACCTCCTCGGTCAGTTGGTTAAAGGGATAGACCGCATTAATTGTGACAATTTCAAGTCCATACTTTTCTGCCAGGTTACGCACCTGATTATAATTCAAGTCATCAGTAACGCTGCCGCTTGGCATATCATTACGCAATTCCACTTTATTAAACTCAAGACGTTTAACCAGTCGAAAGAATGCTTCTATGCTTAGACCCGGTGCAATTTTCCGGTTAATACAAAACCGTGTTTTTTCGATATTCATTATTTTCTCCCTGAACGTATATGAGTGGGTAAATAACCGTAATCCGTTAGTACAATTTAACGTAGGGTGAAAAAACCGGCTTTATCAATCTTGATAAAAACCGGTTTAATTTAGTGATGAACATCACAGGCTATAAGGGATTTTTGAAGAATATTTGAAGCTATTTCTCGCCAGGCACTTTAAGAAACTGCACCAGGATGCCGCTGAATAAATAGAGCCCCGCCATAGTATACATCACCACGCCGGTGCCGAACCCTGCCAGAACGGAGACCAGCGCTGGCCCAACGAAATTCCCCAGGCCGGAGCCAAAGTTCACGGCCGAGTTCGCCGCCCCCTTCTTATCCGGCGCCATCATCGGCACCAGCGGCGTCATTGGCACAAAGCCAGCCAGCCCGGCTCCCCACAAACACATCGCCAGCATAAAGGCGACATAGTTATGCCCCCATATCATCGGCACCCAGTAAACAATCAGCGTAGCGACACCAGTCAGGATGCTGCCAAAAGTCTGGATGGTTCGGCGAAAACCAATTTTATCGCCCATCCAGCCAAAGATAATGTTGAAGACCTGGTTAGAGATAAAGGTAATCCCCCAAATACTCGCCCATTCCTCAAGCGTAAAGTGCTTATCCAGCAGAAACAGAGGTAATACGACAACAAAACCATAGGTGCCAAGACCGTTAATAGTTTTGACAATCACCGCCAGACCGATCCGTGGCCGTTCATACATAATGGAGATACCCGCAGATAACTCTTTGAAGACCGGCGTCGTTCGCGGTTTCAGAATGAATTCATTGCGTTCCAGCACCAGCATGAAGAGAACCCCCAGCAGCGCAACGCCCATCCCGGCCCACATCACGTTGATATGCCCCAACGCAGGAATTAACGACGCCGCCACCACCGGCCCAATGATAGTAAAACCAAGGTTATAGACCACCCAAAACAGCGAGGTGCCGATCCCTTGCTGGTGATTATCCAACTGGATGGTCAGGCGTACCAGGAAGGAGTAACAGACCAGCGGATACCCCACGCCACGCAGCATATAGGTCACGAGAATGGCGCCAAAATCATGGCTGGGTAGCGCAAAGTTCAGAAACGCGACGGAAGCCAGAAGATAGACGATAAAACCGGTAACCATCACCTTTTTAGGACCAAAAACGTCCACACAGACGCCGGATAGCCAGGAGGTGATCGCGACCACAATCCCATATCCGGCAAAAATCTGCCCGATATGCGCCTGATCAAATCCCTGCGTATTTAACCAAGCAGATAACCAGCTGTTCTCAATACAGCCGCCCAACATAAATAAAAATGTTCCCAGGTAGCTCCAGATAAACTTACCTGGTTTTATATAAAATGTCTGGGGCAGCGTTGCCTGCATTTCTTTCATTTTATTACCCTCGGTATAGAAAAGCTCTCACACTTTTCAGTGCGAGAGTTTCTTCATTATTAACAGATGCAGTTAAAGATAAATATCGCTTGTTATTTTCACCGGCAGCCCGCTTTTTAATGATTGCTGCGCGGCAATAGCGATACGCTGGGCCAATAATGCGTCTTCGCCGGTACAGACAACCGGCGTATGATGCAGGACTGAATCAATAAAGTGTAATATTTCCGTTCGGTAAGCTTCGCGATAACGGACCGTGAAATCAGGAAGGGGATTTTTCATTATGCAGTGCTGGCTGTTGAAAACTTTCACCGTCGATTCACTAACGTTATCCGCATACGCCATCCCTTCTGAGCCAAAAACCTCCACCCGTTGGTCATAGCCATATACCGCCCGACGGCTGTTATCAATGAGCGCGTAGCCGCCGTTTCTGAAAGTCAGCATCACCGCAAGCGTATCAACATCATCAATATTTTTCAGGCTGGGATCAATCAGCGTATTGCCCTTAACATAGACTTCGCTGACTTCATCCTGCATCATAAAACGAGCCATATCAAAGTCATGCATGGTGAAGTCAAAAATCAGACCGCCAATACGTTTGATCAGTTCATGGGGTAGCAGGTCCGGATCGCGGGAGGTGATTTTTATCATCTGGGGCCGACCAATCTTGCCGCTGCGCACCAGCTCAAAGACCTCGTGAAACTGAGGATCAAAACGGCGGTTAAAGGCAACCTGCAACGTCACCCCCTTCTCTTTCACTTTTCTCAGCACCGCCATTGAGGCCTGCTCATCTTCATTCATGCTGAGCGGTTTTTCACAAAAAATGTGCTTCCCCGCCTGCGCTGCCGCCGTGACGATCTCTTCGTGCATATCCGTTGAGGTGAAAATAAAAACTGCCTCTATATCATCACGCTGTAAAAGTTCCTGATAATTTTTATACCCTGAAGTTATATTTACCGAATAAAGCCAATCGCTCATCTCCTCAATAAAATAATCGGCGGCGCAGATAATATCTAATTGAGGCAGTAAATACATATTCTCAACATGCATTTTACCTACCCGACCGAGGCCAATAACACCACATCGAAGCTTTTTCATTCGTACCTCTTAATCTCATGAATAGTAAATTTAAAACCGCAAAAGAAAAGCACCCGTAATTCTGCGAAAAACGGATCGTTTTATTTTGCCGTTCTGAAAAGCAAACAATGCGTTGACGCTGTATCGTTCAGGTTGCAGAACAATAACCACACTTCTGCAACCTGAACGACGGCAAATTAATCAGTACTGCCGGGCCTGTCCGATATGTTCCTCAAGAATACGCGCTACCGCCTGGATACGTTCGCTACGGGATACCTGCGCCCCGCCAACGCGCCACCAGCTCAGGTACTTATGCACCATCGTTTTGGGAAGCACTTTTATGTCTATCAGCGTGCTCACGGTCTGTTTACGAGCATCTTCCAACGCTTCATGCAGTTGTTCAATGGTGGTGACGCGATAGCTTTTACAGCCATATCCTTCAGCGATGCGAGCGAAATCGACCGGGATAAACCCGCCTTCCTGACGACCGCTCTCCTGCTGATGGAAACGAAACTCGGTGAAGTAACTGTCCATACCGTGTTCCATTTGCAGATTATTGATACAGCCGTTGGTCATGTTATCGAGCAAAATGACGGTAATCTTTTTCCCCATCTGGACGGAAGTGACCAACTCAGAGTGCAGCATCATGAACGAACCGTCGCCCACGAAGCTGTACACCTCGCGCTCCGGCTGCGCCAGTTTGGCCCCCAATGCGGCATTGACTTCGTAGCCCATACAGGAGTAGCCGTACTCGACGTGGTAATCATTCTCGCCGCGGCTTTGCCAGACACGCTGGAGGTCGCCCGGCAGGCTGCCCGCCGCCGCCACCACCAGCGCGTTTTCCGGCAACATCCGGTTAAGCACGCCCAACACGCGCGTCTGGGTCAGCCACGACCGCGTAATCTCATTAAACTCTTCAAACACCTTTTGAGTATCCATATGATCCTCAATTTCAGGTTTGAAGCCCTCTCCGCTATATTCCACAGCATAGACGCGCTCAACTTCCGCCATATATTGCGAGCGGACGCGGTGAATAGTCTCACCCCATTGCGAAGCATAATGCTCCTGGGCCAGCCGTTCGCTAAGCTGCGTCAGGGCGACGCGAGCGTCACCCTGCATCTGTACGCCATCCAGCTTGAAGACATCAAAGCGGCTAACGTTGATATTTAAGTAGCGCACGTCGGGATTCTGGAAGATCCACTTTGAGGAGGTGGTGAAATCGGTATAGCGCGTCCCTACACCGATAATCAGATCGGCCTCCTGCGCCAGCAGATTCGCCGCCAGTGAACCGGTTTCGCCAATCCCGCCGACGTTCAGCGGGTGTGCAGAACTGAGCGCTCCCTTGCCAGCCTGGGTTTCAGCAATCGGCAGATGACAGCGTTCGGCAAATCTCAGCAGCGCCTCTTCAGCCTGCGAGTACTTCACGCCCCCGCCGCAAACGATCAGCGGCCGCTGGTGGCGGCGAATCAGCGCAACCGCCTCGTTCAGCATCGGCTCCGTCGGCGCGTGACGCTCAAGACGATAGACCCGGCGAGCGAAAAAATAATCCGGATAATCCCAGGCTTCACCCTGCACATCCTGTGGCAGGCAAAGCGTCACGGCCCCCGTATCCGCCGGATCGGTTAACACCCGCATCGCGCTGATACAGGCGCTCATTAGCTGTTCCGGACGCGTAATGCGATCCCAGTAGCGGCTAACTGCACGGAAAGCGTCATTGGTGCTCAGCGTCAGATCGTGTTCTTGTTCAACCTGTTGCAAAACCGGGTCGGGTTGACGCGATGCGTACACATCGCCCGGCAGCAAAAGCAGTGGAATACGGTTAGCCGTCGCGGTCGCCGCTGCGGTGATCATATTGGCGGCCCCTGGCCCCACTGAGGAGGTGCAGGCATAAATCTGATGGCGACGCATCTGGCGGGCAAACCCCGTCGCGATATGCGCCATTCCCTGTTCGTTACGCCCTTGATGAACGCTAAGTTGGCCACAGTCCTCTTCCAGCGCTTGCCCCAATCCGACGACGTTCCCGTGGCCAAAAATGGCGAAAATCCCTTTTACAAATTTGATTTCGCTGCCGTCTACGTCGATGTACTGATTATCAAGAAAGCGCACCAAAGCCTGCGCCATGGTCAACCTGATTGTTTTCATGTACCCCACCTGCTTTTATCAACCGTTCGGCTGTCGTTGCCTGCTTATGCATCGCTTCAGCCCCAAAAACACAGAGACTTATCATAGGATCAAAATTTCCGTTCTCACAATTATATGGAATTTATATTTCATTTATGGGAAGGAGATCAAAAAACGGTTAAAAAATTTCGCCATTTAGGCGTATTTTTCATGAAAATGAAATTTATCTTCCACGTGCTTTTAAAAGAAATAACACATTAATAATCAATCAATTAAAACAAAAAACACAACAAAAAATGATTATATCCGTTGCCCGGAAATGCCATTTCTGTGATCTTGTTCAAACAATAAATGAAAACATTATTTCCATTTTTATTGAAAATGAAATCACCAAACCTTAGTATGGGCAAAAATAACACCGTCTTCTGTTAGGGGATATGTCAATGAATAAAGCAGTCAGTAGTGAGCAAAAGCCGCTGGACGTTATCTGTCTGGGACGAGTCGCCGTTGATTTGTATGGTCAACAAATCGGGTCGCGGCTGGAGGATATGACGACTTTCGCTAAATATTTAGGGGGATCGTCAGGCAATGTTGCCTACGGCACGGCCATTCAGGGATTACGTTCCGCTATGCTGGCCCGCGTCGGCGATGAGCATATGGGACGTTTCGTTCGTGAAGAATTAAACCGCGTTGGTGTGGATACGCAGTGCCTGCTGTCGGATCGCGATCGTCTGACCGCGCTGGTGATCCTCGGCATTAAAGATCAGGACACCTTTCCTCTGATCTTCTACCGCGATAACTGCGCGGACATGGCGCTAACACCTGAGGATATCCGCGAAGATTACATCGCTTCTTCACGCGCATTAGCCGTCACCGGTACCCATCTTTCTCACCCCAATACGCGCGCCGCCGTTCTTAAAGCGCTGGAGTATGCGCAAAAACACGGGCTGCGGCGGGCACTGGATATCGACTACCGCCCCGTACTGTGGGGCCTGACGTCGCTAGGAGACGGTGAAACGCGTTTCATCGCCTCATCACAGGTTACCGAACAGCTCCAGCAGGTATTGCGCCATTTCGATCTGATCGTTGGGACCGAAGAAGAATTCCATATCGCCGGCGGCAGTACCGACATGCTGACCGCCCTGCGGCGCGTCCGTCAGTTGACCCAGGCCGTACTGGTGTGCAAACGCGGCGCGCTGGGCTGCTCAGTCTTTGAAGGCAACATCGCCGATGACTGGTCGCAGGTGAAGATACATAGCGGCGTTCGCGTAGACGTTCTGAACGTTCTGGGCGCGGGCGATGCCTTTATGTCAGGACTGCTGCGGGGATACCTGAACGATGAAAGCTGGGAGCAAGCCTGCCGTTATGCAAACGCCTGCGGCGCGTTAGTGGTATCGCGCCACGGTTGTGCCCCCGCCATGCCAACCAAAAAAGAGCTGGACGACTACCTCGCGCGTGAACAATCCATCACCCGGCCAGACAAAGACCCGCGGCTGAATCACCTTCATCGGGTCACAACCCGTAAACAGCACTGGCCGGAGCTGTGCGTATTCGCCTTTGACCATCGCAAGCAACTGGTGGATATCGCAAATGAAGTCGGCGCCAGTGAATCCGCGATCCCCCCCCTGAAGATGCTACTGCTGGAAGGGGCACGTCAGGCGGCGCTTGAGGCCGGTTTACAGAATAATAGCGGCATCCTTGCCGATACCACCTTTGGTCAGCAGGCGCTTAACGACGTGACCGGCCAGGGATGGTGGATTGGCCGACCGGTTGAGATGCCCGGTTCGTATCCGCTGAAGCTGGAACATGGCGATATTGGCTCTCAGCTTGTCAGCTGGCCGCAAGAGCACGTCGTGAAATGTCTGGTCTTCTATCATCCACTCGATGCAGAGTCGGTACGTCTTGAACAAGAGGCGCTCATTGACGAGGTTTACCGCGCCTGCTGCCAGTCTGGTCACGATCTGCTGCTGGAAGTCATCTTGCCGCGCGATGCGGCAGACCAAAATGAGCAATACTATCCTCAGATTGTGGAACGTTTTTATCAACTGGGGATCCTGCCGGACTGGTGGAAACTGCCGCCGTTAAGCCCAGATCGTTGGCGAGAAATCAGCCAGCATATTGAGCATTATGACCCTGAATGTCGCGGTATATTGATACTTGGCCTGGACGCACCGGAAAGCGAGTTGAAGTCAGGATTCGCCGCAGCAGCGGATATGCCCTGGGTGAAAGGTTTCGCCGTCGGCCGGACCATCTTTGGCGAACCGTCACGCCAGTGGTTAGGCGGCCAGCTTAACGATGAACAGCTCATCGCAACGGTGAAACAAAAATACCGCATGCTTATCGACTACTGGCGCGAATACCGCCCGGCACGTTAATGCCTGCCTCATCACGCCCCGTGTCTGCATCGGACAAGGGACGTGTTCAAGGACGATTCCATGCCAGCTCTCACACAACATTCCACATCGATCACGCTGTTTCGCATCAGCGCCGCGATGTTTCTCAACTATCTGACTATTGGCATCCCGTTAGTCATGCTGCCGCTGTACGTTCAGCAGCAGTTGCATCTGAGCGATCTGTTGATCGGTATCGCGGTAGGCAGCCAATTTATCGCCACCTTGCTTACCCGGGGCGCCGCGGGTCGAAAAGCCGACACGTCAGGCGGACGTCGGACGGTTATCACCGGTCAGTTCTACTGCGCCGCATCAGGTCTGCTGATGCTGGTCAGTCTAATCGCTCACCCGGTTCCGCTGCTCGCATGGGCCATAATGATTGTTGGTCGTGTGCTGCTGGGCATCGGTGAAAGTTTCATTTTGACCGGTAATTTAACCTGGGGGATGTGGCTGGCGGGCTCGACCCACGCGGGTCAGGTTATTTCCTGGAACGGCATGGCGACCTACGGTGCGCTGGCTATCGGCGCGCCGCTGGGGCTGTCGCTTTACGCCAGGGCCGGCCTGGCGCTTCCGGCGCTCCTCGTCGTGCTGTTGCCGATCATCGCCAGTGGAGTCATCTATGGCATTCCGGGGAATATCCCAACAGCCCGTGCGTGCCAGTGCTACGGGTAGTCGGCCTGGTGTGGCGGCCCGGAACAGGGCTTGTGCTCCAGGGCATTGGTTTTGCCACCCTAAGCGCGTTTACCGCCCTCTGGTTCAACGAGCGTCACTGGGATAACACCGGTTTTGCGATAACGCTGTTTGGCATTGCGTTTATCGCTGTCCGCTTTTTCTGCGCCAAATTTCCCGACCGTTACGGCGGCGCCACGGTCGCAACCTTTTCACTACTGGTAGAGGGGACCGGACTGGCGGTAATGTGGGCCGCTCCGTCAGCAGGCGCTGCGCTGATTGGCGCGGCGATTACCGGCTGCGGCTGTTCGCTGATGTTCCCATCGCTGGGCGTAGAGGTTGTGCGCAGAGTGCCACCGGAGATTCGTGGTACGGCCCTCGGCGTCTGGTCAGCGTTTCAGGATCTGGCCTACGGATTTACCGGACCAATAGCGGGCCTGCTGACGCCGTTTATCGGCTATCAGCAGGTCTTTCTTCTGGCCGCGGCCTGCGCGCTGCTGGGCGCGGCGGTTGTCCATCTCCTGCTGCGGCAACATTAAGCTGTTAAGAAGGGGCGAGTCTTTTCCGCCCCTATCGCAAAGACTTCGCTGGCAGCCATCTGCCAGTAGCCAGGGTTAAACAGTTCCAGCGAACAGATCCCCTCATAGCCCTTCTGCACTAGCTCATGCGTGATCTCATGCAGTGGGATCACGCCGTTGCCAGGAAACAGACGATGGCAATGCTCCAGCGTTGCCAGCGGCAGATTATCGGCGTCATCAATATGGTAAACGAAGATCTTTTCCACAGGGATCTGGCGAAGCGTGGTCAGATCCCGCCATTGATCGTGCAGGTAAAGGTTAAAGGCATCGACGACCAGCCCGACATTACTGCGATCGACCGCATCTACGATCTCCATCGCCATGGCAAGACTGCGCACACAGCATCCTGCGGAACCGATCGGCTCAAAGGCCAGCCGCATCTGGCTTTCTTCCGCCACTGCCGCCATCTCGCGCAGACGCTTCACTGAATCTTTCACCGTTTCCCCTGGCGGAAAATTTCCCCCCTGACGAATGGTGGGCACCACGACCAGACAATCCCCCCCCACCACTGAGCCAGCATGGCAGGCGAAAGCCAACTGCCGCCGTTTCTCCGCCCAGCTTTCGCTATCACAAAACGTAATGTCTTCCAGCGAATTGTAGCCCCAGGGCTTAAGGTGGCCGACGGCAAAAATGTCTGCCAGCTCGCTTAACGTATGTTTCTGCAACCACTCCTGCAACATATCCAGACGGATTTCGATGTAGTCATAGCCAAAACGTTCCGCCAACACAACATCCTGTGCCAGCATGGAGTTTCGCATACAGGTCGCTTCATTAAATCCCAGCTTCATCATTCAGATCGACTCCTGCCGCCATAGCAACGTACTGGCGCCTGACGGCGGCAGCGTTAACGCGATCTCTTTATCGCCATCCAGCACCCGGCAACGCCTTTCCTGTACATCGCGGTTATACACCACCAGCACACGCTCACCGTCAGGATTCACAAATCCCACCTCTTCCAGAAGATTATCGTAACTTGAAGAAAGCATGACCCTCGCCCCCGGACGCACATAGCGGCAGAAGTGGCCAATACCATACCAGGAGTGGTTACGCCGCAGCACGTCGTTTTGCGCATCGTATTGAATGGGCGCTTCACACAGATTACCCTGATGATTCGGCCCGCCCTCACTGTTCAGCAGCAGATTCCAGTCGATAAACCCGCTACAACCCGATTTGAAATTACCAATCATGTCATGGAGATAGGTATGCCAGTGGCGAATCTGGCTACCGGCATCGCTCTCCATTGGCACACAGCCTTCGGAAAACAGGAGTTTTTTATCCGGCAGGCACTGGGCCAGATACTGTATTTGCGAAAAATGGTCGCCGGTATACCAGTGGAATGCCAGCCCGTTAATTCCCTTATAATTAGCTTCGTCAGCAAAGGCGAGTTCAGCCCAGTCCACCAGGCCATCTTTATCGTGATCCCAGATATAGATCTCCATCTCATCCATACCCTGCCGGGCGAGGCGCGGACGCAGATACTGCACGGCAAAGGCTGTCTCCTCTTCCACGCTATACAGACAGGAGTCCCAGGTTTTTACCGCCACCGGCTCATTCTGCACGGAGAGCGCCTGCACATTAATGCCGTGGCGGCGGTATTCCAGCAGGTAGTTGATAATGATATCGGCCCAGTCGGCGTAGCATTCGCGCCGCAGCTTGCCGCCACCGTTCATATCGTTATTAGTTTTCATAAACGCCGGCGGACTCCACGGCGAAGCCATCAGCTTCATTTGTGGATTTAACCGCAACGCCCCGGAAATCAGCGGTATTAAATGCGCTTCATCGCGGGAAAAGGAGAGCCGTCCCTGCTGCAGGTCAGCGCTGGAATCGACATACGCGTAATTGCCCAGGGAAAAATCACAGCTCTGAATTGGCATCCGCGCCAGAGTGTAATTATGTTCCTGAGCAGAAAAATAAAGGGAAAGAAATTGCGCCTTCGTCTTTTCGCTCATGCTGTTGAATACCACGCCCGCACCTTCGGTAAAGCTGCCGCCGAATCCGTCAATCTGCTGTAACGTGTGGCGCGGTAAGACGCTGATTAATTCACTGCAATCACGCTGACGATGCGAAAAAGAGACCGCACGCTCAACAAGGAATTGCTGACGATACGGATCGGAAGAGATGAGTCTGCCTTTCATAGGGAAGTTCCGGATAAAAGAAGATAATAAATTGTGATATGCCGGATAGGACGCTTAAGCATCGCTATCCGGCAGGAGTTTTAATACGCGGAAGGTTTATTTGTAGAAATCAGGTTTTGAGGGTAATTCAACAATCTCGGTATTCCCTGTTTCCTGAGACTTCACGCAGGCATCAGCGGTAACCGCAGCCAGATAACCATCCCATGACGTTGGGCCTGCCGGCGGCAATCCTGCGTTCAGACGATCGAAGAAATCCTGGAACTCAATGTCGTAGGCATCAATAAAGCGCTGTTTCCAGTCAACCAGGATGTCGGTGCTATACTTCGCCGCTTTCCGTACCGCGGCGCTGGCGACGGTTGGCAGCTCCGCCATTCCTTTCTCGCCGGTAACATCGCAGTGAATGTCGTAGCCATACTGGCAGTTCACAAACACTTCAACCACAATATTGATGCCGGAGGTGGTTTCCATTACAACCAGCTGCGGATCACGCAGAGTGGTCACCAGGCTGGACTGACGCGGGAAGTAAACCTTAACGGTTTTATAATCTTCGTTAAGCAGCCAGTGCATAACGTCAATTTCATGAATCAATGTTTCATAAATAGCCTGTGGCGTTTTGTATTCTGGCACCGTGCTGGCATTGTAATGACGTCCATGAACTATTAATGGCTGACCGATTTCGCCGCTGTCGATAATATTTTTCAGCTGAACGTAACCTTTGTCGTAGCGGCGCATAAAACCAATCTGCACCATGCGCTTACCATTTTTCTGCTCTGCTTCAATCACACGCTGACAATCCGCAGCCGTCACCGCTAACGGTTTTTCGCAGAAAACATATTTGTTAGCATTTAGCGCGGCAACGGCCACATCGGCATGCGCCTCATTTGATGCGGTAATGATGACCACTTCAACGTCTTTATCATTAATCAGATCGTGATAGTCATTATAATCTTTGGCTTCGATCGCATACTTATCCAGCGCCGCCTGCGCCCTACCCGCGACGATATCACATACGGCAACAACCTCTACACCCGACACGGTGTTGGCCAGACGTCTTAAGTGATCGGAGCCGATCATGCCGATACCTACAATACCTGCTTTTAAAGTCATTTTCTGTTTCCTTTTCAATTAAAGATAATTTTTCAGTAACTCATCAATATGCTTTTTACCTTTTTGCGCATATTCCAATGGGTTATATTTCTTAGGATCCTGCTCGGCCTCAACAACAATCCAGCCAGAATATTGATGCCCGACCAGATAAGCTAATACGGATTTAAAATCAATATTTCCATCGCCGGGGACGGTAAACACACCATCAAGGAAAGAATTGAGGAAGGATTTCTTCGCGAGGCGACATGCTTTAAGTTTTTCATTACGCACATCTTTAAAATGAACGTGTTTAATACGATCAAAATGTTTACTCAGTAGCGGCATGACATCGCCGTCAGAAACATATATATGCCCGGTATCAAACAGCAGATGTACAAATTGCGGATCGGTATTCTCCATGAGTCGATCCACTTCTGGCAGAGTCTGCACACCGGTGCCCATATGATGATGGAAAGCGAGCTTCAGCCCGTGCGCATTGGCAATCTTCCCAAGCGCATTAAGTCCTTCGCATAAAAGCTGCCATTCGCTGTCGCTGAAGTTAGGCTTCTCTGTATAAACGCACTTATCGATAATACCTTGAATACTATAAGTTTGTTCAGAAACAACGGCGACATATGCATGTATTGCCTGCAAATAAGCACAATGCTGTTCAAAAGCATTCATCGCAGATGCAATACCATCGCGAATAATAAAGGAAGAAAACCACTGGCCTGGTATTTCCAGTCCGCGAAGCATTAACTCTTTATTTAACTCAGCAGGATCCTGCGGATAACAACCGCCAACTTCTGTCCCGGAAAAACCGGTAAGCGCGGCATCACTAAGTATTTGTTTATATGTATTTTCTTTACCAATCTCAGGAATATCATCATTGCGCCAACCGATAGGCGCAATCCCCAACTTAATGCTCTTTTTTACATTGTACATGTTGCTGGCTCCCACTTAATGAAACGCTTTTACTGCATACCGCGATGCAAATTAACCTTTGATGGACAACATATTACTTTTTGTAGCCTGAAAAACTTTATCTATCCTGGTTGAAGATGTGGGATAAATGCGTCAGGTATCACAAAAAAATCATCACTCTTTAATGATATTGCCAGACTTTTCGCGCTATAGATAAACGCATAAAATATACCGACAAATAAAAAATGGCCGCAGTATTGCGACCATTCTCATGACGATTAAATTTTAGCAAGCATTAATATTCAAATAATAAATAATTAGCTTTACGATAGTCCTTGCGATATTGACCGGGCGTTTTCCCCACTTTATTTTTGAAGTAATTCTGAAAATGACTAAGGTTGCTAAAGCCAACACGATAGGCAATAGAGGTGATCTTTTCGCGCCCGCCTTCATCCGTGGTTAGTAACGATTGCGCCTCCCCCAGCCTACGTTTTATCAGGTAATCCATCGGTGAATAACCATAGCGGCGTTTAAATTCATGGGAAACATAATAAGGACTGACATTAAATTTCGTCGCCAGCGTATCCAGCCGAATTGGCTCATAGAAATTGCGATCAATATAGGATTTTATTGAATCAAGTAAATTTTCATGGCGCTGTATGGCATCGTTACCTGTGCGCAATAAGACATTTCCCTCAATGTATTTGAGTACTACCTGGGTCAATAGCTGCGCCATTGCTGGCCCTTCTACCGCATGCTGATTAATAACGGTAAACACGGAGCTCATCAGTTTTTCCACCGTCGCATAATGGTGATACAGTGGAATAACCGGCACAATATCATCCGGTATTAGCGCATTCTCACGTAGACCCGGACACGAAATATTGTTAATCCCACAACAAATAGTGCCAATTGGCCGCCCGCTTTCCAGATACTCATCATGCACCACCTGGCTGTTATAAATGACCAGGTCGCCTTTACGAACCGGGTAGATGCGATCGCCAATGAAATACTCCCCGTCTCCTTCGGTGATAAGAATCAGTTCAACGGTCTGTGGGTGCATATGCATGAACCGGACAAACGGACCATTGCTCTCACTGACCTGACTCACATACGCCAACTGGGGCTGAGCCTTATTCTCTCGTTCTGAAGGACAGAAGCACAAGCGCATGATTTACCCTCCAATATCCGAAACTGTGGTGCCGAACCCCCCCTGAAATTTGAATTTTTATACCACAGCAAATGAAACAAAAATGCTATATAGATCATAGTTTTTTCCAAATCTTTCCTCGTTACAACAGACAACCCTTGATATCACACCAAATAAAAACAATAAAAATCAATTAGTTAATTAGATTTTGAGTTTCTTGCCGCACATAACCTCGTATAAAAACCAGTCGCCAAATTTTCAAAATAAAATTCCATAAAAATAAATTTGAAATTTTTAATCCTAAAATTTACATTGAATACGGTATGCGTTTTAGGCTGAAGATAACCAGGCTTTCCTGTGACCGCTCAGTCAGAACGTCGTCAACATCGGTTTAAGAGGATAAAAAAGAGATGGAAACAGTCGGCAATTTTATTCATGGTAAAACGACACTGAGCAGCAGCGGCGAGACGCTACCGGTGACTAATCCGGCCACCGGTAAAGTAATTCGTCAGGTCACCCAGAGCACCCGAGAGGAGATGCTGGCGGCAATTCAAAGCGCACATGAGGCTTTTCCGGCATGGAGTAAAATGACTCCGCTACGCCGGGCACGTATCCTTTTTGAATTCAAAGTATTACTGGAAAAGCATCGGGACGAACTGGCGGCGCTGATCGTCAGCGAGCATGGCAAGGTCTGGTCAGATGCGCTTGGCGAGCTGACGCGCGGCATAGAGGTTGTCGAATTTGCCTGCGGGATCCCGCACCTCAGCAAAGGAGAGTACTCCTTTAACGTCGGCTCAGGCGTTGACAGCTTTTCATTAATGCAGCCGCTTGGGGTTGTGGCAGGCATCACACCGTTTAACTTCCCGGCAATGGTGCCTATGTGGATGTTCCCGGTTGCTCTGGCTTGCGGCAATACCTTCGTCCTGAAACCGCCCGCACTGGTGCCGTCCGCATCGTTACGTATGGCGCAGCTTCTGCAGGAGGCTGGCCTGCCGGACGGCGTGTTTAACGTTGTTCACTGTGGCAATGAGGCGGCTAGCCTGTTGACCAGCGACCCTCGCGTACAGGCCGTCAGCTTTGTCGGTTCCTCCGCCGTCGCGGAACATATCTATACCACCGCCAGCGCCCATGGCAAACGCGTACAGGCCTTCGGGGCCGCCAAAAATCACGCAATCGTCATGCCGGATGCAGATCTGGACGCCACCGTCAACGCCATTATGGGCGGAGCATTTGGTTCCGCGGGCGAACGCTGTATGGCGCTGCCGGTAGTGGTCGCGGTGGGCGATGAAACGGCGGACCGTCTAATCGAACGCCTGAAACCGCTGATTGCGGCGCTACGTATCGGCCCGGGAGAGCTGCGCGGCAAAGATGAAAATGAAATGGGCCCGGTTGTTTCACGTGCTCATCAACAGAAAGTGTTGGGTTACATCGACAAAGGGGTTAGCGAGGGAGCAACTCTGGTCATGGATGGCCGCAACTATAGCGTGGCGGGATATCCTGAAGGCTTTTATGTCGGCGGCACTCTGTTTGATAACGTCACGCCTGAGATGACCATCTGGCGTGAAGAAATTTTTGGCCCGGTTCTCGGAATTGTGCGCGTCCCGGATTATGCCACCGCCATTAGCACGGTAAACTCCCATGAATTCGGCAACGGCAGCGTGATTTTCACCACCAACGGTCACTATGCGCGCGAATTCGCCCAGTCGGTTGAAGCCGGGATGGTCGGTATTAATATTCCAGTTCCGGTTCCGATGGCATTTCACTCTTTTGGCGGCTGGAAGCGCTCGGTGTTTGGCGCCCTGAACGTCCATGGGCCGGATGGCGTGCGCTTCTATACCCGGATGAAAACCGTTACCTCGCGTTGGCCGAACGGACAGCAGATCGTATCGGAGTTCAGTATGCCGACTCTCGGTTAATACGCTTTCAGGAAGGAGAAGATTATGGCCAACTTGCTGAGTACCTGTACCTCTGAGTCGGGAAATATCCAACACATTTCCCCTCAAAATGCAGGCTGGGAGTATGTCGGTTTTGATGTCTGGCAGTTGAAGGCTGGAGAGTCGATAACCCTGCCGTCCGATGAGCGTGAACGCTGTCTGGTGCTGGTTGCCGGGCTGGCCAGCGTTAAGGCCGCCGACAGTTTTTTCTATCGGATTGGTCAGCGCATGAGTCCGTTTGAACGCATTCCGGCTTATTCGGTTTACCTCCCCCATCATACGGAGGCGAAAGTGACAGCCGAAACCGACCTTGAGCTGGCCGTATGCAGCGCGCCGGGATTCGGAGAGCTTCCGGTACGTCTGATCTCGCCACAAGAGGTCGGGGTAGAGCATCGGGGAAAAGGGCGCAATCAGCGCCTGGTGCATAACATCCTTCCTGATAGCCAGCTCGCCGACAGCCTGCTAGTCGTTGAAGTGTACACTAATGAAGGCGATACCAGCTCCTGGCCCGCGCACAAGCACGATACGGCAGTTGAAGGTCAGGAGACCTATCTGGAAGAGACGTACTATCACCGTTTCAATCCACCTCAGGGATTCTGCTTACAGCGCGTCTACACCGACGATCGCAGCCTGGATGAATGTATGGCGGTCTATAACCGGGATGTAGTGAAAGTACCTAAGGGCTACCACCCGGTTGCCACCATCGCGGGTTACGATAACTACTATCTGAACGTGATGGCCGGCCCGCTACGAAAATGGCGTTTCACCTGGGAAGAGAACCACGCGTGGATTAACTCACCAGACTACCCGCGATAACACTTCGTTGAGTGGTACTTTGCCAGCCGTCCTCTGCGGCTGGCTTTTTTATTCAACTCTGCGCCACACACGCTATCCACCTTCTCTTAAATTATTCCCTGTTTTGTATATAGCGTATTTACGGCACGGCCCCCACCAGGAATACGCAATAAAATAATGATGCAGAAGAAGACTTACCCTATTTGCCGATATTATTATGGATCAATTAGTTACGTAGAGGTGGTAAACACTGGGGAGGTTTCAACAGGGTATATCCTGTGCGCACTCGCTGGAGGGAGTAAAGGTTGTGTAACCAGCGGAGAATATCTCTGGATATTCTCCGCTAATATTGGAGAGGTATCAGGCTATTACATCGCGACGTTTCCCCTGAATTTCACGCAGCTTGTTCTCGGCCAGCCGTTCAATTTCTGTTAGCGGCACCCCTTTTGTTTCCGGCACATAACGAGAAATAAAGACATAGCAGACCAAATTAAAGACGACAAAAATCCACATCGAGAAAGCGCCGCCGAAGGTCTCCTGCAGCCAGGCGTTATCATTTATGACCGGGAACAACAGTGAGATGAGGAAGTTGGCTATCCACATCAGACTCACCGCCAGCCCCATCCCAAAACCTTTTATCTTTTCAGGGAAAACCTCAGAAATCAGTACCCATGCACCAACGCTCCAGCTGACGGCAAACAGCAGCATAAAAAACAGGATGCCAAAGATGGTAATGTAGCCTGTATCATGGGTGTACAAACCGTATGACGCGATCAACAGGCCGACAATTGAGCCGATGGTACCAATTTTCATAATCGGTATACGGCCATAGCGGTCGAACAGGATCATGCCGATAAAACTGCCCACCACATTACATACCGCGATAAAAATGGTCTGGAACATAACCACTTCGGTACTGCTGTTCTGCAACACCAGCGGCGCATAATAGTTCATTACGTTAACGCCTGTGAACTGTTGCAAAACGGCGATACAGCATCCAACCAACAGAATATAGCGGAGCACCGGCGAGCTTTTCAGGTTGGTGCGTTCTCCCCCGGCGACGTTGTCCTGTGGACGTACGGTTTCTTTCATGCTGTCAAAAATAGCGGCCACATCTGTGGCCGTTAATCCACTGTAGATCCGGGTAAGCACCTTTATCGAACGAGCTTCGCTGCGGTTGTTACGGGCGCACCATGCCGGTGATTCGGGTAGGAAAAGCGTAATCGCTAACATCGCAATGGAGGGTACCACTTGGGCAAAAAGCATAGTCTTCCAGCCCTGGGAAACCAGCACATCAGCAGGCATTCCTTTTGCTATCAGATAGTTGACTATAAACACGATAACCTGGCCAGATACCACGGAGATATTGTAAATGCCCAGCGCTTTGCCGCGAATTTCAGCAGGCGCCAGTTCAGACATATACATGGTGGATGCCGTTCCGGCCATCCCAACCGCAAAACCACACACAATGCGGGAAAGGGAGAAGATCATGAACGATTCACTCATCGCCGCCCCTAAGGAAGAAGCGATAAAAATGATCGCAATGATCAGAAGCGCAGGTTTACGCCCCAGTTTATCGGCAATTTTTCCACCGACCAGCGCGCCGATGATACAACCAATCACGATACTGGAAACGGCCCATCCGGTCTCGGTTGGCGTCAGTTGGTAATACTGCTGTAAAGGCAATACCACTCCGGTAATCACCGCCGTTGAATAACCAAACATCAATCCAGCCAGCGCCGCAATACAACACAGGACGTACACATAGGCCGAATTGTACTTACTTCTCTGAGACATAATCCCTCCCTTGCCTGTTGAGGAAACAACACACCAATGAAATTTTTCATTTTATTTTCGCATTCATTAGAAGAAAAATTCCATGCAAAAGATCACGAAATGGAGATATTCCAGGAAAGAACAAAAAGTACGGCCCCTGACAAATTGAGTTCAGGCACTGTCACGGAAGCAATAAAATAAAGCAAATTCATCAAGATACAGGAGAGCACTGCGCAAAACGCAGCATCTTAACGATAAAAAACGCCAGGATTATGAAATTCGAAATGTGATACCCATAACAAAACATAAGTTTCATTATTGATCGTTTTGAAATTAAAACATAGGTTGTGAAACGAGAGTTCTCAATAGCTATAAGATCGTCGGCAGCGCTACGGCAATGACCGACATAAGATGAATTTGTCTATTTGTTCACTAAATTCAAACAGATAGATGAAGTTTATTCTGGAGATAATCTACCTATGTCCACATCAGATAGTTGTTATAATACGGGTTACATATTACGCATCTGCGCGATTGCCGCACTGGGCGGAATATTATTTGGCTACGATACTGCTGTTATTTCAGGTGCGATTGGTTCACTGACCAGCTACTTTCATCTATCTCCTGCTGAGACCGGCTGGGCGGTTTCCTGCGTTGTGGTGGGGTGCGTTATTGGTTCGTTTAGCGCCGGATATTTATCCAAACGTTTTGGACGCAAGAAATCATTGATGGTTTCAGCGCTGTTATTCACTATTTCCGCAGTGGGCACCTCCCTCTCCTACACGTTCACCCATTTTGTGATTTATCGCATTATCGGTGGACTGGCAGTCGGCCTGGCGGCAACAGTATCACCGATGTATATGTCTGAAGTCTCACCGAAAAACATGCGCGGCAGAGCATTAAGTATGCAGCAGTTCGCTATCGTTTTCGGTCAGATTCTGATCTTCTACGTTAACTACAAAATAGCATCGATTGCAGCGGATACCTGGCTCATTGAACTTGGCTGGCGCTATATGTTTGCTGCGGGTATTATTCCCTGCATTTTGTTCTGTATTTTAGTCTTTTTAATCCCGGAATCTCCCCGCTGGATGATGATGATTGGTCGCGAGGAGGAGACGCTAAAAATACTGACCAAAATATCCAACGAAGAACATGCCAGACATCTTCTTGCCGATATAAAAACCTCACTGCAAAACGACCAACTAAACGCCCATCAAAAACTCAATTACCGCGACGGGAACGTGCGTTTCATCCTGATTCTGGGCTGCATGATCGCTATGCTGCAACAGGTAACAGGGGTTAACGTCATGATGTATTACGCGCCAATCGTCCTGAAGGATGTGACCGGTAGCGCCCAGGAGGCTCTGTTCCAGACAATCTGGATCGGCGTGATTCAGCTTATCGGTTCCATTATTGGCGCAATGATTATGGATAAGATGGGGCGTTTGTCGCTGATGCGTAAAGGCACTATCGGCAGTATCATCGGCTTGTTGCTCACTTCATGGGCGCTGTACAGCCAGGCAACCGGTTATTTCGCACTATTTGGTATGCTGTTCTTTATGATTTTCTACGCGCTTTCCTGGGGCGTGGGCGCATGGGTGCTTATTTCTGAAATATTCCCTAACCGGATGAGGTCGCAGGGAATGAGTATTTCGGTCGGATTTATGTGGATGGCAAACTTTTTAGTTTCGCAATTCTTCCCGATGATTAATGAAAACCCGTATTTACTTTCGCATTTCCACGGCGCATTTCCAATGTGGATATTCGCCATCTGCTGCATCTTCAGTTACTTCTTTATCTGCCGTTACCTGCCGGAAACAAAAGGCATTTCGCTGGAGAAAATGGAGAGCGTAGTGTTAGCAAAACGCAGAAAAAAACTGCAGCCAATTCAAACCGAACGTTATTCTGATTAAGTTTCACCACAATGCCGATGATCGCTAAATACGATCATCGGCTTGTTTTTTTACTCCGTCGCCAGCGCCAGTGAAACCGCTAACGTTTGCGCCAGACACATGGATGCGACCTGAGAACGGAAACCATCGACCTGCGCTTCACGTACCACAAAACAGACTTCACTGAACGCTGCCAGCGGGCTGACCTGGCTATCGGTTATCGCAATATGGTGCGCACCGCGTTTCGCGCCAAGCTCGACTAATTCCACCACTTCCTGCGCGTAAGGCGAGTAGCTGATGGCAATAACGACATCGTCGGGGCTGACCATACTTAGCTGTTCAGAGAACATTCCGCCAATACCGTCAATTAAAAATGCCCGTCTCTCCAGATGACGCAATGCGTAGGTTAAATAACTGGCCACGCTAAACGAACGACGTAATCCAATCACATAAATATTGTCGGCTTTCGCTAACAGATTTACCGCCGCATCCAACTGCTCATTTTTAATCTGCACCGGTAATTGTTGTAATACCTGTGCATTCACCATTGAAAATAGCTTCAGAATTTCACCCGGCTTTTCCGGGGTAGGTTCCCCTTCATCCGCATTTTTCTGTCTGAACAGACGCGCCCGCTCGGTATAGCTTACTGTTTCCTCCATCAGGTGCTGGCGAAATACCTGTTTCATTTCATTAAATCCGCTAAAACCAAACGCATTAGCAAAACGAATCAGTGTCGAAGGGGGAACATCGGCATGTTGCGCGATGGAAGCGACCGTGTCAAAAGCAACGCTATTACTGTTATCCAGAATATACTGAGCAACTTGTTTAAGACGTTTGCTAAGGCTGTCATAGCGACTGCGGATATCATCCTGCAGTAAGGAAAGTTGAGTTTGATGTTTAGACATGCATGATACTCTAATAGAACGAAAATTTCGTAAATAACCATATTAGCACAAATGAACTGAACATACAGTTAACAACATTCAAATTGCGCTGTGGTTACCTTCAGTACAGAATTTGCTGGCGGGCTGGGTTCTGAGCAATCTGAATCTGACCGCATAAATGCGACAGGATCAGCATTGTTATGACTGGACGATGCCCGCAGCCAGGCGGCATCGCAAACGTTGAAAGGCAGAAGATGACGTTTATAAATCACGAAACCTTCATCTGTTATTGCGAACTGGCTCTTTTCGTCCCGCATACGGCAACCGGCGGAACACTCTTAGTGTATTACACTGATTACTTTAAGGATATGCGTCTACTCTTTTTCAATACTGAGCGGCAAATGATTTTTTCAGTATTGCTTTAACGTCTCCCGGCGAGCGGAATGCGCTTTCGATGGCAAGATGCCCCATATAAAACAGCCAGCCACAAAGCTGGCTGACCGCATAGTCATTTAATACGCTGTTACGTTCTGAGCTTTTTTCGCCAGCCCATCCAGCAATTTCTGATGGATGCCGCCGAAACCGCCGTTGCTCATCACCAGGATGTGATCGCCAGGCTGTGCGGTTTTCACCACCATGTCCGCCAGCGTATCGACATCTCCACTCCAGTGAGCAGGCTGTACGCAGGCTTCGGCGACTTCCGCCACTTGCCACGGAATATGCGGCGGCTGCAGCAGGAACACTTCATCCGCACGCCCTAACGACGGTGCCAGGTCATCCTTGCATAACCCCATCTTCATCGTGTTAGAACGCGGCTCCAGCACTACGATAATGCGCGCGGTGCCGCCCACTTTACCGCGCAACGCCGCCAGCGTGGCCAGAATTGCCGTCGGATGGTGAGCAAAATCGTCATACACCGTCACGCCGTTCGCTTCACCACGTAGCTCCAGACGGCGGCGGGCGTTAATAAATGACCCCAGCGCACTGGCCGCTTCTGCGGGCGCGACGCCCACGTGGCGCGCGGCGGCAATCGCCATCAGCCCATTATGCATGTTATGTTCGCCGACCAGGCCCCATTTCACATCGCCGACTTTTTCGCCGTCCAGCCACACTTCCCACTCGGAAGCATCCGTAGTCAGCTTCTTCGCCTGCCAGTGTCCCTGCTCGCCCACCAGCTCCTGCTCGCTCCAGCAGCCCAGAGCCATGGTCTGTTTCAGGTTGATGTCGTTTTCCGGCCAGATGATGCGCCCCTGCCCCGGCACGATGCGCACCAGGTGGTGGAACTGCTTCTGGATCGCTTTCAGATCGTCGAAGATGTCGGCATGATCAAACTCAAGGTTGTTGAGAATCAGCGTACGCGGGCAGTAATGCACAAATTTAGAACGTTTATCAAAGAACGCGCAGTCGTACTCATCCGCTTCGATAACAAAGAACGGGCTCTCGCCCAGGCGCGCGGAAACCTCAAAGTTACCCGGTACGCCGCCGATCACGAAGCCCGGTTTGTACCCGCACGCTTCCAGTATCCAGGTCGCCATGCCTGCGGTCGTGGTTTTGCCGTGGGTACCGGCGACCGCCAGTACCCAGCGGTCGCGCAACACAAAGTCGTGCAGCCACTGTGGACCAGACATAAAGGGAATGTTTTTTTCCAGCACCGCTTCCACGCACGGATTCCCGCGCGTCATCGCATTGCCGATAATCACCAGATCCGGCTGCGGATCGAGCTGGCTGGCGTCATAACCCTGGATCAGATCAATGCCTTGCTTCTCAAGTAAGGTACTCATCGGCGGATACACATTGGCGTCCGAACCCGTTACTTCATGACCAAGCGAGCGAGCCAGCATCGCCAGCCCCCCCATGAAAGTGCCACAAATTCCCAAAATATGAATGCGCATACGTCACTATCCTTTTTTTATCTGCGAGCCATTTTACGCACATGTCTGGCAAGTGAGAAACGCATTTCAGGTAAATCTGTACTTTGCTGGCGCGATTCACCTGAGCGCATCATCTGAAATGTTTGTTAAGATTGTTACGGTCGCTTTACTCCAATCAATTGCAGGGAAAGTGTTATGAAAACGTTAGGTGAATTTATTGTCGAAAAGCAGCACGAGTTCTCTCAGGCTACCGGTGAGCTCACTGCTTTGCTGTCGGCAATAAAATTGGGCGCCAAGATCATCCACCGCGATATCAACAAGGCCGGTCTGGTCGATATCCTGGGTGCCAGCGGTGCTGAGAACGTACAGGGCGAGGTTCAGCAGAAACTCGATCTGTTCGCGAACGAGAAACTGAAAGCTGCACTAAAAGCGCGCGATATTGTAGCGGGCATCGCATCGGAAGAAGAGGACGAAATTGTCGTCTTTGAAGGCTGCGAACACGCGAAATATGTGGTGCTGATGGACCCTCTGGATGGCTCTTCTAACATCGACGTTAACGTCTCTGTCGGTACGATTTTCTCGATTTATCGCCGCGTGACGCCCGTCGGCACGCCGGTCACCGAAGAAGATTTCCTGCAACCCGGCAACAAACAGGTCGCTGCGGGATATGTCGTGTATGGCTCGTCCACCATGCTGGTTTACACCACCGGCTGCGGCGTACACGCTTTCACCTACGATCCGTCGTTGGGCGTGTTCTGTCTGTGCCAGGAACGTATGCGTTTCCCGGAAAAGGGTAAAACCTACTCCATTAACGAAGGCAACTACATTAAATTCCCGAATGGCGTGAAGAAGTACATCAAATTCTGCCAGGAAGAGGATAGTTCAACAAGTCGCCCTTATACCTCACGTTACATTGGCTCTCTGGTGGCCGATTTCCATCGCAACCTGCTGAAAGGCGGCATCTATCTCTACCCCAGCACCGCCAGCCATCCGCAGGGAAAACTGCGTCTGCTGTATGAATGCAACCCGATGGCGTTCCTCGCGGAACAGGCCGGCGGCAAAGCAAGCGATGGTAAAGAACGTATTCTGGATATCATTCCGGAAAGCCTGCACCAGCGCCGCTCGTTCTTCGTTGGCAACCGCCATATGGTTGACGATGTGGAACGCTTTATCCGCGAATACCCGGACGCGTAATCTTTACCACCATGCGGACTAACGCATGAAGCCGCCATTGGGCAATAACATGTCCGATGGCGGCGTTGCCTTATCAGGCCCGTGATTTTTCCGGTTCTTAACCTTTGTCGTTTATGCTCCGCAACGACGCGCCAGATGAGGCGGAAACGAAAACAAGCGAAGACTTTCGGCGTGAGTTGGCTATAATACTCGCCACTTGTTTGTCATAAATTCAAAGGAAACAGACATGAGCTTACTCAACGTCCCGGCGGGTAAAGAACTGCCGGAAGATATCTACGTCGTTATCGAGATCCCGGCTAACGCAGATCCGATCAAATACGAAGTTGACAAAGAGAGCGGCGCGCTGTTCGTTGACCGCTTCATGTCCACCGCGATGTTCTATCCGTGCAACTACGGTTACATCAACCATACCCTGTCTCTGGACGGCGACCCGGTAGACGTTCTGGTCCCGACGCCGTACCCGCTGCAGCCAGGCGCCGTCATCCGTTGCCGTCCGGTTGGCGTACTGAAAATGACCGACGAATCCGGTGAAGATGCGAAACTGGTTGCCGTACCGCACACCAAACTGAGCAAAGAGTATGATCACATTAAAGATGTGAACGATCTGCCGGAACTGCTGAAAGCGCAGATCACTCATTTCTTCGAGCATTATAAAGATCTCGAAAAAGGCAAATGGGTGAAAGTTGACGGTTGGGACAACGCCGAAGCGGCTAAAGCGGAAATCGTTGCCTCCTTCGAGCGCGCAGCGAAGAAATAAGTTCGCTTTTACATAATCGTCAAGATAAAGGCTCTCATAGTAATGAGGGCCTTTTTATTGGCTAATGAATAGAACACAATTTTTATCATTATTAGTTTAACATTCACGGAATGAATAAGACTCTACCTTATTTTTTATTAAAAAGGGTTGAATACGCTCACGGTTTCTCTAAAAAGCTTAAGATAATAATTGTTTTGTGAATGCCCGCAGACTCCTCTGGACTTACGCCCTAAATATTAGCAAGCGCTAAATTCTTATTTAGTGCATAAGCCCGATTACCTTTTTAATAAGGCATCCTAAGCTCTCCCTACCAATAACCGTATTTTTAATCCAACATAACATCCGCTCAAAACACACTTTTTAATATATTTTTAAGGGCTGCCATAATTATTTACTACTTTAAGAGATTATGATGAAAAATGATATATTAATTACCGGTGGACATATCATCGATCCCGCTCGTAATATTAATGAGATTAACAATTTACGCATCATTAACGATATTATCGTTGATGCCGATAAATATCCTGTAACTTCGGAGACCCGGATTATCCATGCCGACGGCATGATCGTCACTCCCGGTCTTATCGATTATCACGCGCATGTTTTTTATGACGCGACGGAAGGCGGCGTCAGGCCTGATATGTACATGCCGCCGAATGGCGTCACCACCGTCGTAGATGCAGGTTCTGCCGGTACGGCAAACTTTGATGCCTTCTACCGAACGGTGATTTGCGCCAGCAAAGTTCGAATCAAAGCGTTTCTGACCGTGTCGCCGCCGGGCCAAACCTGGTCACAAGAAAATTATGATCCTGACAATATTGATGAAAATAAGATCCACGCGCTGTTTCGTCAGTATCGCAACGTTCTTCAGGGATTAAAACTCAAGGTTCAGACTGAGGACATTGCTGAATATGGCTTAAAACCGCTGACTGAATCCCTTCGTATTGCCAACGATTTAAAGTGTCCCGTGGCAATACACTCGACTCATCCCGTCGTTCCCATGAAAGAACTTGTCTCCTTGCTACGCCACGGCGATATTATCGCTCATGCGTTTCACGGCAAAGGTAGCACCATTCTTACTGATGAAGGCGCTGTCTTAGCCGAAGTCCGTCAGGCAAGGGAAAGAGGCGTTATATTTGATGCCGCCAATGGTCGCAGCCATTTTTCAATGAACACGGCACGCCGGGCCATCGCCAATGGCTTTCTTCCGGATATCATCAGTAGCGATCTCTCAACCATCACTAAACTCGCCTGGCCTGTTTATGCCTTACCATGGATTTTATCGAAATATTTAGCACTCGGCGTCGCGCTTACCGATGTCATTAACGCCTGTACCCATACCCCAGCAGTTTTATTGGGCATGGCAGCAGAAATTGGTACGCTGGCCCCTGGGGCATTTGCCGATATCGCCATCTTTAAATTAAAAAACAGGCATGTTGAATTTGCCGATATTCATGGTGAAACGCTCACGGGGACGCATGTGCTGGTACCACAAATGACCATAAAATCCGGTGAGATATTATTTCGTCAAATTGATTTTGGCGCGCGGCCAAACGGAGTTGAAAAATGACCTCAATGCAAAAATGGCTACGGATCGGCGCGACATTAATGTTCGGCCTTTTTGTTGCTTATCTTGACCGTTCTAATCTTTCCGTTACGTTACCTACGATTACACACGACCTGAATATTGATGGCGCAACGGCCAGCATTGTATTAACCATATTTCTTATTGGCTATGCCTTTTCAAATATTTTTGGCGGCGTATTTACCCAGCGATACGATCCGAAAAAAATAGTCATTCTGATGGTGCTAATCTGGTCGATTGCGACCGTTTTTGTCGGATTTACCTCGTCAGTGTACGTTATTTTGATTTGTCGGCTGGTGCTTGGCATTACCGAAGGCATTTATTGGCCGCAGCAGTCCCGCTTCGCCAGCGACTGGTTTTCAGACAAAGAACGGACGCAGGCGAACAGTATTATCCAGTATTATGGACAGTTCCTGGCATTAGGCCTGGGATTTATGATTTTGTCCCCGCTGGATGCTGCCTTCGGTTGGCGAAATGTTTTTATTATCACTGGTGTGATCGGCATTGTTGTTGTAGTTCCACTTTATATAACAATGCTAAAAAAACAGGAAGAAGCGCCTTATTATCGTGCGCCGGCGCCAACAGAGAAAACTAAACTTACCCTGGAATCGCTGGGCGGAACCCCCTTCCTACTTCTTATTTTTACCTACATTACTCAAGGGATGTTGTTCTGGGGAATTACGTTATGGATCCCCATGGTTGTCAATTCTCTCGGCTATACCGGATTCAGTAAAGCATTGGTCAGTTCTCTGCCTTATCTGACTGCGGTTATACTGGCAATCCCTATCTCATGGATCAGTGATAAGACACAAAAACGTGTACTTATTGCTTCACTGGGCCTACTAATCCCCGGCGTGATGTTATTTCTCCTGCCATTTGTCGATGCGCCAGGCTTTAAAATCACGCTCATTACCCTGGCGATGGGCTATTATGCCGCCAGCTTTACCCCCAATATCTGGTCGATTATCCAGTCGAACGTTAAACCCCATGCGATTGGCCCAGCCTCCGGTATTATTAATGGCATCGGCGCCGGCGGCGGCGGCGGCGGTACGCTGGCAGGCCTAATGGTCGGCTATTTTTACCGGACAACCGGCAGCTATATGCAGGGATTTATGGTTCTCGGATGCATTGTTATCCTGGGCGGCGCGTCATTATTGATTTACGGCAGAATAAGAGCTCACCATGCCCGGCGCTAGCGCCATCAGCCAGAATGTAAAAAAACAACGCCACCCGAGGGTGGCGTGTTCAGTTCAGGGCTGGTTTCTGTCTAACCAGTCACCGCTTTCAATCAGAGTTAACCCATCAACAGGACGTTGATATACATACATCCATGCGCTGCCGTAAGGCGTCTGGATTAACTGGCGTGCGTATTCACCGCCCCTGGTGCGCAAAGCATCAAGTTCGGCCAGCGTGGCGTTATCAATTCGATAAACTTCACCGTATACCGCTCCGTTTCCCGGAACTGCGCCTGGATAGTGGCCCAGACTATACAACTGGTAGTTATCGATACGGTAATCGCCAAGCAATTGGGCATTGGTCATCCAGTGACTGTTGCCTTGTTTCTGTCGTAAACTGCCATAGACAAATATTCGCATTGCTAAAACTCAAACTGATAGAGCAAATCAAGTGCCTGATCTACGCCAGACACTGCTTCCAGATATAGCTTAGGCATCAGGCGATAACGTAACGTGAGCGTCGCCAGAGAGTCAAATATCCCTACACCATACTTCACCTGTAGACCCGGCAGTACATAGCCGCTGACCACAACCTGGGACGAATCGCCCACCCCTTGCGTGTCCAGCGCCAGATTACTTACACCGAATGTCTCTCCGATTTTACCCACAACCTGACCACTTTGCGCAACCCCCAGGCCAATAAGCATGGAGGTCATTGCTGCGCTATCACTCTGATTGCTGTCCAACCCCTGCCCACGCAGCAGATAAGAAAGCGCTTCAGCCTGCGGCATCGCCGGATCGGAGAAGATTTCCGCTTTGGGTTCATCAGCAGTGCCTGTGACGCGCACACCCGCAATGACATCGTCTTCGGTGGCGTCAGGGTTACGGATCGCTTCGATATTGAGCAGCGGCTGATCCGGCGGGCCGGAGAACAGCAGCTCGCCTTTACGGACAAGCAGGTCCTGGCCGTAGGCGCGGAATCGGCCGTCAGGAATATTGATTTGACCATTCAGCCCCAGCCCCTGCTTATCCTGCGCGACTTTCAAATCGCCGGTCAAACGCGCTTTAAGCCCGAAGGCGTCGATGCGCACGTTGTTGCCGACGTGGACCGTCAGATTACTGTTGATGGGAATAGACGCTGTCTGCGGCGTTTCTGGTTGCAAGTCATTGTTGAGCATAACCACATCGCTGGAGACGCCGACCGCGCTCTCCGGCAGGTCGTGCACCACAATTCGTGCCCACGGAACGTCCACACGCCCATCCAACGTGAACAGCGAAGGCGTCGCGTCAAAGACCACATCCGGCGAGACATCCAGGCGCACCATCGGCGGAACGGTAATCCGCACCCGGCTGCCTTTCGCCGTCACCCGCGCGCGCCAGTTGTCAATCTGACTCCAGTCGGCGTTACCGTTCAGGTTAATTTGCCCTTGTTGTGTTCGCACGATACCGGCGAGTGTCGAACGCGTCCCGCTAAAGTTCATGGTGAGCTGGCTCGGCTGCATCTCAAACGGCATAAAATTACCGTCAATATCCAGCGCGCTAAGCTGCAACTGACCAAACAACTGCGGGCTTTGCACATCGCCGCCCAGACGTAGCCTGGCGTTTAACATTCCCGCCGCTTTTTCGCCGCGCGAAAAGACAGGGTTGACCATCGCCAGATTGAGATTGCGCATGTTGACGTTACCGCCGAGATTGCGCCGCCCCTGAGGATCGGTTACCTGCACCTGGCCATCGAATTGACCATTGTTCGTCAGGCGAATCAGCCATCCCAGCTCGGCGCGATTATTGTGCAGATCGGCGCTGAGGTTCAGCGTCTCAAACGCGACCGGTAATGGCGCGTCATTGACGGTCTGCGTGACCTTCACATTACGACCGGAAAGCGTGACCTTCCCCTGCGGCAATCCCTCCTGGGTGGTGTCCCACGACACATCCGCTTTCCCGCTAAAGATCCCGCTGGCCTGAGTGGTATCAGGCATAAATGGCTTCAGCATCGCCAGATCAAAGCGGTTGAGATTGACCACCGCCCGTCCTGCGGCGCCCGCATCAATGGTTTGCGGGATGCACAGCTCGGCGTTCGGGTTCAGCCAACAATGTGGCCCGATACTGATTTTCTGTTCTTTATTACGGTAGTCCAGCGCAATCGCGCGGGTCAACGACCATGGCCCCACTGGCGTCTGGAAACGGGTGTCGCTTAACGTCCCTTTCCAGCGCGCCGCCTCGCGATCAAAACTGCCTGTCAGGGAGAGTTGACCGGATACCGGTTCTCCCTGAACACGGAGCTGTAGCTGATGCTGCTTCTCGCTGCCTTTGGCGTCAAGCGCCACCAGATTGATGTTAACGTCGGGCTGCGAAATCCGCTCTACGCGAACGTTGAGATGGCCCGCTATCTGATCGGTGGATTTAATATCGCCCTCGATGCGCGCCTGGGCGACAGACAGCTCCTGCCAGCGCAAGCCGCGGGCGGTGATATCCGCCAACAGCTGCGGCGCTTCTACCGTACCGCGGACTTTAACAATTCCTTTTGCCATGCCCCCCAGCCCTGGCAGCGCATTATCCAGCCCTGGCGCATCGATGGCGGCGTCAAGATTCAGCTCCTTAACGCCAAGCTCGCCTTTTATATCGGCGCTGTTTGGGCCCAGCGCAAGGTGCAGCCCCGGGATCGTCCACTGCATGTAGCTGTTGCCCTTTAGCGTCCCGTTGACGTTAACGCTGTTCTGCTTCACATTGCCGGTCAGCTTGAGCTCCGGGACATCCATCTGCCAGGTGCCGCCGTAGAGGCTGCCTTTGGTTTTCATGACGCCGTTAAGCTTCGCGGGCCAGTCCGGGATCTCTTTAGCGGTATTGATGCCATTCAGCGTCAGTTCGCCACGCCAGCTAATCGCCTGCTGCCAGTCCACCAGCGCTTTCAGTTCGGTTTTTCCCTCCAGAGCGGCGACGGTGAGTTTATCGAGATTAATCTGCCGCTCATTCCCTTTAGCATCCAGCGTGATGGTCGCCGGCGGAATATCTTGTCCTTTCACGGCGGTTCGCATCGACAACGTATAGTCGGTCATCTTACCGCTCAGTTTGAGCTTCAGATCGTCAGCCTGAAACTGGGTATCACCCGTCAATGGCCAGGCAATGCGTTGGCTGACGACTTCAAGATTGAGCGGTAAACCGGCCTCCGCCAGCCGCGTCTGGGCGCGAAGCGCGACATCCATCGGCCCGGAAAGGTTCACCCCGACCTCCAGTTGTTCGCGTAGCGCGCCGCCGACCTTGAGTTTTATCTTTTCACCCTTTAGCGGATCGATATTCAGCGTACTGTTGAGCGTAATATCGACCGGCCAGTTATTGGCGAGCTGCGCCGTACCGGAGGCTTTCACCGTGCCCTGGTTGGCGTCGATATCCAGAGTATCCAGCTTCATATTACCGTCGATACTGCTGACTTTAAGCAGCATCGTGCGCACCGTCAGATCGGTATCGCCAGTGATGCGTAGCTGCTCGCCGCGAAATGACTCGATATTCAGATTGAGCGGCAGGTGAACATCGGTCATCTCCGGCATTACTGGTTTTGCAAACAGATCTTTTAGCGTTTCGCCAAGCGGCTTTTCATCCGGTTGAGGTTTCTCGATTTTGGGTTCAACCACCTCTTCCTGCGCCACGTCAGCGACCTTCGGCAGCGCGATCAGCAATCCCTGAAGCCGCGTCGGTTTCAGGGTCAGGTTTTTCTCCTGCCATGCCAGCCCGGAGGTAAAATCCAACACCGAAACGGTAGTGTCATCAATCTTGATATTGATGTTATTCAACGCCACGCGCGACAGCGTGATGGGCCAGGGCGTGGAGAGGTTCAGCGGTCCGCTTTCTTCCTCTTCTTGCGCCGGTTCGGAAGGCGGCATTTTTTTGCTGTCGATAGCGACATTAATGTCTTTTAGCGCCAGATCATTGACGCACAGGCTACTGCGCCACAGGCAATCAAGCCCGACGGCCAGATGAATTTCGCCCGCATTTACCGCAACGCCCGGCTGCTCATAGCGGATATTTTTTAACGATAAGTCCCGCCAGCCGCCGGTGACCTGCCCAATCTCCAGCCCCGGCACCCAGCGGTTCGCCGCACTGAATACCAGATGCAGCCCCGTCGTCGTCCCGACCAGAAACGCAACGCTCGCCAGTAACACCACAATGAAAATCAACACGCCGAGGCTTATTTTCTTCCATAAACTCATAATTCAGGCCCCAGACCGATATAAAACTGTAAACCGTGTTCGTCTTTGTCGCCGACCGGTACGGCAAAATCGAGTTTGATAGGCCCAACCGGCGACGCCCAGCGCACGCCGACTCCGGTCCCGGTTTTGAAATCGCTACGGCGAATATCACTCACCGCCTCGCCGCTATCGACAAACACTGCCCCCCACCATTTGCCGGTGACGTTATACTGGTACTCCAGCGATCCGGTTGCCAGTTTTGAGGCGCCTTTAAGATTGCCGTCGCTATCTTTAGGCGAAATAGATTTGTATTTATAGCCGCGAATACTGCGGTCGCCCCCGGCGAAGAAACGTAAATCCGGCGGAACTTTGTCGAAATCACCGGTTTCTATCCAGCCCAAATTGGCGCGCATCACAAAACGGTGGCGATCGTACAAAGTCCGAATCCAGACGTTTTGCGCCTGCAGCACGGAGAAATCCACGTCGGAGCCCCAGGCCGTATTCGAATAGTCTACTGAATAGCGCTGCGAATCGCCCCAGGTTGGCATCAGTCCCCCTCGCGAGCGGGTTCGGCTGATCATCACGCCCGGGTAGAACAGCATGGTGGTATTGGTGACGTTCCCCTGGGTAAAGTGGTCGAAACTCCAGCGCAGGTTAATCGCCCGCTGCCAACCGCTGGAAAGGTCCCAGTAACGCGAAACGGCAAGCGTGGTCGAGTCCTGCTCCGTATCATTCAAATCGGTACGTTTAAAACCGCCCTGGACCAGATAGTATTGCTCCAGCGGGTTTTTCAGCAGCGGCATTTTATAACTAAAATCCAGCACCTGTTCCGGCGCAGAAATACTGGTGCTGGTGGTCAGGCTATGACCGTAAGAGTTCATCCACGGTTTTTTCCACGACGCTTTCACGCGCGGCCCGACGTCGGTGGAGTACCCCACCCCGGTTTCAATCGTGTTTTCGGTTCGCGGCGATACCACGCCTTTTAACGGCAGAATTTTTGTTTTACGCGATTTCTCAAATTCCGGCGCCACCACGACAGAATTAAACCATCCGGTAGCGGAAAGTCGGCGGTTTAGTTCCGCCAAATCTTTCGATTCGTACTCATCACCCTCTTTAAACGGCAACAGATTTTGTAAATATTCATCACGAATCTGCGAACCTTCGAAGGTGACAGGTCCGAAGCGATAGCGCTCACCGCTATCATAATCAATATCCCAAAACGCCTGATGACGGCCCAGAGCAATTCCCAACTGACTTTTAACGAATTCGCTGTCGAAATAGCCTTTACGTAGCGACACGCTGGTTAACGACTTTTTAAAATTGTCATAGTCTCCCTGGTTCAGCACCGTGCCGATTGCCGGACGCGTTTTCAGTAAGGCCAGATAATCTTTGTCCGTGCGCGCGCCGCCGCGTAAAATGACTTCTGTACCGCCAATCAACACCGGCTGGCCGGGCGTAACCCTGGCGATTAATACCTGCCGTCCTTTCGCAGGCGGTGGAAGCAAGTCGAATTTGATAGTGGGTTCGTAATAGCCTAGCGCTTTAAGCCCTTCGCGAATCGCATCATCAACTCGGGCGCGAAAGCGCCGATCCGGCGTCACCTCATCGCTCTGAATCGTAGAGAGCTGTGCGCGAACGTTTTTTTCCAGCTCTCCGGATAGCCCTTCGACTTTCAGACGAACATTTGCGGCTACCGCAGAACTGCTCAGGCACAGTAAGCTAACCCAACATAACTGACGGATATGTGGCACATTTTCTCCTGAATATCCCCTATTCCCACCCCTGGAAAAAATCACACTACCGCTCCGCGGCTTAACATAAAATCAACAATTTCGATTGAAAAGCAGACGACTGCCCAAATATTTCTTATGGTTAAATCCAGATACATTAATGTTGTTATTGTGTGCAAAGATGCGTCTCGTTACAACCTTAACGCCAATTAACGCTTTCGGGAGAATAGCTCATGAGTTTATTTGATAAAAAACATCTGGTTACTCAAGCAGATGCGTTACCAGGACGCAACACCCCGATGCCGATCGCCACTCTGCATGCGGTAAATGAACACTCTATGACCAATGTCCCTGCCGGGATGGAGATCGCCTACTTCGCGATGGGCTGTTTCTGGGGCGTAGAACGTTTATTCTGGCAATTGCCCGGCGTATATAGCACCGCGGCAGGGTATGCAGGCGGTTACACGCCTAATCCAACCTACCGGGAAGTCTGCTCCGGGCAGACCGGTCATGCCGAAGCGGTACGGATAGTGTACGATCCTGCCGTTATCAGTTATGAGCAGCTTTTACAGACCTTCTGGGAAAATCACGATCCGACGCAGGGGATGCAACAAGGTAACGATCACGGTACGCAATACCGTTCTGCGATTTATCCCTTAACGCCGGAACAGAATGCCGCCGCTCACGCCAGTCGCGAGCGCTTTCAGTCGGCAATGACCGCCGCCGGAGACCATCGCCCTATTACCACGGAAATCGCCCATGCGACGCCGTTTTACTACGCCGAGGATGAACACCAACAGTATCTGCACAAAAATCCATACGGTTACTGCGGGATTGGCGGGATCGGCGTTTGCCTGCCGCCTGACGCGTGACGACGCAGGCGTAGGGGGAACTTGTCGGAGTTGAAAATGAACCCTCTGGCGACTTTACAGTAGCTTACGCTATACTAGCCCTGAACTTATCGGCTCACTGCTACGAGCCGGTTTTCATTAAACGTTACCACACGGATTTATAAACTTCCCTTCCGAGGATCTGGCGTTTCGCCGGATAAGATATGTTAAACAGTATATTCATTATATTCTGCCTGATCGCTGTAAGTGCGTTCTTCTCCATCTCCGAGATCTCGCTTGCCGCATCACGTAAGATTAAACTTAAGCTATTAGCTGATGAAGGCAGTATCAACGCACAACGCGTATTGAAAATGCAGGAAAATCCCGGCATGTTTTTCACCGTTGTGCAAATTGGCCTGAACGCCGTCGCTATTCTTGGCGGTATCGTCGGCGATGCGGCATTTTCGCCCGCCTTTTCCGCCCTTTTCTCGCACTATATGTCGCCAGAACTCTCCGAGCAGCTGAGCTTTATTCTCTCTTTCTCGCTGGTGACGGGGCTGTTTATCCTGTTCGCGGATTTAACCCCGAAACGCATCGGTATGATTGCGCCAGAAGCTGTGGCTTTGCGTATCATCAACCCGATGCGCTTCTGCCTGTTCGTTTTTCGCCCGCTGGTGTGGCTGTTTAACGGCATGGCAAACAACATCTTCCGCCTGTTCAAAATTCCAATGGTGCGGAAAGACGACATTACTTCTGATGATATTTACGCAGTGGTGGAAGCCGGCGCGCTGGCGGGCGTCTTGCGCAAGCAAGAGCACGAACTGATTGAAAATGTGTTTGAACTTGAATCCCGCACCGTACCGTCTTCTATGACGTCGCGCGAAAGTATCATCTGGTTTGATCTGCACGAAGACGAACAAAGCCTGAAGAAAAAGGTCGCCGAACATCCGCACTCAAAATTTTTGGTGTGTAATGAAGATATCGACCACATCATCGGCTATGTAGACTCCAAAGATCTGCTGAATCGCGTGCTGGCGAACCAAAGTATGGCGCTGAATAGCGGCGTGCAAATTCGCAATACCTTGATTGTGCCGGATACGCTGACCCTTTCTGAGGCGCTGGAAAGTTTCAAAACGGCGGGCGAAGATTTCGCGGTCATTATGAATGAATACGCACTGGTCGTCGGTATCATTACGCTGAACGATGTGATGACCACGCTAATGGGTGACCTGGTCGGCCAGGGACTGGAAGAGCAAATTGTGGCGCGCGATGAAAATTCCTGGCTGGTTGACGGCGGCACGCCGATTGACGACGTCATGCGCGTGCTGGATATCGATGAGTTTCCGCAATCCGGCAACTATGAAACCATTGGCGGCTTTATGATGTTTATGCTGCGCAAGATCCCAAAACGTACTGATTCGGTGAAGTTTTCCGGCTACAAATTTGAAGTGGTGGATATCGACAACTACCGTATCGATCAGTTGCTGGTGACGCGTCTCGACAATAAAAGCAACGTACCGGCGCCGAAACTGCCCGATGCGCAAGGTAAAGAAGACAGCGCGGCCTGAAATCCGTTTGCCAGAAACATCAACGGCTCCTGATTCAGGAGCCGTTTTTTTTTACTTTTTTAACCTACTGCATAGCACTTTTGGTTACGCCATCTCAGTTTGCAGACGCATAACCTGACGGTTAACTTCAGACATCACAGACAAGTGCTGCTTGTCTCTCACTTTTGGGATAAGAATCTTACCCTTATCGAACTCAAAAGCGCCAACATCCTTGATATATAACCGTCCACGGAACAGGATCTTCACGTACTTCGCCACCTGTAGCGGGTTGTAGCGTTGGAAAATTTTCATTGTTGTCTCCTGCAAAGTATTACGCCCTTGCGGTGCCACAATCGGCCCAACAGTTTTAAGGCGCAAATTTTAATGCCATATGACTATAGACCATATCTACGTCGTTTCCAGTGTGCATAAGTATATTTACCTTTTGATTACAGTTATTCAGAATTATCTAAACATCAGCTCATTTTTCTCAGTATATGCCTTCATTTTTCACAGGAAATGTGCGCCCGCCCGCAAACTGGCATCCCCTTTGCGGGAAAAAGCATCAATCGCACATATGATTAACTATCGGCCCAAAGTGGTCGGATCACCTGCAAAAAATAAAGAAGGAATGACCATGACCCTACGTAAAATTCTGGCGATGTCGTGTCTGCTACTCCCCATAATGGCTTGTGCGCATAACCTTGAAGTTAACCAACGGGTGCCGCCGGTAGGCATTGCCGACCGTGGCGAACTGACGTTGAATAAAGATGAGTTTAGTTATAAAAACTGGAATAGCGCGCAGCTGGCGGGAAAAGTGCGCGTCCTGCTGCACATTGCGGGTCGAACGTCAGCGAAGGAAAAAAACGCCACGCTGATTGAAGCGATTAAATCCGCCGGGCTTCCGCATGACAGATACCAGACGACCACAATTGTGAACACCGATGATGCGATCCCAGGCTCCGGTATGTTCGTGCGTAGCAGTATAGAAAGTAATAAAAAGCTCTACCCGTGGTCGCAATTTATTGTCGACAGCAATGGCGTGGCGCGTAACGCCTGGCAATTAAAAGAAGAGGGGTCCGCCGTCATCGTGCTTGACAAAGACGGTCGGGTTCAATGGGTGAAAGATGGCGCGTTAACCCAGCAAGAGGTACAGCAGGTGGTCGACCTGCTGCATAAGCTCCTCAGTAAATAGTCACCCGGAAGCCGGGGTTAAGGAACGATTCACGAGGGGTATAGTCCAGCGTTTTTCCCTGCCAGTCGTGAACGTGCGCCCCGGCTGCAACGGCAATGGCATGACCTGCGGCAGTGTCCCAGACGCTGGTCGGCCCAAATCTGGGGTAAAGCTGCGCCTGGCCTTCCGCCACAAGGCAGAATTTCAGCGAGGAACCAATAGAGGTGGTCTGATGTTCGCCAAGCTGTTGGAGATATTCGGTGAGTTCATCATCCGTATGCGAACGGCTAATCACCACCAGCGGCGGGCGGGCATCCCGCACCTGAATCTGCTTACGCACCCCGCACTCCTCTTTCCAGGCCTTACCTTCCGCCGCGTAGTACATCACTTTCAGCACCGGCGCATAGACAACGCCCAACACCGGCTTGCCCTGCTCAATCAGCGCAATATTGACCGTGAATTCGCCATTGCGCTTGATGAATTCTTTGGTGCCGTCGAGCGGATCGACCAGCCAGTAACGCTGCCAGTGCTGGCGCACTTCCCAGGCGGGCGGATCTTCTTCTGAAAGCACCGGAATATCCGGCGTGAGCGTGCGTAACCCTTCGAGAATCACGGTATGTGCGGCGATATCCGCCGCAGTGACTGGAGAATCGTCCTGCTTGCGGGCGTACTCCATCGGTTTGGCTCCATCATAAACCTGCATAATGGCATCGCCCGCGTTCCGTGCAAGCTGGCATACTTGTTCTAACATTCTCCACCTCTTTATGACGGGGGCGTTAACTCGTTGTTTTACTTATACCCGATCGTTAAGGGTTCCGCCAACTGTGATACCGTCAGCGGTTTTGATAATAGCTTTCATGGCATGATTCACCTTTCTGTGAACACTCGCAAAAAATCGGCCGGATGGGGCGGTTTCGCCTTCTTCTGGCGACGGTTGGAACGATATCGGGTTTCACTGTTTATCATCGCTATTTTTCACTATCCGGCTTTTCTATTGCGTTCTTAAAAGGTGCCTCTGATGATTAAGTTTAGTGCAACGCTTCTGGCTACGCTGATCGCCGCCAGCGTGAATGCGGCCACCGTCGATCTCCGTATCATGGAAACTACTGATTTACATAGCAACATGATGGATTTCGATTATTACAAGGATACCGCAACCGAAAAATTCGGATTGGTACGTACCGCAAGTTTGATTCATGCCGCCCGAAATGAAGTCAAAAACAGCGTGCTGGTGGATAACGGCGACCTGATTCAGGGGAGCCCTCTGGGCGATTATATGGCGGCAAAAGGGCTCAAAGACGGTGATGTTCACCCGGTCTATAAAGCGCTCAACACTCTGGATTACGCGGTTGGAAACCTTGGCAACCATGAATTTAATTATGGTCTGGACTATCTGCATAACGCGCTGGCCGGCGCGAAATTCCCTTATGTTAACGCCAATATTATCGACGTTAAAACCCAAAAGCCGCTCTTTACGCCTTATCTGATTAAAGAGACGAGCGTTATTGATAAAGACGGCCACCCGCAAACTCTGAAAATCGGCTATATCGGCTTTGTTCCGCCGCAAATCATGATTTGGGATAAAGCGAACCTGAGCGGCAAAGTTACCGTCAATGACATTACGGAAACCGCCCGGAAATATGTGCCAGAAATGCGCGAGAAAGGCGCTGATATCGTGGTAGTCATTGCTCATTCAGGCCTTTCTGCCGATCCGTACCACAGCATGGCGGAAAACTCGGTTTATTACCTCAGCGAAGTTCCCGGCGTCGACGCGATTATGTTTGGCCACGCCCACGCCGTCTTCCCCGGTAAAGATTTTGCCGACATCAAAGGCGCGGATATCGCCAAAGGTACGCTTAACGGCATTCCTGCGGTAATGCCTGGCATGTGGGGCGACCATCTGGGAGTGGTCGATCTGGTGCTCAATAACGACAGCGGTAAATGGCAGGTTGCGCAGGCGAAAGCGGAAGCGCGGCCTATTTACGACGCCGCCGCTAAAACGTCGCTGGCGGCGGAAGACAGTAAGCTGGTCGGTATTCTGAAAGCCGATCACGATGCCACCCGCGAGTTTGTCAGCAAGCCCATCGGCAAGTCCGCCGATAACATGTACAGTTATCTTGCTCTGGTGCAGGACGATCCTACCGTACAGGTGGTGAATAACGCGCAAAAAGCGTATGTGGAACACTTTATTCAGGGCGATCCGGATCTGGCGAAACTGCCGGTGCTGTCCGCCGCCGCGCCGTTTAAAGTTGGCGGGCGTAAGAACGATCCTGCCAGCTTTGTCGAAGTGGAAAAAGGCCAGTTGACCTTCCGTAACGCCGCCGATCTTTATCTCTATCCGAATACGCTGGTGGTGGTGAAAGCCAGCGGCAAGGAGGTAAAAGAGTGGCTGGAATGTTCTGCCGGACAGTTTAATCAAATTGATATTCACAGCAACAAACCGCAATCGTTGATCAATTGGGATGGCTTTCGCACCTATAATTTCGATGTCATTGACGGCGTGAATTATCAAATCGATGTGTCACAGCCCGCCCGCTATGATGGCGAATGCCAGATGGTGAATCCGCAGGCGGAACGTATTAAAAACCTGACCTTTAACGGTAAGCCTGTCGACCCGAACGCTACGTTCCTGGTCGCCACGAATAACTATCGCGCTTACGGCGGCAAGTTTGCCGGCACGGGCGACAGCCATATCGCCTTTGCGTCTCCGGATGAAAATCGCGCCGTGCTGGCGGCATGGATTGGCGCAGAATCAAAACGCGCGGGCGAAATCCATCCGGCGGCGGATAATAACTGGCGTCTGGCGCCAATCCACAGCGATACGGCGCTGGATATCCGCTTTGAAACATCGCCAGGCGATAAAGCCGCTGCCTTCATTAAAGCGAAAGGGCAGTATCCGATGAAGAAGGTTGCCGTCAATGATATCGGTTTTGCCATTTATCAGGTGGATTTAAGCAAGTAACGTGTGTCCCGTATGGCGCTGCGTTTATTCGGCCTGACTGGCAGGCCGAATAAAGCGCTAGCCGCCATCTGATAAACGCTCCCGCTGCGCCAATACCTGCGGCAAATTCAGTTCTATCCAGTCCGCCAGCGCGGCGACTTTATCACTCACCTGCTCGCCAAGCGGCGTCAGGCTGTACTCCACATGCGGCGGAACAACTGGATATGACACCCGGTTGAGAAATCCGTCCTGTTCAAGCGCCTGTAACGACTGCGCCAGCATCTTTTCACTCACGCCTCCCATCTTGCGGCGCAGGTCGCTAAAACGGTGTGTACCGTCGCGTAACGCGACCAGAATCAGTACGCCCCAGCGACTGGTGACATGTTTTAACACCTCACGGGACGGGCACTGTTCAGCAAAGAGATTACCTTCACGCAACTGCCGGGAAAGAGTATGAGCGCGCATTGATACTTACCTTTTTGTACGTACTTACTAAAAGTAAGTTTAGGTGGTAGCGTAATAAAACACAAGACCAACACTGAGGAGTTCACCATGATTGCTATCACTGGCGCAACAGGCCAACTGGGCCAACACGTTATTGAAAACCTGCTAAAAACGACGCCCGCCAGTCACCTCGTCGCGATCGTCCGTAACCCGAAAAAAGCCGCCCCGCTCAGTCAGCGCGGGATTGCCGTTCGCCAGGCGGATTACGCTAACGAAGCCGCGCTGACCTCCGCCTTACAGGGCGTTGATAAACTGCTGCTCATTTCATCCAGCGAAGTGGGACAACGCACCGCGCAGCACCGCAACGTTATTCAGGCCACCATTGCCGCAAAGGTGAAATTCATCGCCTATACCAGCCTGCTACATGCGGATAAATCGCCGCTGGCGCTCGCCGATGAACATATTGAAACGGAAAAAATGCTGGCTGAGTCAGGTATTCCTCACACGCTATTACGTAACGGCTGGTATACGGAAAACTACCTGGCGAGCGTCCCTGCCGCGCTGAAGCATGGCGTCTTTATTGGCGCAGCGGGACAAGGGAAAATCGCCTCCGCAATGCGCGCTGACTATGCCGCCGCCGCCGCGCGCGTCATCCGTGAAGAGGGTCACGCCGGGAATGTCTACGAGCTGGCGGGTGATGACGCCTGGACATTACGCCAGTTGGCGGATGAACTTACTCATCAGAGCGGAAAAAAAATCGTCTACCAGAACCTGAGCGAAGTCGATTTTGCCGCCGCGCTAAAAGGCGCAGGCCTGCCTGACGGACTGGCGGATATGTTGGCCAATTCTGACGCTGGCGCGGCGAAAGGCGGCTTGTTTGATGACAGCCATACGCTGCGTAAACTCATCGGTCGCCCGACGACGACGCTCACAGAAAGCCTTCGCTCCGTACTGTAAGTGTTAAAATTTAGTTAATTTATGTGGCATCCTCATAGACCTTCTCTGATAATGACGGAACGGTTTATGAGGAGAATCTGATGATTAGCGGCGTGCTATACGCCCTGCTGGCAGGGCTAATGTGGGGATTGATTTTCGTCGGCCCGTTAATCGTGCCGGATTACCCGGCCCTCTTACAGTCAATGGGACGCTATCTGGCGCTGGGGCTGATTGCCCTGCCGATTGCCTGGTTAGGCCGCACGCGGTTACGCCAGTTGACGCGCAAAGACTGGTTCACCGCCCTGTCGCTGACTCTGATGGGCAATGTAATCTATTACGCCTGCCTCGCCAGCGCTATTCAGCGAACCGGCGCGCCGGTTTCGACGATGATCATCGGGACATTGCCGGTCGTCATTCCGCTTTTCGCTAACGTTCTCTATAGCCAACGAGACGGCAGATTATCCTGGCGGCGTTTAGCGCCCGCGCTGGCGCTTATCGGTTTTGGCCTGCTGTGCGTCAATATTGCTGAACTTAGCCAGGGATTGTCCGATGTTAGCGGCTGGCGCTATGGTTCAGGCATTGTGCTGGCGCTGATTTCCGTAGCGTGCTGGGCATGGTATGCGCTGCGCAACGCCCGCTGGCTGCGGGAAAATCCCGACAAACATCCCATGATGTGGGCAACGGCGCAGGCGCTGGTTACGCTGCCGGTCTCGTTAATCGGCTATGCGGCGGTCTGTCTGTGGCTGAGTATCCAGAAACCGTTGTTTACCCTGCCCTTTGGCCCGCATCCCGCGCTGTTTATCGGTCTGATGATCGCCATCGCGGTGCTGTGTTCCTGGGTGGGCGCGCTGTGCTGGAATATCGCCAGCCAAAAATTGCCAACCGTTATTTTAGGGCCGCTGATTGTTTTTGAAACGCTGGCGGGACTGCTCTATACCTTCATTCTGCGCCAGGAAATCCCGCCATTCCTGACGTTAAGCGGCATTGCGCTCCTGGTGGCGGGCGTGGTCATTGCCGTGAGAGCGAAACCGGAAAAAGCGACCGTCGTTCCGGTCACGGAACGCTAATTTCATACTCGCTTAAATTATACGCACCCCGAAAGTGTTATAGCCTCGCCTTAAAGATGCATTTATAATACAACTTATATTATTGCAAATGAGGTAACGGCTATGGCTTATCGCGATCAACCTTTAGGCGAACTGGCGCTCTCTATTCCCCGCGCATCGGCGCTGTTTCGCCAGTACGATATGGATTACTGCTGCGGTGGAAAACAGACGCTGGCACGCGCCGCCGCGCGTCACGACGTCGATATTGACATCATTGAAGCGCAACTGGCGCAATTGGCTGAACAGCCCATCGAAAAAGACTGGCGCGCCGTTCCGCTGGCGGACATTATTGACCATATCGTTGTTCGCTATCATGACCGACATCGCGAACAACTGCCGGAGCTTATTCTGCAGGCAACCAAAGTGGAACGCGTTCACGCGGATAAGCCAAACGTCCCACGCGGCCTGACAAAATATCTCACCGCGCTGCATGAAGAGCTTTCCAGCCATATGATGAAAGAAGAACAGATCCTGTTCCCAATGATCAAACAGGGTATGGGTCGCCAGGCAACGGGCCCGATAAGCGTAATGGAAAGCGAGCATGACGAGGCGGGAGAGCTGGTAGACGTCATCAAACACGTCACCCAAAATGTAACGCCGCCGCCAGAAGCCTGCACCACCTGGAAAGCGATGTATAACGGCATTAATGAGATGATTGATGATCTGATGGAGCACATCAGCCTGGAGAATAACGTGCTGTTCCCACGCGCACTGGCCGGGGAATAATCCACCGCCAATAAACGATCCTGAACGTATAGACAGGATCGTTTATTCTGAATCGACTAACGCTTTTTAGCGAGAGGTGAATGCATTATTAATAACCTCATATTTCCCCTCCTCAGTGACCAGATAATAACCGCTCTTGTCGATATGCGCAGTATCCAGCGTCCGCGTTACGTTACGCCGTTGCCCGCTATCCACCAGCGTATCACCGAAGAAATAGAGATAACGATCGTCATGAGCAAAAACATCAGAAAATGAACCATCGGGATTTTTAAACCACACCAATGGTCCAATAGGGTCGATAATCTGCACGCCCCCATCGCCGATAAAATAGATCTGTTTACCCACCAAATTAGCGCCAGCTTTCAGCTGTACCTGCGGATCAGGCAAGCGGGTGATGGTTAATACCCTGTCGACCGGAGAGACATACTTCACCTGGTACAATAGATCTTTGTACTGTGCTACCGTCCAATTGTAATGAATGGGATGGAAATATTCTGGATCAACATTGGGAATAGTCGCTATTCGGCAGTCATCGCCTCGGCGCGATGCCTCTCGCGTCATCCATGTCACCTTATCCCGCTGTACATTAAACGTATTGAGACAGTCTTTGCCGAAGTAATAGCGTTTTACGCCTGCTTTGTCGCGATAGAGTAACTGCACGCCAGCGACCCAGCGCACAACATGAAAAGAGTTCGGATCGGCATCAATTGCCACACCATTAACAAAAACCTGCGTGGCGGTACGTAGAATAGTGTCCCACGGGCCAGGATTAGATGTAGTATCGCAGCTGGTCGGCGAAAACAGAATATTACGCTGCTCCCAGGATTTAACGCCCAGGATGGAATATCCCTGCGCACTAGCCAGCCAGCGTCCCTGAAAGTAGAGGTTGCGCCTGTCTTTAAGCACATCGCCGGAGTCGTTTAATTTGATGTTGCCGCCGACCTGCTGCAACGAATCTATATCGACCCTTTTTTCACCATGATTATCATCTGTGCGCTCGCCGTCGAAGTAAAGACTATCTTTATCAGCGGCAAAGCGTCCATACGCCCGAAAAGTCGCTGCATCCACTGGCGGCTTACCCGGTGGATTTTGTACGATTTTCCCAGCCCATAAAATATGCTGGCCGTCGGTTAGCCAATAAAACTGCCAGAAATCATTTTTTATTAGCGATGAAAAAGCGGCGACATGAACAAAATCATTACTCATTTTTCCACGGTCATTATATTCATTAATAATGCGGTCAGGAACGTGCCGTAGTTGACTAAATTTTACCTCTCGAATTTTAATATCTTTAAAATTAATACCATAATCATAATCTTCTTCAACTACATATTTCGTTCCCTGCCCCCACGGCTGATAGTGAAACAAAGCATATGGAATGCCGGAACAGGCCAGAGCTAACACTGGTGCCAGCATTAATAAAATCGATAAACAGAACTGTTTTATTCTCAACATTGCGCCATCCTGCGCTAGTGGTAATCAGAGGGAAGCAAAGAGATAACGTCAGTGGGCGCTGGTGATACCGTCGTCCACTCTGTTAATATCGGGTTATAGCGCTGCCATTGATCACGTGAGATCTGGCGATATAATTGCCCATCCGCGGACAAAGCCAGATGGTAGTAATTATAGGTAACTCTATCTATTTTCAGCGCCGGAAGTTTTTCCTGCGACGTAAAAATGCGCAGTACCCCCTCGCCCAACGCATTCGTGCTCACCTGATAAATACGATCCTTATACCAACCGGTGTTCCCGTTCAGACGAAAAAAATACTCCGGATCGACACCCGGCAGGGTTTCCACTTTACAACTGCTCCCGGCGTTGGTTGCCTCATGTTTCAGCCATGTCACCTCACGCAGGCCAATATTAAAATAGCCGCAGTACCGACTGGAATTATCAATCTCATAGTCATGCTTACCGGTTTTATCACGATAAATTAGTACCTCGCCAGGCATCCAGCGAATGATTTGAAACGTATTAGCATCAGCGGTAATGGGTATGCCGTTCACAATCACCCGTTGCGCCGTCGTCACAATAAACTCCCTTGCCGAAGTGGAATCCAGCCTCAACACGCGAAACCCATCGGCCCGCCCCAGCCAGCGGCCTTCATAATAGAGATTATTTTTATCCCGCAGCAGATTCCAGATTTTCGTCTCTGCCAGAGTCGCCATATCCACACGTTTTTCACCCGCATTGCTATCACGACGTTTACCATCAAAATAGAGACCGTGTTTATCGGCGGCAAAGGCGCCAAAAGACTGAAAGCTGGCAACATCAACGGCAGGCTCATCCCCGGTATTCTGGACGATTTTGCCTGCCCACAGGATAAAGCGCCCATCGCTGAGATAAGCGTGCTGACAAATATGATTGTCGTCGCAGTTATGGCTGTCGGGATTGATTTCTATTAACGGGCGAGGGTCTTGCGGGTGAGATAAATCGGCAATACGCCGTAAATGCGAATAGCTAACGTCAGGCAGTCGGGAGAGAATTTGCGGTTCGTCGTCGGCGGTATAAAAAACGCCGTCCTTATCCTGCTGATACTGAAAATCTGCGAACGCAGGAACAGGCAGCAGCAAAAGCGTAGCGCTTAAAATCCAGCGTCGAATGGTCATAATTACAGTTTGAAATAGGAGATTAATTTGTTACTTAAACCACTTTTTCAACGTATTATCCAGCGCGAGCCGCCATTATAGGAATTCATCAAGGCGGCACTTACCGTCAGCCTGCAATTTACAGCTGCCCTTCCTGAAGAAACGTTTTTCGCGTCATTGCATCAGCGGACAAACACTCATTTCCTGAGCTTTTCATCTCCATACGCTATCAAATGTGGCGAGAAAAATAGCTCGTTAAGGAGCGGGAAGCGACAAAATGGGGCGTAAAAATGAAGAAAGCGCCCCGGCGGGTACGTTATGCGCATACCCCCTCGCCTAAGCGAGAGGGATAAATCCGTCATTTAGCCAGTTTGTTCTTACGCAGGAACAGCCAGCCCAGACCCAACGCGATAAACCACAGCGGCGTCACGATCAGCGCCTGGCGCGTATCGTCTTCCAGCGTCAGTAATACCAGCACGAACGCAAAGAACGCCATGCAGACCCAGCACATCAGCTTACCGAGCGGCATCTTATAGATGGATTTTTCATGCAGGTGGGGACGCTTTTTGCGGTACACCAGGTATGAACACAGAATGATGGTCCAGACAAACATAAACAGGATAGCCGAAACCGTAGTGATCATGGTGAATGCGCCAATCACGCTCGGGTTGACCATCAGCATAACCACGCCGCCCAGCAGGCAGATACAGGAGAAGGTCAGGCCTTTCGCCGGTACCGCGCGTTTCGATAGCTTAGCGAACGCTTTTGGCGCCACGCCTTCTTGCGCCAGGCCAAACAGCATACGGCTGGTCGAGAAGACGCCGCTGTTGGCGGAAGACGCCGCCGAGGTCAGCACAACAAAGTTGATCACGCTCGCAGCGGCAGGCAGACCCACCAGTACAAACAGCTCAACAAACGGGCTCTTATCCGGCACCACGGAACTCCACGGCGTCACCGACATAATGACAATCAGCGCAAAGACGTAGAACATGATGATACGGATCGGTATTGAGTTAATCGCGCGCGGCAGCGATTTTTCCGGATCTTTAGTTTCTGCGGCGGTAGTACCAACCAGCTCAATGCCCACGAAAGCGAACACCGCAATCTGGAAACCGGCAAAGAACCCGCTAATACCTTTCGGGAACCAGCCGCCGTCATTCCACAGATGCGCGAAAGACGCTTCAACGCCTGTCGGCGATTTAAAGTGCATCGCAATCATCACCAACCCGACCACAATCAACGCCACAATGGCGACGATTTTGACCATAGCAAACCAAAATTCCATTTCACCAAACATTTTAACGGTGGCGAGGTTGAGGCTTAGCAGCAGGATCACTACCGCCAGCGAGGCGACCCAATCGGAAAGGCCGGGAAACCAGAACTGCGCGTAGGCGGTAATCGCCACCACGTCAGCCATACCGGTCACTACCCAGCAAAACCAGTACGTCCAGCCGGTGAAATATCCCGCCCAGGGGCCAAGCAGGTCGGAAGCAAAATCGCTAAACGATTTATATTCCAGATTCGAGAGCAGCAATTCCCCCATGGCGCGCATCACGAAAAAAAGCATAAAACCGATGATCATATACACAAAAATGATCGACGGTCCGGCGAGACTGATCGTTTTACCCGATCCCATAAACAGACCGGTACCAATAGCGCCGCCAATAGCGATAAGCTGTATATGACGGTTTGTAAGATTGCGCCGTAGCGACTGTTCAGCCGGAGCCTGTTCGTCGGCTGCGACTTTTACCTGATCTACCATGTTTTTCTTCCTGTACCTGTCTGTGTTGTGCGGGCTCTACGGCCTTTGGTCTATGATACGACGATCCTGTTATCAGGACTCATCGATATTAGGTAAGAATCGGCGGGATGAATACTCAGATTCAAATACAATGTTAATTTTATGTTTAAAATGAGTGTTATATCACTTTGATAATGCGAATTAGCTCACAAAAATACACGTAACGACGCCATTTGCAAAATAAAATATTGGCATCTGCTGAAGTCAGGATTGCCGGATAAGGCGTTTACGCCGTCATCCGGCAAACCCGGGGCGCTTACAGAATTTCCAGCAGTTCCACCTCAAACACCAGGGTGCTGAATGGCGGAATAGATGCCCCGGCCCCACGCTCGCCATAGGCCAGCTCCTGTGGGATAGTCAGTTCCCATTTGGAACCTACCGGCATCAGAGTCAGCGCTTCAATCCAGCCGGCGATCACTCCATTTACCGGGAATTCAGCCGGTTCGCCGCGCGCGACGGAGCTGTCAAATACGGTGCCATCAATAAGCTTACCGGTGTAATGCACGCGTACGCGGTCGGTACGCGCCGGAATCGCGCCTTCGCCCTGCGTCAGAACGCGGAACTGTAAACCAGATTCAGTACTGTTCACACCGTCTTTTTCGCGGTTTTCTTCCAGGTATTTCACGCCTTCGGCCGCCATCGCTTTGAAACGCTCACGACGCACCGCGTCCGCACGCTCATGAATTTCACGCAGCGCACGATGCACCACATCAACAGGAACCGCCGGGTGTTTACCTTCCAGCGCATCAGCAATGCCTGCAACCAGCGCTTCAGGCAACAGCCCTTCAAGACCGGATTCGCTGAGCTGCTGCCCTACCTGCAAACCAATGCCGTAGCTCGCTTGCGCTTCAATAGTGTCAAAAGTCGGGGTGGCCATTATTTTTCCTTCATCGGATATCAAAAAAGTAGCGGGCAGCATAACAGCCACGCTTCTTCTGGTAAAACTTTGTCTCAGGGAGGATGACAAATCGCAGGGAAAAAGAAACAATAGATTATCCGTATTGATGTCACGAAAGCGGATAGCACTACCAGTATCATAGCGTTAGCCATCTATACTCTATGATTAAGGAACGAGATGCGGAGCAGGAGGTAAACCATGCCCGGGCGCTTTGAATTAAAACCAACCCTGGCGAAAATCTGGCACGCGCCGGATAATTTTCGCATCATGGAGCCGCTGCCGCCTATGCATCGTCGTGGCATTATCATTGCCGCTATCGTGCTGGTGATCGGTTTCCTGCTGCCCGCCAGCGAGACCAGCGACTCACCTGTCGTCACGCGGGAAGCGCAATTGGATCTGCAATCGCAATCACAGCCGCCGACGGAGGCCCAGCTTCAGGCGCAGCTGGTCGCGCCGCAAAACGATCCGGATCAGGTGGCGCCCGTTGCGCCGGAACCTATCCAGGAAGGCCAGCCGGAAGAACAAAACCAGCCGCAGACGCAGCCTTTCCAGCAGGATAGCGGCATCGGTCAACAGTGGCGCTCGTACCGGGTAGAGTCTGGTAAAACTCTGGCGCAACTGTTCCGTGACCACGGACTGCCCCCGACAGACGTTTATGCAATGGCACAGGTAGAAGGCGCTGGCAAGCCGCTGAGTAATCTCAAAAATGGTCAAATGATTAAAATTCGCCAGAATGCCAGCGGGGTGGTGACAGGTTTAACGATAGATGGCGATAACGGTCAACAGGTGCTGTTTACGCGTCAGCCTGACGGCAGTTTTATTCGCGCACAGTAACGCCGGCTACGCCTTACCCCGCCTATACCCTATTCGTTCAGGTGAAGCATTACCGCTTCACCTTATTCACCCACCAAATCCCCGAACACACCAGCACCAGCGCAATCATGTATTTCCACTCCAATATATTCTCGCCGAGAAAAATAGCCGAAAGAGCCGCGCCGGAAACCGGGATCAGAAAGTTAAACGGCGCAATCATCCCCACGCGATTATATTTGAGTAAAATGCTCCATAGCGCAAAAGCGACCGACGAGAGCAGCGTCAGGTAGACTAAAATCGCCACCGACGAGAAGCCATGTATCGTCAGCGTACCGCCAAAAACGTAACCGCCAAAGACCAGTACCAGACCGCCAATCCCCAATTGATAGCCAGTCATGACCATCGGATCGACCGTCTGCGAGAGACGTTTGCCATACAACGTGGCCGCAGAAAGAATAAACGCCGCCAGCACCACGGAGCCTTCTCCCGGCAGATTAAAGCTGAAATCCAGGCCGTTGCTGACGTTCACCACCATGACGCCCGCAAAGCCCAGAATACAGCCGAGCGTTTTGTTGTAGCTCAATCGGTCGTTCTGATAAATAAAGTGCGCCAGCAATACGCTGAAGAATGTGCCTGTCGCGTTCATGATTGAGCCTTTCACGCCGGAGGTGAACGCAAGGCCGATATAGAAAAAGAGATATTGCAGCGACGTCTGGGTCAGCCCCAGTAACGTCAACTGAGCAAACTGGCGCGGACGAAACCGACCAATCGGTTTACGCTGAAGCAGCGCGAACAGTAGCAGCAACCCACCCGCAAACAAAAAACGATAACCAGCAAAAACAATTTTAGAAGGGATATCGTCGGTGGCTATCTGAAAGAGGTCATAACCGCTTTTGATGGCTGGATAAGCGCTGCCCCATAGCAGGCAACAAAATGCGGCACACACATAAACGACGTTTTTGCGGGCAAACGGGGAGGCCTGGCGTTGGGTATCCATTCTTTCACCAAGAAATTAAAATAATGTTTTATTTTTGATTATCGCGAAAAGAGGGGGAGATAGCCAGTCGAAAAGCGATGGGGTTAAAAAAGCAAAACGTCGGCGCTGGGCCGACGTTTCGTTGCTAGCAAAAACGAGAATGCCTGATTACTCAGCAACCACGTTGATGATAACTTTTGCGAATACTTCGCTGTGAACCTGGAAGTTCACTTCGTGTTCGCCAGTGGTACGCAGAACGCCGTTCGGCAGACGAACTTCGCTCTTAGCCACGTCAACGCCAGCCGCAGTCACAGCGTCAGCGATGTCGCGAGTACCGATGGAACCGAACAGTTTACCTTCGTCGCCTGCTTTAGACGCGATAGTAACGGTTTCCAGGGCGTTGATTTTCTCTGCGCGTGCATTTGCAGCAGCCAGAACGTCAGCCAGTTTAGCTTCCAGTTCAGCGCGACGTGCTTCGAAGTATTCAACGTTTTTCTTGGTAGCCGGAACAGCTTTACCCTGTGGTACCAGGAAGTTACGAGCATAGCCCGCTTTAACGTTAACCTGATCACCCAGGCTACCCAGGTTTGCTACTTTATCAAGCAGAATAACTTGCATTACCTTATCCTCTCAAAGTCGTATTAATGGACCGTGACCGATTACTGATGGCGATCAGTGTACGGCAGCAGAGACAGGTAGCGAGCGCGTTTGATAGCGCGAGCCAGCTGACGCTGGTATTTTGCACGGGTACCGGTGATACGGCTTGGGACAATCTTACCGCTTTCGGTGATGTAGTTTTTCAGCGTAGCGATATCTTTATAGTCGATCTCTTGAACGCCTTCCGCGGTGAAACGGCAGAACTTGCGACGACGGAAATAACGTGCCATATGGCTAGTCTCCAGAATCTATCAATTCAATCTGCTCGGCATGCAGAACCATTTTGCTCAGACCGTTCTTTGCCTTGTGGCAAGAAATAAACCCCTGAACGGTTATGCGGCTGCCGACCGTTATACTGTGAGTAATGGCCTGGTTTTTGTGTCCGCTAACAATAACGGGCATTTGGCACCACGCCTGCCGGTGAAAGCCGGCTTCCTCTTGCACAGAACGATGCTCAAGCACGAACTGGCAATGCGGAATTCCTGATGGACTGACCTTTCGAAGGGGGGCCCTGCACACGGTGCCGGACAACGCCAGACGGTTGGTCATCAGAAATTACTCTTCAGAATCCCCAGCTTCAGCATCATCTGCGGTTTCGTTAGCGAAATCATCGCGACGCTCACGGCGCTCGTCTTTCGCTTTAACCATCGGAGAAGCTTCGGTAACAGCGTGCTTAGTACGCATAACCATGCTGCGGATAACGGCATCGTTGAAGCGGAAGGTAGTTTCCAGCTCATCGATCACTTCCTGCGGCGCTTCAACGTTCATCAGAACGTAGTGCGCTTTGTGCAGTTTGTTGATCGGGTAAGCCAGCTGACGGCGGCCCCAGTCTTCCAGACGGTGGATCTTGCCTTCTGCGCCAGTGATGGCAGCAGAGTAACGCTCGATCATACCCGGAACCTGTTCGCTCTGGTCAGGATGGACCATAAAAACGATTTCGTAATGACGCATCGAATTGCTCCTTACGGATTATTCAGCCTCCTGTCTGGGTCAGCCGCGGCCCATGGAGGCAAGGAACGTGTTAAAGGTCGGCTGAAAAATGACGCGTTATAATACTGGCGCCTGCGGGCAAACTCAAGGTGATTGTACAATTATTTATCGTGCCGAACGTAACGCCTGTCCCGTCACATTTTGCTGCTGAGATATTAACTTCATATCGCATGCCACTATAAACGGCCTGTTGCGGCAGAGAAATTGACACTGTGGTCAGCGCACTTTTTTGCCACACAGGATTTCTTAAACATGGCGGCATACATCAATGGGTTGTTAATCAGGTAAAAAGCGACAATGCGATAATTTTTTGAACAACAGCATCATAAAAGGTCGCCATCTCTGCGGCGGGTTATGGTTAAAATTAAACCAGAAGCGATTCACTAAAGGGGGATATCGCCAACCAGACCGCGCTGCTGAGGAGGTACTCTATGCGAGCCCGGATAATGTTATTTCTGGCTGCGCTTTTGCCTGGCATAACGGCAACGGCAGCCATCGAGTTAAATAATCATCAGGCCAGAAATATGGATGATGTGCGCAGCTTAGGCGTGATCTACATCAACCACAACTTCGCCACGGAAAGTGAAGCCAATCTGGCGCTGAATGAAGAGGCCGACGTGCGAAACGCAATGTATTATCACGTCATACTTATCCGGGAACCGGGTAGCAACGGCAATATACACGCCAGCGCGAATATTTATCGCTAGCATCAGGAAAACCAACGAAAAAGCCATAGTTGATTTGCCCCCTGAGCAGGGGGCTTTTTTCGCGGAAAGATGGCTCCGGAATTAGACCTGTGACATCCCGATAATATTCACATTCCGGAGCTCATACTTCACTTCTGCCCGTAATACGCATTCGGGCCATGCTTACGCATGAAGTGTTTATTCATCAGATAATCGTCGATGGGATTCAGCGCCGGGTTAATGCCGCGCGCAATCCACGCCATTTTTGCCACTTCCTCCATGACCACCGCGTTATGTACCGCATCGTGCGCATCTTTCCCCCAGGCGAATGGCCCGTGTTGATACACGACAATGCCTGGCGTATGCAGCGGTTCCACCTCGCCCAGCGTTTCGATGATCACCTTACCGGTGTTCAGCTCGTACTCGCCCTGCACTTCTTCTTCGCTTAACGCCCTGGTACAAGGAATATCGCCAAAGAAATAGTCCGCGTGCGTGGTACCGAGCGCCGGAATAGCCATCCCCGCCTGCGCCCATGCCGTGGCGTGGGTGGAGTGGGTATGAACGACGCCGCCAAGCGACGGATAGCGTTGATACAGCGCCAGATGGGTAGCGGTATCGGAAGAAGGACGATAACCTCCCTCCACCACTTTGCCATCCATATCCACCACCACCATGTCATCTACCTTCATGGTTTCATAGGCGACACCGCTTGGCTTAATCACCACCAGCCCGCGTTCGCGATCGATAGCGCTGACGTTGCCCCAGGTAAACGTCACCAGTCCATAACGGGGCAAATCCATGTTAGCGTCAAATACCTGCTGCTTGAGCTTTTGCATTAGGCTGCCTCCACCAGACCGGCGCTGGCCATGCGCGCTTTCACCCAGTCACGCGCTTTCGCTACCTCTGCCGCCGGGTTCTCTGCTGTTTCGCTCCACATCTCAATCAGATAGGGCCCGCAATAGCCACTCTGTTTGAGCGTTTCGAAGCAGCGTTCGAAATCGACAACGCCTTCGCCAAACGGCACATTTTTGAACACGCCGGGTTTAGTATCTTTGACGTGTACCGCGACGATATGCCCGATTCCCGCCTGTAGCTCCATCTGTACGTCGTTATCCCAGGCAGACAGATTGCCGATATCCGGATAGAGCTGGAACCACGGGTTATTGAGGTAGTGAGCATAGCCCAGCGCTTTACTGATGGAATTCATCAGCGGGTAGTCCATGATCTCCATCGCCAGCGTCACCTGGGCGCGGCTGGCCATATCAACGCTCTCTTTTAACCCATCGCGGAAGCGGCAACGCGTTTCGTCGTTGGCCTGCTGATAGTAAACGTCGTACCCCGCCAGTTGAATGACGCGAATCCCGACGTCCTGCGCAAACTGAATCGCTTTACGCATAATCTCCAGCCCCTGCGCCCGTACCGCGTCATCTTCGCTACCGAGCGGAAAACGACGATGCGCGCTCAGACACATGGACGGCACGCGCACGCCGGTTTCAGCAACCGCGCTCACCAGCGCCAGGCGCTGCTCGCGACTCCAGTCGAGCCGCGCCAGTCGGGCGTCGGTCTCGTCCACCGACATTTCAACGAAGTCAAAACCCAGCGTTTTCGCCAGCCGCAGGCGCTCCAGCCAGCACTCCCCGGCAGGGAGCGCTTTTTCATAGATGCCGAGCGGAATTTGTTTCGACAGCATAGCCGCTCCTTAGCCCCACAGTTGGGCAATGGAGCGTTTGAACTGCCGTGCGGCTTCTACCGGCGATTCAGCATCGCGAATGCTGCGGCCAGCAATAAAGACATGGATCGGAATGCCTTTGAACAGCGGCAGGTCTTCCAGCGCTAGTCCGCCGGTCACGGTCACTTTAAAGCCCATATCGGACAGCCGCTTAATCGCGGTAATATCCGCCTCGCCCCACGCCACGCCTGCCGCCTGCGCGTCACGGCTGCGGTGATAAACCACTTGCTGAATGCCCGCATCGCGCCACTGCTGCGCCTGTTCCCAGGTCCAGTAACCGGTCAGTTCGATCTGCACGTCGCCGTTGAACTCTTTCGCCACATCCAGCGCGCCTTTCGCGGTGTTGATGTCGGCGCAGCAAATCACCGTCACCCAGTCCGCGTTGGCTTCGAAACACATACGGGAGAGGATTTTACCGGCATCGGCAATTTTGGCGTCCGCCAGCACGATTTTGTGCGGATAGAGTGCTTTCAGGTCGCGAACGGCACGCACGCCTTCGCCCACGCACAGAATGGTGCCCACTTCGATAATGTCGACTTCTTCGGCAATCAGGCGAGTGGTTTCATAGGCGCTATCCATAGTCTGGTTGTCCAGCGCGACCTGCAACATTGGTAATGACATTTTCAATTCCTTCTTAAGCTGCCGCGTTGGTGCGGTCAATGAGATCCAGGACTTCCTGCGCGGTGCGGCAGGCGCGTAAACGGTCAAAATTAGCTTCGTCTTCAAACAGGTTGACGATCTGCATGATGCCCACTTCCTGGTGAGTGTTGGCATCAACCGCCGCCATGGTGATCAGAATATCGACCGGGTCGTTATCTTCGTGGTTAAACTCCAGCGGCTTTTTCAGGGTCACCAGCGAAAAACCGGTTTTCTTCACCCCTTCTTCCGGGCGGCCATGCGGCATCGCCAGGCCGGGGGCAATCACAAAATAGGGGCCAAACTGCTCAACGCCATCGAGAATGGCCTGGTAATAGCGCGGCTCCACCACGTCGGCAGCCACCAGTAAATCGACGCCGATCTTGACGGCTTCCTGCCAGGTATTCGCTTCAGCCTGCAGGCGGATAGAATTATTCTCCGCCAGTGAATCACGTAATTTCATGTTGCATCCTTACTTCACGTCTTGCGGGAAATGTTCTTTGATCACTTCCAGCAGTTTCGGGCCGAAGTCAGCAGGAGAGAGCATGTTACGCACGCCAACCACATATTTGTTGCCGGTCACGCTGATTTCGCCCGCAATATGGGTAGAAGCGATGATGATATCCGCGCCGCTCAACTCGCTTTTGTACTCGCCAACCGCGCAGCTGTTTACCGTGTGGTCAATGTTTGATTGGGTTAAAAACTGGTCCACTTTCATTTTCATGATCATGGAACTGCCCTGTCCGTTGCCACACACAGCCAGAATACGTACGGTCATAATCAAAACTCCTTATTAAGCAGACTGTTCTGCCAGTTGTTTTTCTGCATCTTCTTCTGCGCGCAGTGCGCGGCCAGCGAAGAACATATAAGCCAGTGCAATTACAATGATGACGGCCATAAAGGCGATACCGAGGGAGAAGAAGCCCTGCATCATCGGCGGTGCCAGAATCGACCAGTCCGCCATACCCATCCAGGCGCTCATCCCCGTGAGTTTCACCGCCCAGACGCAACCAAAGATTTCGATCATCCCCATCACCAGACAAATCTTCAGCGCCGCACGCCAGCCGCCGAAGTGGTTAGCGAACACGCCGATAGTGGCGTTAGAGAAGAACATCGGGATAAAGCCAGGAATAATCAGGATCGAGGAGCCGCAGGCAACCAGGATGCCAACCGCAATCAGCTGACCGATGGTGCCCCACATAAAGCCCCAGACCACCGCGTTCGGCGCGAAGCTATAAATAGCGGCGCAGTCAATCGCCAGTACTGCGCCCGGAATCAGACGCTGGGAGATACCGTTAAAGGCCTCAGAGAGCTCGGCGACAAACATACGCACGCCCTGGGTGATGATGAAGATCGCCACCGCAAAGGAGAAACCGGTTTGCAGGATATAGATTGTCCAGTGGGTTTTACCCGCCATCGCCTGTACGGTATCGATACCAAAGGAGAGCAGAATGGCACCAAAGAAGATGGTCATTACAATCGCCGTGGAGACGATGTTGTCATGGAAAATGTTCAGCCAGCCCGGCAGTTTGAGGTCTTCAACGCTTTCCTCTTTTTTGCCCAGGAACGGCGCGACTTTATAGGCAATCCAGGAAGCAAACTGCTGCTGGTGACCGATGGAGAAACCACAGCCATCGGTCACTTCCTGAGTCGGCTTGTACATCATGTTGGAGGTAATACCCCAGTACAGGGAAACCAGTATCGCCGTGCAGATAATGGTGGTCCACATGGAATAGCCGAAGATATAGAAAGAGACCGCAATCAGCCCCGCCTGCTGGAACATGATGTGCCCGGTCAACATGATGGTGCGAATACCGGTAATGCGTCGCAACAAGACGTAACAAATATTCAGCGCCAGCGCGAGCAACACCGCGTAGCCTACCCAACTATACGCATCACCCATCCGTTCGATCGTTGCCATCATCGAAGCATAGGTATCGGAAATCGCGCCGTTGATGCCGTAGACCTCAGACATTTTCGCCACCACCGGTTTAAAGGTGCTGGTCAGAATGCCGGACCCGGCCTGTAGCAGCATGAAGCCAATGATGGTTTTGATCGTCCCTTTGATGATCACGCTGACGCTTTTACGCAGCAGGATATAGCCCAGGCAGGTCACAATACCCAGTAATAGCGGGGCATTGGTCATTACCTGATTAAAAAAAATGGTAAAGATGTTGTAGAGGATCTCCATAACGATCTCCGGTAGACAAGGTTGCTGAGTCACAGGCGCTCAGAATAATGTCCCTCCACTGTAATTTTCAAAAGTAATCACAACAAGATTGAATTTGATTAAATGTGACGTAGCGCGCAAATAATTAGCACACTTAATACATGGTTTACTTATAAATAACTCATTTCTTCATTAAAATAAGTAAAATCATAAAGATGAATACATCCCCATGACGCCAGAAAAGATTAAATTTTCTTCTGGCTGCGTTCTCCTCTACCCAAAAGTCAAAAAATAGCCCATTGCCTTCTTGAGAAAATAGTGTCAGGATTAATCAAAACAAATCACATTTTGAACTATTTTGAACAAACATGAAGGTAAATGCGATGAGTAAAGTACAAAGCATCACGCGTGAATCATGGATTCTGAGCACGTTTCCGGAGTGGGGAAGCTGGCTGAACGAAGAGATTGAGCAAGAGCAGGTCGCGCCGGGTACGTTCGCTATGTGGTGGCTGGGCTGTACCGGTATCTGGCTAAAATCTGAAGGCGGCACTAACGTATGCGTCGATTTCTGGTGCGGTACCGGTAAACAGAGCCACGGTAATCCGTTGATGAAAACCGGCCACCAGATGCAGCGTATGGCTGGCGTCAAAAAATTACAGCCTAACCTGCGCACCACGCCGTTTGTTCTCGATCCTTTCGCTATCCGTCAGATTGACGCCGTCCTGGCGACCCACGACCATAACGATCACATTGACGTCAATGTCGCGGCTGCCGTAATGCAGAATTGCGCCGATGATGTTCCGTTTATCGGCCCGCAGACCTGTGTGGATTTATGGGTTGGCTGGGGCGTGCCGAAAGAACGCTGCATCGTGGTAAAACCGGGCGATGTCGTGAAAGTGAAAGATATTGAAATTCACGCGCTTGATGCCTTTGACCGCACCGCATTAATCACCCTGCCCGCCGATCAGAAAGCCGCTGGCGTACTGCCGGACGGCATGGATGTACGCGCGGTTAACTATCTGTTTAAAACGCCGGGCGGCAATCTCTATCACAGCGGCGATTCTCACTATTCCAACTACTACGCGAAACACGGCAACGAACATCAAATTGATGTCGCGCTCGGTTCTTACGGTGAAAACCCACGCGGTATTACGGACAAAATGACCAGCGCGGATATTCTACGCATGGCGGAATCGCTGAATACCAAAGTGGTGATCCCGTTCCATCACGATATCTGGTCGAACTTCCAGGCCGATCCGCAAGAGATCCGCGTGCTATGGGAAATGAAGAAAGATCGCCTGAAGTATGGTTTTAAACCGTTTATCTGGCAGGTTGGCGGCAAGTTTACCTGGCCGCTGGATAAAGACAATTTCGAATACCACTATCCGCGTGGGTTTGACGATTGCTTTACCATTGAACCCGATCTACCGTTCAAATCCTTCCTGTGAGTCGATATCATGCCGGGATTACCCGGCATTTTTTCCATTTACTTTAGTATTTCCAGGCTATTTCAAATATCATCTTTTCAAATCAATTTGTATCGGAATAGCTCATGACTGAAGCACAAAGACATCAAATACTGCTGGATATGCTGGCACAGTTGGGCTTTGTTACCGTCGAAAACGTGATTGAGCGTCTGGGGATCTCCCCGGCGACAGCGCGCCGCGACATCAACAAGCTCGACGAAAGCGGGAAACTTAAAAAAGTGCGCAACGGCGCAGAGGCCATTACCCAACAGCGGCCCCGCTGGACGCCGATGAATCTGCACCAGGCGCAAAACCACGATGAAAAAGTACGCATCGCGAAAGCGGCGTCGCAGCTGGTAAACCCGGGTGAAAGCGTAGTGATTAACTGCGGCTCCACCGCTTTCCTGCTGGGGCGTGAAATGTGCGGGAAGCCGGTACAGATCATTACCAACTATCTGCCGCTGGCGAATTATCTGATCGATCAAGAGCATGACAGCGTGATTATCATGGGTGGTCAGTATAATAAAAGCCAGTCGATTACCCTGAGCCCGCAGGGAAGTGAAAACAGTCTCTATGCTGGCCACTGGATGTTTACCAGCGGAAAGGGCTTAACCGCGGATGGCCTGTACAAGACCGATATGCTAACCGCCATGGCGGAACAAAAAATGCTCAGCGTCGTCGGGAAACTGGTCGCGCTGGTCGATAGCAGTAAAATTGGCGAGCGCGCGGGAATGCTGTTCAGCCGCGCCGATCAGATCGCTATGCTGATTACCGGCAAAAATGCCAATCCGCAGGTTTTGCAACAGCTTGAAGCCCAGGGTGTAAGCATACTCCGCGTTTAAAGATGCTGTCGGAAAAACGCTACCGTCGCCGACAACGCTTCTGGCGTAATGCGATGCCGCACGCCTGCGGCCCATAAACAGGTCACATGCTTATCCAGCTTCGCCGCGGCGAGTGCCTGCTGGAGCCGGAAGGTTTCGATAGCAGGCACCACGTCATCCTCCTGACCATGCCACAACAGAAGCGGCCTGTCGGCCAGTCGCTCTAACTGGTGTGTGACTTCCCATTCACGTAGCGGCGCGATGATATTGTCGAATTCCGCCTGCTGTGCTGGGTTCTGCGGGGATAACGGCGGGAAAAGCGTCCGGGCGAGCCCGGTAAAATAGCCCGACCCCATTAAACTGGCCCCGCATTTTACCTCACGGTGACGCGTCATAATGCCCAGCGCCGTCATACCGCCCATGGATGCGCCGCCCACCGCCAACCGCCCGTCAAGTAGCCAGTTTTCCGCCTGAATCGCCGCACGTAACGTCGTAAATTCCTGCATGTTTTGGTGCAGAATCTGCCAGAATCGGTGTATCCGTCCCTGTGAGTCGCCGCCGAAGCGAGCGCCATGCTCCGGCGCATCCGGCATGACTACCCGGAATCCTGCCTGTGCCAGGGCAACGGCAAAATAACTATAAACCAGGCTGGAGGAGGTGAAGCCATGATAGAACACCACACAGGGAAGCGGCACGGCGCGTTTCCCTTCCGGGAAGGCATGTAGTACGACGCCTCCGGCTAATTGTCGTGTTTCAATCGCTATCATTATTCTCTCCTTTTTATCCGGTATGCCACGGAGAAATACTTAACGCAAGTTTATGGATAGCGCAATAATTCATAATGTTTGAGAACTGGGTTACGCTTTCGCAACGTTTTCATTCGAAAATCGCGTGACAGGTAACACTTCGGGAACATTCCCCCTAAAGGGAAATCAATAAGGCATTACACTATGATTATCAGGAAACGAGATAGAGTTATGCGTCGGTTTGCTTCATTGATAGCAGCGCTGTTATTAAGCGCGTGTAGCGTGCTGCAGGGTACGCCGCAACCTGCGCCGCCTGTCGCCGATCACCCGCAGGAAATCCGTCGCGATCAAACGCAAGGACTACAGCGGATGGGGACCGTAAGCGCGCTGGTTCGGGGCTCCCCGGATGATGCAATAGATGAAATCAGAGCGAAAGCCGTCGCTGCGAAAGCCGATTATTACGTTATCTTAATGGTTGATGAAACGGTTGTAACCGGCCAGTGGTATTCACAAGCCATTTTGTATCGTCAATAACAGTAGATTGATTTTTAGTCAGTTTTACATTGCTTTGCGCCCCTATGCGTTTACCTGTGCACAATAAACAAACAGGTTTACCGTGATGGAGCGTCCTGTTAAATGCGGGGTATGTAATAAGGAGCTGACGATGAAACAAGAACTTGCCTTATCCTCACTGCTGCTTTCTGCCGGACTGGTGAGTACGACGGCACAGTCTGCCGAATTCGCCAGTGCTGACTGCGTAACGGGTCTGAATGAAATCGGCCTGATCTCGGTCAGTAATGTTGCAGGAAACCCACAGGATGTGGAGCGGATTATCGCCCTGAAAGCCGATGAACAGGGTGCGTCCTGGTACAGAATTATTCAAATGTATGAAGAACAACAGTCGGATAACTGGCGCGTACAGGCGATACTCTATGCCTGATGCCGCGTGGCTCGCGCCGGATGGCATGTACTACAGGCCAAACGTTACCGCAGTCCCCCGGTCGCCCTTAACAGTAAATCATTTTGCACTTGGGCAGGCAGCGGCATTTCGCCGCGTGTATCCAGCATCATCTGACACCACGCTTGCGCCAGCGGCGGCGAGGCATGACGCAGCATTTCCGCTCCGCACCCCAGCAGGAAAAGCTGCTGCGTAATCTCTCTGCCCATTGCTTCGTCCGGTTTGCGTAAACGTTGCTGTAGCTGACGTACCGCGCGGTCGTAATGGCGATCCTGGCCTTTGACTTCCGCAAAAGCCTCACTCAATACGTCATAGACGCCGTGTTGTTTTGTCAGCACCCGAAGTACATCCAGACACATGATATTGCCGGACCCTTCCCAGATACTGTTCACCGGCATTTCACGGTACAGGCGCGGGAGTTCGCTCTCTTCGCAATACCCCATCCCGCCGAGAACCTCCATCGCCTCAGCCACAAAAGGGATTCCCTGCTTACAGATGGCGAATTTCGCCGCTGGCGTGAATAATCGCGCCCATAATGCCTCTTTCGCCTCGCGACGTTGCTCCCAGGCGCGCGCCAGCCGAAACAAAAGCGCCGTCTGCCCCTCCAGGCATAGCGCCATACGACTTAAGGTTTGTCGCATCAACGGTTGTTCGATCAGCGGCTTACCAAAAGCCTGACGCTGATGAGCATGGTAAATCGCGACTGAAAATGCGCGCCGCATTAAGCCATGACTCCCGAGCGCGCAATCAAGACACGTCATACCGCCCATCTTTAAGATATGCCGAATCCCTTCGCCCTCTTCTCCCAGCCGCCAGCCGACGGCATCCTGAAACTCGACTTCGGCGCTGGCATTAGATCGATTACCGAGTTTATCTTTCAGGCGTTCAAGACGAACAGAGTCCCGTTGCCCGTCTGGCAGGAAACGCGGCACAAAGAAACAGGATAGTCCTCCTTTTGCCTGCGCCAACACGAGGTGCGCATCACTTTGCGGCACAGAGAAAAACCATTTATGTCCCACCAGCCGATATGAATCATCCGCCAGCCGCTCCGCGTGGGTCGTATTACTGAGTACGTCAGATCCGCCCTGCTTTTCCGTCATTCCCATGCCGATGAGCAGACCCCGCTTTTGCCCGCCCGGCAGCAAATGCGAATCGTAGCGATCGCTGCGCAGCGGCACCAGCCAGTCATGGAAAGTGGCGGGAAGCATCTGCAATAGCAACGGTGTCGCGGCAAAGGTCATCGTGACAGGACAGAGTGTTCCCGCTTCTACCTGAGCATGTAATACAAAACGCGCCGCCCGGGCGACAAAACTTCCCGCCCTTGCCTCCTCCTCCCAGGCCAGGTTATGTACCCGATTAGCGCAAAGCCCCTGCATCAACAGGTGCCAGGCGGGATGAAAGCGAACGTCATCCAGACGCTGTCCCTGGGGATCGTAACGCAGCAACTCAGGAGGATGCGCGTTCGCCAGACGACCCAGCTCCAGTGATTCCGCCGTTCCCAGTTGTTGGCCAATGCTGGCGAGAAGATCGCTATCCCATCCCGCGCCTTCCCGGGAAACCGCTTCACACAGCGCGCCATCAGACAGGAATAAGTTACTGTTATTGAGCGGAGCAGGTTGATTAAAGACGGTATGTGTTTGCCAGGACATGGTGTCTCCCTCCTTCAATGGCGCTGCAGTCAAGTATGGTCATGACTGCGCCATTGACGCCAGAGCAAGATCACAAAAGTATGATTAACCGGCAATATAATGTGGGACGAAACGGGAAGTGTCTTTGGTAATTAGCGTATTGTCCTCGCGAATCCCCATCCCGGAGGCTTCATCGTCAATGATCCAACTGCCAATCAGCGTATAGCTATCGCCAAAGCGCGGCAAAGGCTGAAACGCCTGGTAAATCATCGGCTCGTCAGCGTAGTCGCCGTCGGCATGATCGATAACATTTTGCCGCTCGTCGAAAATCGTGACGTTGCCGCCTTCACGTGAATAAATCGGCTTCCGTACGCTGCTTTCGCCTGGCGCTGCGAGCGATTTTTCGCCCTCAAACCAGGCCGGCAGAAGATTCGGATGGCCAGGGAAAAAGCGCCACAATAACGGCAACAGCCCTTTGTTACTCAGAATACTTTTCCACAATGGCTCAATCCATTGCTCACGACGTTTTCGCAACAGCGGGCCGTTGTCATCGCGCATCATCCATTCCTGCGGGTAGAGCTTAAAGGCGCGGCGAATCACGTTATCGTCCAGATCGGTCAGCACACCGCCTACGCCAAGTCCCAGTTCTTCAATATAGATAAATCGCGTTTCCTGGCCCGCCTGCTGCGCGCAATCCTGAAGGTACAGCACCGTCGTGCGATCTTCGTCGGTATCTTCACAACAGCAAAAGTAGAGCGGTTCCCGGCTGTACAGCTCGCTGAAGCGGGCGATCAGCCGCTCCTGTATCGCGTTGTATTGATCGGCATCACGCGGGATGGCGCCGCTACGACGAGCATCCTCCAGCCATAGCCATTGAAAGTAGGAGGACTCATAGAGCGACGTCGGCGTATCCGCATTGTATTCCAGCAATTTAACCGGATCTTTGCCGCACCAGACGAAATCCATCCGCCCGTAAAGCGAAGGATCGCGGCTGCGCCAACTTTCGGCGATGACATCCCAGTACAATGGCGGGATCGCCAGCTGCTGCATGATCTGCTCATCCCGGACGGCCCGCTCGACAATCTCCAGACACATCTGATGAAGCTCTGCGGTCGGTTTTTCGATCTGTTCTTCAATTTGCCGTAATGTAAAACGGTAGGCCCGGCTTTCATCCCAGTAAATTTCGTTATCGATAACATGAAAGTCAAAACCGTGATCGCAGGCGATCTTATCCAGATCCCGGCGTATCGGTACGTTGTGTCGTAGCATGGTTAGCCTCCCCAGTGCCCGCGGGCGCTGGAAGAACGGCCATAGCCGCCGCGGGAGACGGTGGACGCTTTCCGTGTGATATAACCAGGGCTGGTCACGGTATCGCTTTTCCCTGTGCCGCTGCGCCACGCATAATCGCCGGATGTGGTGCGCCAGACGGGACGGGAGACGTAAGATGAACCGCCGCTGCTATAGATGTATTGTTCATCACGGTTCTGACGAATCGCGCGGCTGAGTAAAAAGCCGCTTAATACCGGAACCCAGCTCCGCTCGGTGATATCAAAGTAGCAATCGCCAAACTGCGACTGACAGCGCTCCTGCGTCAATTGCTTAGGCACATTAGCGTAAAATTCTGTTTTCGCATTATTCCAGCCGTCAGCGCAAACGCTGGCGCTGTTGCCATCGTCGATACAGTCGTTCACCGTGGCGTAAAACGTCCCATCGCCGTCGTTGTCAGTATTGCCGCCATCACCGCACCCTTTCAGGAGAAAAAAGGCCGCTCCACCCATAATCGCCAGCGTCAGGCATTTTGGCGTGTAGCGATTTCGTTGCCGCTCAAAGGGATTAACCGGTTCGGCTATTCGTCTTATTGCCGAATGGCCTACGCCGGATGTGCTTCTGGATTTTCGTTTTTTTGCCATGATCTTCCGTTACCATGTCATACAGGCAGCGTTAAAAATACCGCCAGCCAGCGCTGCGGTTCCCATAAATAGCCCCGCCGCCACGTTGTGATGAATAATTTTTTCGCTCAGCGTAGGCATGTATAACCTTACGCAACCATAAATCAGCAGTTGAATCACCAGCGCAATGCCGCCCCAGGCAAAATAGTCCGGGATACTGACCGAGTTTATCGCCGCGCTGGATAAGGGGATGACATAGCCCAGCAACGTACCGCTAAAGGCCAGCGATGCCGCAGTATTGTTATTTTTTATCAGCTGCCATTCATTATGCGGCGTTATCTTTGAGTAAATAAAAAGAAATACAATGACCATTGCCGCGCCAATAAAAAAATAGGCGCAGAAAGCCAGTAATGCGTCCAGTATATGCATAATTTCCCTGTATGTGCTTAACCAATAACCGTCAGTGAAGTGAGCGGGATATCCACGCCGAGGGCGCGTGAAAACACCCATTCAGGCTCACCGCGCTCATTAAATGATTCTTCCCCGTTCAATAGAAGATACTCCCAGGCGTCATCCGTCACCTGGCGCTGGAAGCCCATCGTAAAATTGTGAACGTCCCATTTCTCTGCCTGCTGATTTTCAACCTTTTCCAGCATGTAGACAGGTTCAATATTGCCCGGCTCTTCATGGTTAAAAAAGCGCTGCCAGCGCCGTTCTTGCCAGTTGAGCGTCATCGGCCCTATTGCCGCTGGCGCAATGGCTGAACGCCAGTGACGTTCCTCGTTAATACCGAAACTTTCCTCATATACAAAAAGTTTGATGTCATCAATGTCGTCAACATCCGTGCCGCCAGTGGTGTTAATTTGTAGAAACTCATCGCCAGAGGTGTAGTAGCGAAAAATCTGACTGCCGCCGCCTAAATCTATGCGACTCGCTGCCGCGACAGTGTATTTTTCACCCGGTAGCGCCACCAGCAACGACGACTCCAGTAGCCGAAATGCCAGCGTATCCAGCGTGAAACCGGCGTTAAGATGTAATCCTAATGGTCCGCGAATCGGCGCTGGCGCGCTTGTTTTACCGAGCAAACGCTGAAAAAATTGCATCATAGGGGAACCTCTATCTCTTGCCATGCGACCTCTTCAGCCAGAATGCGATTATTACCGACCAGATGTAGCCACATACCGCCTCTGACTTCAGTTGAAATCACCGGATTCAATTCCATACCACGACCATTCTTGCAGTGACTGATCCCCAGCACCGTCGCGTCATGATGAAGCTTCATATAACGCATTAGCGCGCCGTATCGCATAGGCGCGACAGAAGCCGGGACAGACAGCGCGAATCCGGTATCGCCCAGCATCGGATTCATAATGGAAGCGACAGATTGCGATGATCCTGGGTCCTGAATGGAACGGGAAAGTTGTTCAGCGGAAAGGTTACGGACTATCTCCATGCGCGGGCAGTGGGTTTCCAGTAATCCGGCATAACGCTCGTCTTCCAGATAAACCACAATATGGCACTGCGCGGGTACATAGTCTGCCAGCGAGAGCGCCGCCGTGAAGGTCTGCTCATCGGTACGAGCGAAAATAATCACGCTCTGGCACTGCTCCAGCCCCATGCGCTGGTGTTCCTGCGGATCGTTAAAGTTGCTGATGCGGATAAAATCCACCCAGTTATTACCCGGCAGCGGATGCTGAATATCTTCCAGTTCGCACAGCAGAACCCGTTCAAAGGCACGCCGCTTGTCATATAGCAGCAATGAGATCATCTTTTCGGTTTGATGACCCCGCCAGCCAATCACCAGCATATGATGGTGTAAATGGCGATAATCGCCCATGCCCGTTATTCCTTTCGCTAACATTCCCTGTACCTGCGCAATCACTTTTCCCATTAACGCGCCGAACAACCCGATGCTAACCGGAATTTGCCACAGCGCGGTGAACAGACGTCCTGGCGCCGTCTGCGGGCTAAGATCGCCAAAACCTAATGTGGAACCCACCACCGAGCAGTAATAGATAAAATCGCTTAACTGGCTCACCAACGCGCTTTCGCGCAACAGGCGCAGCACCAGATAACAAAGCAGATACTGCCCGATAAACAGGCCCAGCAAAGCGGGCCAGGTCAGTCTGGACAAATGACGCTGGCAGGTTTTGACAATCCACGTAAAGAGCATTATTCGCCTTGTTGACGCTGTAAACGCGCCAACACATCCTGAGCATTGCTTTTATTGGTTGCGCCAATGCCGGCCTGCGCCAGTTTTTCATCCAGGTCGCGTCCATCGGCGACTTTTTCCAGCTGCGCGGCGGCATCCAGCCGGGCCTGGCGTTCAGCCTGACGCGTTTGTAAACGTTTAAGCGACTCCGCCGCCGTAGACACATTCGACGCGGCTCCGACGGTCGAAGTCGTCACCGCCTGCTGCGCGCGCTGCATGGCTTCTGTCGCCTTAACCACTTCAAGTTGCTGCTCAAACTGCGCAATCCGCTGGCCTGTCGCCGTTACGGCCTTCTCCACCGCATCGCAAGAGGCTTCCAGATTAGTCAGCACCTGTTCTTCGGCAAGAATGGCATTTTCCAGACGGGCTATTTCTTCCGCCACTTCGTTGAGTAAAGCGGCGTCGACATTCTTACTCATTGCCGCCAACGCTCGTGTTTCAAGGCTGGCTTTACGCTCACGTAAATCATTCAGCTTGTCATGGCTTAGCTTCACCCGCGCCAATAAATCCACTCTGGATTTACCCGCTTTATCCAGCTCGGCTTTTGCGTCGCGAATATGCTGCTCCAGCATACGTACACCCTGTGCTTCATCAATGGCTTCTTCTGCCTGAGCAACGAATGATTTACCTAACGTGAACAAACTTTTTAAAATTCCCATGAAAGCCGCCTGTATTATTCCTGTGAATAGACTTGTGTTATTTCAGCGATATCCAACGCATTTTCTACAAGCGTGGTGATTTCCAGCGTCACGTCGGCAAGCGACGAATTTAACGACAACGCGCCAAAAGCAACATAATACTCCTCCTGTTTTACCTGGGTAATACCGACCGAAGACAGCGGTAAAACCTTCTGATTTCTCAATAAGAAAAGATTAAATTCCGCTGTATCTCTAATCGTATTTACCGGACAGATATAAGTCTCGATAACTATTTGTTGCGAGGTAAATAAAACCGCCAGTGGTAAATCGCCATAATCATTCATTTTTATTATTAATGAAGATTCATTATTTTCTATATCAATATCTAATTCGGCGATGTTGTTTAACGCATCCGCCAGCGTCCGTGGAGTCCATGCCATATTATTATCTCTATCTCTTTTTTATAAATAAAGGGAGTTACAGGGTAGGTTTTGCTTTTTATATTACCAGCCAAAGATAAAAAAAAACCATCCGATTATGGATGGTTATTTTCTTAAAAAAGAATATTAGCGTCAGGTGCGCTGGCGAACGGCTTCAAACAGACAAATCCCGGTCGCCACAGAGACATTCAGCGACGACACGCTACCAGCCATAGGAATGCTGATCAGCTCATCGCAGTGCTCACGGGTCAGACGACGCATACCTTCACCTTCTGCGCCCATGACCAGCGCCATGCGGCCAGGCATTTTGCTCTGATACAGCGTATGGTCAGCCTCGCCCGCCGTTCCGACAATCCAGATATTCTCTTCCTGCAACATGCGCATCGTGCGCGCCAGGTTGGTGACGCGGATCAATGGCACGCTTTCCGCTGCGCCGCAGGCGACTTTCTTCGCCGTCGCGTTAAGTTGCGCGGAGCGGTCTTTCGGCACGATTACCGCATGTACGCCTGCAGCATCGGCGCTGCGCAGACAGGCGCCAAGATTATGCGGATCGGTGACGCCATCGAGGATCAACAAAAAGGGGCGTTCGTGTAATGCGATCAGATCCGGCAGATCGTTTTCCTGATACTGCCGGCCTGGTTTCACGCGAGCGATAATACCCTGATGCACGGCACCGTCGCTTTTCTCGTCGAGATATTGGCGGTTTGCCAGCTGGATAACAACGCCCTGGGACTCAAGGGCGTGAATCAGCGGCAACAGACGTTTATCTTCACGGCCTTTTAAAATAAAGACTTCCTGAAAACGTTCAGGGGCGCGCTCCAGCAGGGCCTGCACTGCGTGGATGCCGTAAATCATTTCGCTCATTAATGTACTCGTTGTTTACGTTTTGCCGGGGGCGCTACGCTTGCCCGGCCTACAGATAATTCACCCTCTTCTGTTTGAAGAGGGTATTGCTCACTCTGCCGCTTTTTTCTTCGCCGCACGCTTCGCTTTGGTCGCTGCGGCTATTTTCTGCGTTTTAGCCGATGGCTTTTTTGCTTTTCTCGCGTCTTTCTTCGCTGCTTTCGGCTTCGCTTTTTTCTCGCCGCGGAAGGCGCTATCAGGCTCGAAGTTAACTTTTTTACCTACCTGACGACGTTTACCGGCGTTTTTACTTTCACCTTTTTTCGCTTTTTCACGCGCCGTTTTGCCGACGTTACGCGGTGCGCGCTCGCTGGAGATCAGGCTAAAGTCAATTTTCCGTTCGTCCATATTCACCGCTTCGACGCGTACCTCGACCCGGTCGCCCAGGCGATATGTCTGCCCGCCGGACTCGCCAATCAGACGTTGCCCTACCTGATCGAAGCGATAGTAATCGTTATCCAGTGAGGAAACGTGTACCAGCCCATCGATAAACAGTTCATCAAGACGGACAAAGAAGCCGAAACCGGTGACGCTGGCAATCACGCCCTTAAAGACGTTGCCTACCTGATCCAGCATAAAGTCACATTTCAGCCAGTCGGAGACATCACGCGTCGCTTCATCAGCGCGGCGTTCCGCCATCGAACAGTGCTGACCGAGCTGCAACATCTCTTCCATCGAGTAGTGATAACCGCCCGTTTCTGTGGTGTTGCCCTTGTTCCCTTGCTCTTTCGCCAGCAGGTACTTAATGGCGCGGTGCAAAGAAAGATCCGGATAGCGGCGAATCGGCGAGGTAAAGTGCGCATAAGACTGCAACGCCAGGCCAAAGTGCCCGCGGTTTTCCGGATCGTAAATCGCCTGCTTCATTGAACGCAGCAGCATAGTTTGCAGCATTTCGGCGTCCGGCCGGTCGGCAATCGATTCAAGCAGTTCGGCATAATCGCGCGGTTCCGGTTTGTTTCCGCCCGGCAGCTCCAACCCCAGCTCCGCCAGTACGGAGCGGAATGAGGTGATCGCTTCGGTGGTGGGCTTATCATGAATACGGAATAACGCCGGCTCTTTAGCTTTTTCGACAAAGCGCGCCGCCGAGATATTCGCCATGATCATGCACTCTTCGATAAGCTTATGCGCGTCATTACGCTGGGTCTGTTCGATACGCTCAATGCGACGATCGGCGTTAAAGATAAACTTCGCCTCTTCGCTCTCAAACGAGATCCCCCCGCGCTCTTCACGCGCTTTATCCAGCACTTTGTAGAGGTTGTGCAGCTCTTCAATATGCTTCACCAGCGGCGCATATTGTTCACGCAGATCCTGATCGCCCTGCAGCATATGCCAGACTTTGGTATAGGTCAGACGCGCATGGGAGCTCATCACCGCTTCATAGAATTTGTAGCCGGTCAGCCGACCTTTCGCCGAGATGGTCATTTCACAGACCATACACAGCCTGTCAACCTGCGGGTTTAGCGAACACAGACCGTTGGAGAGCACCTCCGGCAACATTGGGACAACCTGTGACGGGAAGTAAACCGACGTGCCGCGATTGCGCGCCTCGCGATCCAGCGGCGTTGGCGGCCGTACATAATAGCTCACATCAGCAATAGCGACCCACAAACGCCAGCCGCCGCCGCGTTTTTTCTCACAGTAAACCGCGTCGTCAAAGTCACGGGCATCTTCGCCATCAATAGTGACCAGCGGCAAATCGCGCAGATCGACACGACCGACTTTCGCCTCTTCCGGCACCTCTTCTTTCAGCCCGGCGACCTGCTGCTCTACCGCCTGCGGCCAGATGTAAGGTATTTCATGGGTACGCAGCGCCATATCAACCGCCATACCGGTGCCCATATTGTCGCCCAGCACTTCGACGATTTTCCCTACCGCTTTAGTACGGCGAGTTGGACGTTGGGTCAGTTCAACCACGACCACGAACCCCATCCGCGCGCCCATGACGTCTTCTGGCGGGATAAGAATGTCGAAGCTGAGACGGCTGTCGTCCGGCACTACAAAGCCGACGCCCGCATCGGTGAAATAACGCCCGACTATCTGACTGGTTTTCGGTACCAGTACACGGACGATACGCGCTTCGCGGCGACCTTTACGATCGGCGCCCAGCGGCTGCGCCAGCACCTGATCGCCATGAATACAGGTTTTCATCTGCTCGCTGGAAAGATACAGATCGTCTTTGCGGCCTTCGACACGTAAGAAACCGTAACCGTCACGATGACCGATCACGGTGCCTTTCAGCAGGTCGAGGCGTTCCGGCAGCGCATAGCACTGGCGGCGGGTAAAGACCAGTTGTCCGTCGCGCTCCATCGCGCGCAGGCGGCGACGCAAGGCTTCAAGCTGCTCTTCGCCTTCAATATTCAGTTCTACGGCCAGTTCTTCGCGACTGGCCGGTTTTTCACGTTTCGTTAAATGTTCGAGGATAAATTCCCGGCTCGGGATAGGATTCGCGTATTTTTCTGCTTCGCGTTCCTGGAAAGGATCTTGTGACATTGAGGTTCCTCCATTGTCATCTCTAATGAAGTTTACTTCACTCCACCAGTAATAATTTATAAAGCGGTTGATTCTCTTCAACCAAATCGGCAAGCGTGTAGTTATCCAGCTCCTTGAGAAAACTCTGCACGGCCTTAGAAAGCGCCTGTTTCAGACGACAGGCAGGGGTGATGTGGCAAAATTCGCTGCTACAGTTGACCAGTGATAAGGGTTCCAGCTCACGCACCACATCGCCAATACAAATAGTATTAGCCGGTTTACCCAGGCGGATACCGCCATTTTTTCCCCGAACGGCGGTGACAAAGCCCGCCCGGCTAAGCTGATTGATAATTTTGACCATATGATTACGGGACACGCCGTAGACTTCTGTCACCTCAGAAATGCTGGTCATTCGTCCATCTGGTAACGACGCCATATAGATTAGCGCACGTAAGCCGTAATCGGTGAAACTCGTTAACTGCACATCAACCTCAGGAAAAGGGAAAACGGGAAAAATACATTTATATTGATGATAAACCAGCCACAAGCTGTGTCGCTAATTTATTTCAGTTCGGGGAAGGAAAAAAGCGAGGATTTAACACTGTGTCGGATAGCGTAATGGCTTACCCGACACAGCAATGTATCACACTGTTAGCCCGGCAGGCAAAATATCTGCCAGGCGTACCAGATTTACGCGTCGAACGGGTCGCGCAGAATCATCGTCTCAGTACGATCGGGGCCGGTAGAAATAATATCAATCGGCACGCCGGTCAGTTCTTCGATACGTTTGATGTAGTTCAGCGCCGCCTGCGGCAGGCCGCTACGATCTTTCACGCCGAAGGTGGATTCAGACCAGCCCGGCATGGTTTCGTAAATCGGCTCTACACCTTTCCAGTCGTCAGCTGCCAGCGGAGTGGTAGTCACTTCGCGACCATCCGGCATACGGTAAGCCACGCAGAGTTTCACCTCTTTCAGGCCATCCAGCACGTCCAGTTTGGTCAGGCAGAAGCCAGACAGGGAGTTCAGCTGTACCGCACGACGAACGGCAACGGTGTCCAGCCAGCCGGTACGACGACGACGGCCGGTAGTAGCGCCGTATTCGTTACCCTGCTTGCAGAGGAACTCGCCGGTTTCATCAAACAGCTCAGTCGGGAACGGACCTGCACCTACACGAGTGGAGTAAGCTTTGAGGATACCCAGAACGTAATCAACATAACGCGGGCCTAGGCCGGAACCGGTCGCCACGCCACCTGCAGTGGTGTTAGAAGAAGTTACGTACGGATAAGTACCGTGGTCGATATCCAGCAGGGTACCCTGCGCACCTTCAAACATGACGAAATCGCCACGCTGACGCGCCTGGTCGAGCAGGTCCGAAACGTCAACAACCATAGAAGTCAGGATGTCGGCAACAGCCATCGTATTATCCAGAACTTTCTGGTAATCAACCGCTTCAACTTTGTAGTAGTTAACCAACTGGAAGTTGTGATATTCCATCACTTCTTTCAGTTTTTCAGCGAAGGTTTCTTTGTCGAAAAGGTCACCAACACGCAGACCGCGACGTGCCACTTTATCTTCATAAGCAGGCCCGATTCCACGACCGGTGGTGCCGATCGCTTTCGCGCCACGCGCTTTCTCACGCGCGTTATCCAGCGCAACGTGATAATCAAGGATCAGCGGACAGGCTTCAGACAGCAGCAGACGCTCACGAACGGGGATGCCACGGTCTTCCAGTTCTTTCATCTCTTTCATCAGCGCGCTCGGAGACAGCACAACACCGTTACCGATGATGCTGGTTACATTCTCGCGAAGAATACCTGATGGAATAAGATGGAGAACGGTTTTTTCACCGTTGATTACGAGAGTATGGCCTGCGTTGTGACCGCCCTGGTAGCGTACAACATATTTAGCCCGTTCAGTCAGAAGATCGACGATCTTTCCTTTACCTTCGTCACCCCATTGGGTGCCCAGTACGACGACGTTGTTACCCATTTTTCAAAATCACCGTTTGCTTAAAAATGGATTCTACCATCGCTTTTTCAGATATACAGCACTTTTTGCACTCAATCTGCGGCAAATCCGACCACTTTTTGCTCAGCCAATCGTTTTCCTCAACATGTAGTAGACCACAACTCCCGCGACCACAAGTCCGCCGCCAAAACGACGTAAAACATTTTCCGGCAGTTGCGCCAGTGCCGAAACCATTTTTTTCCATGCGCCGGGATACAGCATCGGTCCCAGCCCTTCGAGGACTAATACCAGAGCAAGCGCCAACCAGATTGTTGAATTCATTTATCGCCCTTATAAAAGAAAACCACCGGCATCCTTTGGATGCGGTGGTTTTGCTGGTCTAAAACCGCTGACGCTATTTTAGCGTGTCGTCGAACTCGGTGTCTTCATGTAGCGGAAGAAATCGCTGTCCGGGCTCAGTACCATCACGTCCTGATTACCTTCGAAGCTCTTCTCGTAAGCGCGCAGACTACGAATGAACGCGTAGAAATCAGGGTCCTGACTGAACGCGTCGGCAAACAGCTTCGCGGCTTCAGCATCACCTTCACCACGCATGATACGCCCCTGACGCTCGGCTTCCGCCAGAGTTTTCGTCACCTCATAGTCAGCAGCCGCACGCAGTTTTTCCGCTTCTTCCTGACCTTGTGAGCGATGACGACGCGCGACCGCTTCACGCTCGGCGCGCATACGGTTGTAAATCGCCTCAGAAACCTCGGTCGGCAGGTTGATCTGCTTAATACGCACATCGACCACTTCGATACCCAACGCCGCCATACTGTTCGGGTTGATGACCGGTACTTTACCTTTGGTTTCCGCCGTGACGCGTTCCGCCGCTTCGGCAATCGCATCATCCGCCGCCGGGGTCGCCACTTCATCATCAGTGCCGGCTGAACCGGAGTTCAGCGCGTCGCGCACCTCCAGAGTCAGACGACCACGAGAATCGGTCACGATGTCTTTTACGTCCAGGCGACCAATCTCAGAACGCAAACGGTCCGAGAATTTACGTTTTAACAGCACTTCGGCTTGCGAAATATCGCCGCCGCCGGTCGCCAGATAGTAACGGCTAAAGTCGCTGATACGCCATTTGATGTAGGAGTCGACAATCAGGTCTTTCTTCTCTTTAGTCACAAAGCGATCGGCCTGGTTATCCATCGTCTGGATACGCGCATCAAGCATTTTCACTGATTCAATAAACGGGATCTTAAAGTGCAGACCCGGCGCGTAAACCAGCGGTTTGTTCTCATCGTCACGCAGAACTTTACCAAAACGCAGCGTAATGCCGCGCTCGCCCTCTTTGACCACAAAGACGGACATGTAGAGCACTACCAGCACGATGATGATAATCGCAATAACTGACTTACGCATCGTTATTCCCCCTGACGCTGGTAGTCGTTACGCTGCGCATTCGCGCGGCGTTGGTCCATAATATCGCCCTGATTTGAGGACGACGTGTTGCTTGCTCCGCTGGCGTTAGACTTTGTGGACGGCGGCAGGCGCAGCAGGTTGCTGGCGCTATTGTCGCTCTTTGCCGCCGGCGCATTCCCGCCTTTCAGCATCTGATCTAACGGCAGCACCATTAAATTACCGCTCTTGTCGTTAACCAGTACTTTACGGGTATGGCTCAGCACTTTTTCCATCGTTTCAATATACAGACGCTCGCGTGTAATCTGCGGCGCGGCTTTATATTCCGGCAAAATCTTCGCAAACCGGGCGACTTCACCCTGCGCTTCCAGGATAGTCTGGGTTTTATAGGCGCGTGCCTCTTCCAGAATACGCTGCGCCTGACCGTTGGCGCGCGGCTGAACTTCGTTGGTATACGCTTCCGCTTCACGAATGTACTGCTGCTCGTTTTCACGCGCGGCAATCGCGTCGTCAAAGGCGGCTTTCACCTCTTCCGGCGGACGCGCAGCCTGGAAGTTCACATCCAGCAGGGTAATCCCCATGTTGTACGGTTTGATAGTCTCTTCCAGCTCGCGTTGGGTATCGCTACGAATAACGGTACGGCCTTCGGTCAGGATGCGATCCATCGTGTATTTGCCAATGACGCCACGCAGCGCGCTGTCGGTGGCCTGACGCAGGCTATCGTCCGGGCTGGTCACGCTAAACAGATATTTCTGCGGATCGGTGACGCGGTATTGCACGTTCATTTCAACGCGCACGACGTTTTCATCAGACGTCAGCATCACGCCTGACGCCGCCAGTTCGCGCACCGCTTCGACGTTCACCGGCGTAACGTCGTCAATAAATGTCGGCTTCCAGTTCAGACCTGGCTCTACCAGATGGCTGAATTTACCAAAACGCGTTACAACGCCGCGCTCGGCTTCTTTAATGGTATAAAAACCACTGGCCGCCCAGATAATGACTACTGCCGCCGCGGCGATGGCGACAATACGGCCTCCCAGTTGCGGACGCGGGCCTTGCGATGAGCTACCGCCGCCGGAACCGGTGCCTTTACCGCCCCCAAAACCACCGAGTTTTTTACTCAGCTTACGGAAGATATCATCCAGATCGGGAGGTCCCTGATCGCGGCCACCTTTGTTTCCATTTCCCCCAGAGTTGCTGCCAGGTTTGCTGCTTCCCCACGGGTCGCGGTCCTGTCCGTTATTACCGGGCTGATTCCACGCCATGTTTGTGCTCCATATTTGTTATGCGGTGATCCCCGTTGTCTTTCGACCTCAGAGGATAAGGCGAAATTACTCCATGCTTCAGACGAACCGCCGTTACAGACATCATCTTTCAGGCTGCGTCTTGAGTGGCGGCTTTTTTACCCCAGGTCACTTAGTTGTGAGCTCCTGAGATTCTCTCAGCTACCGCCTCAATACGACCTGAATGGCTTCGCGTCTAGATCACGTATTCGATCAACGCCGGTTCTTGTTTACAGAGGCGACGCCAGTCGACAATCGGCATTCGTACCTGCAGACTGACGCTACCGTCTTCCTCCATCCACTCTTTTTCTATTGCCTGAAGCTGATAAAACCGACTTCTCAGACGCCCTTCCTGCGGCGGCAAACGCAGCGTATGCTGCGCCACCTCGCCGGAAAGACGCTCCGTCAAAGCCTGAAAAAGCTGTGGTATCCCCACGCCGCTTTGCGCTGAAAGCCAAACGCGGATGGGTTTATTCTCTTCATCTCTGTCGATACGCGGTTCAAAGTCGTCCAGCATATCGATTTTGTTCATCACCATTAAGGTGGGGATTTCGTGAGCGTCAATCTCTTCGAGAACGGTGTTTACCGCCTCGATGTTTTCCTGCACACGAACATCCGCCGCATCGACCACATGCAGCAGCAGCGTCGCCTGACGCGTCTCTTGCAGGGTAGCTTTAAAGGCAGCCACCAGATCGTGCGGTAAATGGCGGATAAAGCCTACCGTATCCGCCAGAACGGTTTCACCGACATCCGCTACATCAATACGACGTAACGTGGGGTCCAGCGTCGCAAATAGCTGATCTGCCGCATAGACCCGCGCTTCAGTGATCTGATTAAAAAGGGTGGATTTTCCGGCGTTGGTATAGCCCACCAGCGATACCGTCGGAACGTCGGCCTTGATGCGCGACTGCCGCCCCTGCTCACGTTGCTTCTCAACTTTCTCCAGGCGCGACTGAATCTGCACAATGCGATTACGCAGTAAACGACGGTCGGTTTCGAGCTGGGTTTCACCCGGACCGCGCAAACCAATCCCGCCTTTCTGACGTTCAAGGTGGGTCCAGCCACGCACCAGACGCGTAGCCAGATGGCGTAGCTGCGCCAGCTCAACCTGCAACTTACCTTCATGGGTACGCGCACGTTGGGCAAAAATATCTAAGATAAGACCGGTGCGATCGATAACCCGGCACTCGCACAAACGCTCCAGGTTTCGCTCCTGGGCTGGACTCAATGCATGATCAAACAATACGACCGCTGCGCCAGTCGCTTTCACGGCTTCCGCAATTTCAACTGCCTTACCTTCACCTACAAAGTACTTCGGGTGCGGTGCTTTACGGCTACCGGTAATCACCTGCATTGCTTCGACACCGGCGGAAGAGACCAGAGATTCAAACTCCTGGAGGTCTTCCATATCTTTGTCTTGCGAAAAATAGATGTGTACCAGTACCGCCTGCTCACCGGCATCATAACGGTCAAACAAGCGTAAACCCTCTTAATAACCAGCGGGGGCGATTATCCGACGCCCCCGACATGGATAAACAGCGCGTGAACTTATTCAGTCTCTTCGCTGTCCTGTTGCGCAGTAGAACCCTGCGCGTTGCTACCGTGATGGTAGTTATTGCTGGCGCCGCCACCGGCATTGTTGCTGTGATGGGAAACCGGGCGGGACGGGACAACAGTAGAAATCGCGTGCTTATAAACCATCTGGCTGACCGTGTTCTTCAACAGGATCACGAACTGATCAAAGGACTCGATTTGACCTTGCAGCTTAATACCATTCACCAAATAAATAGAAACTGGAACACGTTCCCGACGCAATGCGTTCAGGAACGGATCTTGTAAAGATTGCCCCTTAGCCATTCTCTTTTCCTTATATGCTTATTTGTACTTTGAACCTTTCGATTCTGAAAAATTGCGCACGATACGTCTCAATTGTACACATTCAGTCTGCGATAGCACCAACAACCTGTAATACTTCTTTTCGCGCCCGATCGGGATTCTCACTGTCAAGCCAGCGCACCCCTTCCCAACCGCGCAACCAGGTCATCTGGCGCTTCGCCAACTGTCTCGTGGCGCAAACACCTCTATAAACCATTTCATCATATGAGATTTCGCCCTCAATGTATGACCACATCTGGCGGTATCCCACACAACGGATGGAAGGCAAGTCCGTATGCAAATCTCCTCGGGCAAAAAGCGCCCGGACTTCTGCTTCAAAACCTGAAGCCAACATCTGATGAAAACGCAGTTCAATGCGCTGATGGAGCAGTTCACGGCTCGCCGGGGCGATAGCGAACTGATGCACCTGGTACGGTAGCGCGTCTCCTGACGTTTGCGTTAGCTCCGTTAAAGTTTTACCCGAAATGAAAAAAACTTCCAGTGCCCGGGAAAGTCTTTGCGGATCATTTGGATGAATTCGCGCGGCGGCAACCGGATCTATCTCCTGAAGTTGCTGATGCAACGCCTCCCATCCAAGCTCCGCTGCTTGCTGCTCTATCCGGGATCTGACTTCCGGATCTGCTGAAGGCAGCGGCGATAACCCTTCCAGCAATGCCTTAAAATACAGCATGGTACCGCCCACTAACAGCGGGATACGCCCCGCAGCGGTGATCTCCGCCATTTGCGCTAACGCGTCGCGGCGAAAATCCGCCGCCGAATACGCCTGCGACGGGTCGCGTATATCCAGCAGTCGATGCGGCGCCGCTTTCAGCTCATCGGCATTCGGCTTAGCCGTGCCAATATCCATTCCCCGATAAATGAGGGCGGAATCAACGCTTATCAACTCTACTGGCAAAACTTTACGCAGTTCTATCGCCAGCGCCGTTTTGCCGGAGGCCGTCGGCCCCATCAAAAATATCGCCTTAGGCAGGCTCGCCTTGCTTACATCATTCATGCTTCAGGGCGTTCATCGCCGAATGTAAATCAACAGGTTGTAACAGGCCACCCGGCGGCGCTTTTACCAGCTGCGGACATAGCCGCTCAACATCCGCCAGCAGCGATATGGCCTGCGCCATCGACCACTGCGGATGTTCGCTCTGCACATTACGCGCTATCCATTGTGCAATATTGACTGTTGCAAATGTGGTCTGCTGCGCCAGGTAGCCTATCAGTTCAGGAATCAAGATTTGTAAATTTTGTTGTCGTAAGGGTAAAGGCACCGCCCGAATGGTCACATGCTGCGCATCTGACTGAAATTCAATACCCAATTCTCCCAACAAAGATTGGGCTTTTTGCAGCGCGGCTTTTTCATCGGCGCTCACTTTTAAACGCAGCGGAATCAGCAACGGCTGCGCGCAAACCGGACTTTGACCCGGTGTAAGCTGCGCCTGACGCAGCCAACGCTCCGCAACCGGTAGCGACAAGAGCTGGATAGTCCCCGCGTGTTCCAGCAACGCGCAGTCACCGCCGACTATTGTCAGTACGCGACCGAAACTCTGGCTATGTCCGTCAAGCGCAGGCGCAACCGGCTCCGGCGCAGGGCTCGTCGTCGGCGTCTGTAAAAGCGCGCGATAAACCTCGCCCTGCTGCTTCTGATAACCTGGCTGCGCGGGCGGCCAACCACCAGCGGTCTGACGCCCGCCGTTACCGCCCGATGCGCCGCCGGAATAACGCGGTGTCGCGGGCTCGCGCGCCGCAGTTGGCTCGGCGGGTACAGCAAAATGGTTGCGCCCGGCGGCGATACGGTTTTCCGGGACATGCCGCGGCGCTGGCGCAATCTCCTCCAGCGGCAGCGTCGTTTCCGTCTGCTGTTGTAGAACGCTCAGCACCCCTTGATAGATGAAGTCGTGCACCAGCCGCGATTGATGAAAACGCACTTCGTGCTTGGCGGGATGAACATTGACATCCACCTGATGCGGGTCAATCTCCAGATACAACACAAACGCAGGCTGTTGGTCCGCGCCCAGTTTATCTTCACAGGCCTGGCGAATGGCATGGTTGATCAAGCGGTCGCGCATCATGCGGCCATTCACATAACAGTACTGGATCTCCGTTAACGCCGTGGTGGTGTGATTCGGATCGGCGACCCAGCCGCGCAGGGTCAGATCGCCATGCTGCCACTCGATCGCCAGTGCATGTTCGAGAAACGGCGTGCCGCAGATGGCGCCTAACCGGCGCTCTTTTTGCCCGTCCTTTGCGACAGCGCGATACTGCCGTACCAATTTGCCGTTGTGCGACAGGTTAAGCGTGACGTCAAAACGGGCCAATGCAATACGACGGATGATCTCATCGATATGATTAAATTCCGTTTTTTCGGTACGCATGAACTTGCGCCGGGCGGGCGTATTGTAAAAGAGATCCAGAACTTCCAGGGTGGTGCCGACCGGGTGCGCGGCGGGTTTTACCGTCACGTCCATGTCACGCCCTTCCGCATACGCCTGCCAGGCTTCCGCCTGCTCCGCCGTGCGCGACGTTAGCGTCAAACGCGAGACCGAACTGATACTGGCCAGCGCTTCGCCGCGAAATCCCAGACTGATAATCGCTTCCAGATCGTCAAGCGAGGCGATTTTACTGGTGGCATGACGGGCCAGCGCCAGCGCCAGCTCCTCTTTTTTAATGCCGCAGCCATTGTCGCGAATACGAATAAGCTTCGCGCCGCCACGCTCGATATCAATATCAACGCGGGTAGCGCCTGCATCCAGACTATTCTCTACCAGCTCTTTAACAACCGACGCAGGGCGTTCCACCACTTCGCCAGCGGCGATTTGGTTCGCGAGCTGCGGCGGCAGAACCTGAATCGGCATGAAATCTCCTTAATTCGCGGCGGTTATGGCGCCAGGCTGGTTGGTACTGGCCGTCTGGCCTGGGCCGCCCTGCGGCGCAGACTGGATCGGATGCGCTGCAAAGTACTTACGCAACCCCCGGTATATAGCGTCAGCAATCTGCTGCTGATAGCGGTCGCTCGCCAGCAATCGCTCTTCGCCGTGATTACTGATAAAGCCCGTCTCCACCAAAATGGACGGGATATCCGGCGAACGCAACACGCCCAGGCTCGCGTGTTCCGGGCGACGTTTATGCAACGACCCCACACCATCCAGTTGGCTTAGCACGTTCGTCGCCACATCATACCCTACCCGCTGCGAATGACCGAATTGCAAATCCAGTACCGCCTGGCTCAGGTAAGGGTCTGACTGACTGTTCGCCAGCACATCGCCAGCGCCGCCTAACAGTTCGGATTGCTTCTCATGCTGCTCAAGCCAGTTTGCCATTTCGCTGTTCGCGCGACGATTGGACAATACCCAGACGGAGGCGCCGGTGGCGTCGCGATTTGGCGCGGCATCCGCATGAATAGAGACAAGGAAGTTGGCGTTTTGCTTACGCGCCACGTCAGACCGCCCCATCACCGAAATAAAATAGTCGCCGTCACGCGTCAGCACGCCTTTAAACATCGGATCGTTATTCAGCAATGTGCGTAACTTACGCGCGATGGCGATGGTGACATTTTTCTCGCGCGTACCGCCCGGGCCTATCGCGCCGGGGTCCTGGCCTCCATGTCCGGCATCAATAGCAATCACCACTTTATCGCCAGCGCCTGCCGACGCGCGCGCCGCAGGCCGCGTAACGGTATTGCTGCTGGTTACGCCGGTCAGGCGATCATCAGAAGATTTAAACGGATTACGGGCAGGCTCCGTCGGACGGGGCGCGCTTTCAACCCGTTTCGCGACGACAGGCGGTGGCGGCGGCGGAACATCGGCATTAATGGTGAAAATGACCGTATAGTTGCCGCCGTTTTGCCGCTTCACAGCCTCGGTTTTACCATTTTCCGTCAGATCGACAAGCAACCGTAAAGATTGCGCATCTTTCGGCGTTCCGGCACGGATCGTTTTTACCAGATTGTTACCGCTAAACTGAAGCGGCAGCCCCTGAATCACGCCGGTCTGCCTGATATCCAGCGCCACGGTCCGTTTACCGTCCTGTGAGTAAGCATATTCCGGCTCGCCGATAAAACTCAGCGTAATGCGCGCCTGCTGCTCGCCGTTGGACACCTGAATATCAGAGAGACTGGCGGCGCCCGCCTGCGCGCACAGCAGGATTAAGGCTGCTATTACGGCATTTTTGATGCGATAAATCATCCCGCCACCTTTATAGCTAATCGGCTAAACGCGCCAGTAACGAATGACCCGATGAGGATACCGCGCTTACGCGAGCCTCACGCCCCTGCGCCTGGTAATCAATATGGATTTCGACGTCCGGGTCGGGGAGAACGCCTTTACCTTGTTGCGGCCACTCCACCAGACAAATGGCGTCGTTGGCGAAATAATCGCGAATGCCCATAAACTCCAGCTCCTCCGGGTCCGCAAGACGGTATAAGTCGAAGTGATATACCATCATGTTATCAATCGCATAAGGCTCTACCAGCGTATAGGTGGGGCTTTTTACATTACCGTTATGGCCTAACGCCTGTAAAAATCCCCGGCTAAACGTCGTTTTACCGGCACCTAAATCGCCATACAGATAAATAACGGTCGCGCCATCGCAGGCGTTGGCTACCCGTTGCCCCAGGTCTAGCGTCGCCTGTTCGTCAGGTAGCGGAATTACTCGATTCATCATGGTTTACGTCAATCACATCAGGGTTAACAATACGCCGCAGCGTAGTAAAAAGATCGGTCGCCAACATGCCGCGAGCGCCATAACGCGCTGCCAGTAAGTCCGCCGCCGCGCCGTGAGCCACACATCCCACACATGCCGCATCATACGGGGTAAACTTCTGTCCGAGCAATGCGCCGATGATGCCGGACAGGACATCGCCCATCCCGCCGCTCGCCATCCCCGCATTACCAGCGTCAATGATAGCCAGAGGGTGGTGTTCAGCGGCGATAATCGTTCCTGCGCCTTTTAACACGACCACGCCTCCGTACCGTTTTACCAGACGCTGCGCTGAAAGTAAGCGATCACTTTCAATTTCTGCCACAGAACATCCTAACAGGCGGGCAGCCTCTCCCGGATGCGGCGTAATCACGCGATTGTGACGTTTATCAGGATTGATTGCCAGTAGGTTCAACGCATCCGCATCCCACAGCATAGGCTTACGGACGTTTTCTACTTTCTGTAAGGCTTTTTTGCCCCATTCCTGCTGCCCAAGCCCCGGGCCGATCACCACAACGTCAGCCCAGGTCAGGCTCTCTTCCAGCGACTGAGGCGTGAGTTCATGTACCATCAGTTCCGGGCGGGCCGTCAGCAACGGCGCAATGTTTTCACCGCGGGTCAGTACTCTGACCAACCCAGCCCCCGTACGCAGCGCCGCCTCGCCAGCCATCCGAATTGCGCCCGCTGTTCCCTGGTCGCCGCCGATGATCGCCAGACGACCATGATCGCCCTTATGCGAGGTCGGTCGACGCGGCGTTAACCATTGCCCCAACTGCGTCGCGTCAAAACGCCGGAGCGGCGGCGTCTGGCTTGCCAGCCAGCCTTCCAGTCCCAACGCGTCATAATGCAGTATGCCGGTAACGTCACGCGCTTTGCCGGTCAGCAGGCCTGGTTTCAGGGCGATAAACGTGACCGTATGCGCGGCGCTTATCACCGCGCCAGGCGTGGCGCCCGTTTGCGCCAGCAGGCCTGACGGGATATCGACGGCGACAACCGGCGCAGGATGGGCGTTCGCCTGTTCAATCAGACGGGCTACCGGGGCGCGCGGCGCCTGGGCTATGCCGGTGCCAAGCAGCGCGTCGATAATCAGATCCGTCGCTTCCGGCCAGATAATATCGGCAGCATGGATAATGCCGCCAGCATTCAGCCAGGCATCGCGCGCCTGCGCCGCTTCTTCAGGCAACGGTTTGTCGCTCTCCTGCGCCAGCAACGTTACGCTAATGCCCGCCGCTTGCGCTAGTCGCGCCACAACGTAACCATCGCCGCCGTTGTTGCCATGACCACACAACACCAGCCAGTGTCGGGCGTCAGGGTAACTGTCACGGGCTACCCGAAATGCCGCGTCGCCAGCGCGCAGCATCAATTCATAGAGTGTGAGTCCGAAGGCATCCGCCGCATCGCGTTCCAGCCGTTTGATGTCATCGGCGGGCCAAATGGAGTGTGGTATACTTACAGGGTTTTTCTTCATGTTATGGTCCATCATGTCAAAGCCCCTCGATCTCAATCAGTTAGCACAAAATATTAAGCAGTGGGGGCTGGAGCTGGGCTTTCAGCAGGTCGGTATTACTGATACCGATCTGCGCGCATCCGAACCTGCGCTGCAGGCGTGGCTGGACAAACAATACCACGGCGAGATGGCATGGATGGCGCGCCACGGTATGATGCGCGCCCGGCCTCATGAACTCTTACCCGGTACGCTACGTGTCATCAGCGTGCGCATGAACTATCTGCCCGCCAACGCCGCGTTTGCCAGTACGTTGAAGGATCCCACGCTGGGCTACGTTAGCCGATATGCGCTGGGGCGTGATTATCACAAGCTGTTACGCAGTCGTCTTAAAAAACTGGGCGAGCAGATCCAGCAGTACTGCGGTTCGCTGAATTTTAGACCGTTTGTCGACTCTGCGCCTATTCTTGAACGCCCATTAGCGGAAAAAGCCGGACTTGGCTGGACGGGTAAGCACTCACTTATCCTTAATCGGGAGGCCGGCTCATTCTTTTTCCTGGGGGAATTGCTGATTGATTTACCGCTGCCGGTCGACCAGCCGGTCGAGGAAGGTTGCGGCAAATGCGTCGCCTGTATGACCATTTGCCCGACCGGGGCGATTGTCGAACCGTATACGGTGGACGCGCGGCGCTGTATTTCTTATCTCACCATTGAGCTGGAAGGCGCTATTCCGGAAGCATTTCGCCCACTGATAGGTAACCGTATTTACGGCTGCGATGACTGCCAGCTTATCTGTCCGTGGAATCGTTACTCTCAGTTGACCGACGAAGCAGATTTTAGCCCACGCAAGGCGCTGCATAACCCAGATTTGGTTGAGTTGTTTAGCTGGAGCGAAGCGCAGTTTCTGAAAGTCACTGAAGGTTCTGCGATTCGGCGCATTGGTCATTTACGCTGGCTGCGCAATGTTGCCGTCGCGCTGGGGAATGCGCCGTGGAGTAATGCCGTCATTACGGCGCTGGAAAGCCGCAAGGGTGAGCATCCACTTCTTGATGAGCATATCGAATGGGCGATTGCGCAACAAATTGAAAAGCGCAACGCCTGCATCATTGAAGTGCAGCTACCGAAAAAACAGCGCCTGGTCAGGGTGATTGAAAAAGGGCTGGTGCGCGATGCCTGAATTATTCACAGGCTGTGTATAAAAATAAAAACACATTGCGATTCAAGAGGGAAAAAAGGAATAGTCAATAACGCTAACGTTTTGAAATCTTATTTTTTCTATATTTTTCAGTAAATTATAAAAATTCTACGCGTCAGGTATAATTTTTTGCATTCCAGGAGTAATGGGCCGCCCTGTGGATAAGTCTGTTTACAAGGATCTGACGAAAGCGGAACAAAACGTGCCCCAACGCGATATTCGTTGTGGATAATTTTACTGTAGATAAGAATTGGAGCGGGAAACGAGACTCGAACTCGCGACCCCGACCTTGGCAAGGTCGTGCTCTACCAACTGAGCTATTCCCGCATAATCTTCGTCTTTCGAACCGCTACTGTGTTGGCTGCCTTCACTCGCCTGAGTCACTTACTTCAGTAAGCTCCTGAGGACTCATTCAGTTGCCGCCTTGTCGCAATTCGAAATCCTGCGATTGGTGGTCTGTGCTTAACAAGCACTTTCAAATTTTGGAGCGGGAAACGAGACTCGAACTCGCGACCCCGACCTTGGCAAGGTCGTGCTCTACCAACTGAGCTATTCCCGCATAATCTTCGTCTTTCGAACCGCTACTGCGTTGGCTGCCTTCACTCGCCTCAGTCACTTACTTCAGTAAGCTCCTGAGGACTCATTCAGTTGCCGCCTTGTCGCAATTCGAAATCCTGCGATTGGTGGTCTGTACTTAACAAGTACTTTCAAATTTTGGAGCGGGAAACGAGACTCGAACTCGCGACCCCGACCTTGGCAAGGTCGTGCTCTACCAACTGAGCTATTCCCGCAAATTTGTTGCTGTCGTAATTCGCATTTCTGCGTCGTTACGGGAGGCGCATTATACGAGAAATCCATTTAGCTGCAAGCCCCTGAACGCATTTTTTCGCGATTTTTGTTTGAATGCTGATTAAATCACCAAACAAGACAAAAAACGAGCAAAGCGTGCGCTATGCAACAAAAAACTTTTCACGCCACGCCTAAAGGCACAGAATCAGAATAGCACCCTGCGCCAAAAAAAGAATAGCACGGTGACCACAACATCCAATTGATATCAGGGATCAAGATGAAAAAAAAACTTATTGTCATGCTGTTAGCCAGCCTCTCCGTTCACGCCGCTTCCGTTTCCGCCAGAACATTACATTTTGGCACCTCCGCCACCTATGCGCCCTATGAGTTTGTCGATGCCGATAATAAAATTGTTGGTTTCGATATTGATGTCGCCAACGCGGTCTGCAAAGAGATGCAAGCGGAGTGCTCATTCACTAACCAGAGCTTTGATAGTCTGATCCCCAGCCTACGCTTCAAAAAGTTTGATGCGGTGATCGCCGGTATGGATATGACGCCCAAACGTGAGCAGCAGGTCTCCTTTAGCCAACCCTATTACGAAGGTTTATCGGCGGTAGTCGTCACGCGTAAAGGGGCTTATCACACTTTTGCCGATCTGAAAGGCAAAAAAGTCGGTCTGGAAAACGGTACAACGCATCAGCGCTATTTGCAGGATAAACAACAAGCCATCACGCCTGTCGCCTATGACAGCTATCTAAACGCCTTTACCGATCTGAAAAACAACCGTCTTGAGGGCGTGTTTGGCGATGTCGCCGCGATTGGTAAGTGGCTAAAAAACAATCCGGATTACGCCATCATGGATGAACGCGCCAGCGATCCTGACTACTACGGAAAAGGGTTAGGCATTGCGGTACGCAAAGGCAACGACGCGCTATTGCAAGAAATTAATGCCGCGCTCGACAAGGTGAAAGCATCGCCGGAATATGCACAAATGCAGGAGAAATGGTTTACGCAGTAATTCAGTGGCGGGAGAGCTGCCGGATGAGACGCTCTGGCGTTGCCATCCGGCATGTTACGCCTCACAGCTTAATGAAATGCTCGCGGTAGTAAGCCAGCTCCGCCACCGACTCGCGAATATCATCCATCGCCTGGTGCGTGCCCTGCTTGGTAAAGCCGGTTAGAATCTCCGGCTTCCAGCGGCGCGCCAGTTCCTTGAGCGTACTGACATCCAGATAGCGATAGTGGAAGTAGGCCTCCAGTTCCGGCATATATTTAAACAGAAAACGACGATCCTGACCGATGCTGTTACCGCAAATCGGCGACTTACCCGCAGGCACCCACGTTTTCAGAAATTCAATCGTCGCCAGTTCAGCGTCTCGTTCGCCCATCGTACTTGCCTTAACGCGATCTACCAGGCCGCTACCGGTATGGGTGCGCACGTTCCAGTCATCCATTAACGCCAGTTGCGCATCGGATTGATGTACCGCAATCGTCGGCCCTTCCGCCAGAATATTCAGGCTGGCATCCGTCACTAGCGTGGCTATCTCAATAATGCGATCGCGCTCGGGGTCCAGACCTGTCATCTCCAGATCGATCCAAATCAGGTTGTTTTCATCGGCACTCATGCTATTTTCCACCCTTCAGAGGTCACATTCACTGTGACTATATTCATCTACAATTGCGTGTATCATAGATGTTTTGCCCACTATGGGCGACCAGGAGCCAGTACGATTGAGCAAAAATAAACTCTCCAAAGGCCAGCAGCGCCGTGTGAACGCCAATCACCAGCGTCGTTTAAAAACGTCCGCGGAGAAAGCCGACTACGATGACAACCTGTTTGGCGAGCCTGCAGAAGGTATCGTCATTAGCCGTTTTGGTATGCATGCCGATGTGGAGTCTGCTGACGGCGAGGTTCACCGTTGCAATATCCGCCGCACTATCCGTTCGCTGGTGACGGGCGATCGCGTCGTCTGGCGTCCGGGCAAAGCCGCCGCAGAGGGCGTCAACGTAAAAGGCATCGTTGAAGCGGTGCATGAGCGCACCTCGGTATTGACGCGCCCGGACTTCTACGACGGCGTGAAGCCTATTGCCGCCAACATTGACCAAATCGTTATTGTCTCCGCGATTTTGCCGGAGCTGTCGCTGAATATCATCGATCGCTATCTGGTCGGCTGTGAAACCCTACAAGTTGAGCCGCTTATCGTACTCAATAAAATTGATCTGCTGGACGACGAAGGTATGGACTTCGTTAATGAGCAGATGAATATCTACCGCAATATCGGCTATCGCGTGCTGATGGTCTCCAGCCATACGCAGGATGGTCTGAAACCGCTGGAAGAAGCGTTAACCGGTCGCATCAGTATTTTTGCCGGGCAGTCCGGCGTCGGAAAATCCAGTCTGCTAAACGCTCTGCTCGGCTTACAGAACGAGATTCTGACGAACGATGTGTCGAATGTCTCCGGTCTGGGTCAACATACCACTACCGCTGCTCGTCTGTATCATTTCCCGCATGGCGGCGATGTCATTGATTCCCCCGGCGTGCGCGAGTTCGGCTTATGGCATCTGGAGCCGGAACAAATCACCCAGGGCTTTGTCGAATTTCATGACTATTTGGGACATTGTAAATACCGGGACTGCAAGCATGACGCCGATCCAGGCTGCGCCATTCGCGAGGCGGTAGAGAACGGCGCTATTGCGGAAACCCGTTTCGAAAATTATCACCGAATTCTTGAAAGTATGGCGCAGGTAAAAACGCGTAAAAACTTTTCTGATACGGACGACTGACAGATACGCTAGGCGTCGTTAGAATCGTCCCCTTTTTTCAGGATACCGGTATAACTGCCGGTTCAGGAACAACAATGGCCTGGAGGCTACCTTGTTAAACTCATTTAAACTTTCGCTACAATACATTCTGCCGAAACTATGGCTCACTCGCCTGGCGGGCTGGGGCGCAAGCAAACGAGCAGGATGGCTGACAAAACTGGTTATCGATCTCTTCGTAAAGTATTACAAAGTCGATATGACCGAGGCGCAAAAACCGGATACCGCCAGCTATCGTACGTTCAATGATTTCTTTGTTCGTCCGCTGCGTGATGACGTGCGTCCGCTCAATACCGATCCTAACATCCTGGTTATGCCTGCCGACGGCGTGATAAGCCAGTTGGGTCGTATCGAAGAAGATAAAATTTTGCAGGCCAAAGGCCATAATTACAGCCTTGAAGCGTTGCTGGCGGGTAACTACCTGATGGCGGATAAGTTCCGCAACGGCACGTTTGTGACCACTTACCTCTCCCCTCGCGACTACCATCGCGTGCATATGCCATGCAACGGCATCCTGCGCGAAATGATCTACGTACCGGGCGATCTGTTCTCCGTTAACCATCTGACCGCGCAAAACGTCCCCAACCTGTTTGCCCGCAACGAGCGCGTTATCTGTCTGTTTGATACCGAGTTCGGCCCTATGGCGCAGATTCTGGTCGGCGCAACTATTGTCGGCAGTATCGAAACCGTCTGGGCGGGGACCATTACCCCGCCGCGCGAAGGCATCATCAAGCGCTGGACCTGGCCAGAAGGCGAACATGAAGGGTCTGTCGCCTTGTTGAAAGGCCAGGAGATGGGGCGCTTTAAACTGGGTTCCACGGTTATCAACTTATTTGCGCCGGGGAAAGTGAATCTGATCGCGTCGCTGGCAAGCCTGTCCGTTACCAAAATTGGCCAACCGCTGGCGACGTCGACCGAAACATTCGTCGCGCCGGAGGTGGAACCTGCTCCGCTGCCGGCAGAAGAAATTAAAGCTGAACACGACGCCAGCCCGCTGGTTGACAATAAAAAAGACGACACCTAATCAAGAGAGAATGCTGACGTGCGCCTGATTATCGCTTTTCTGATGGCCTGGTGCCTCAGCACGGGGGCCTTCGCCGCAACGGCCCCCGACGCCAAACAAATCACGCAGGAACTGGAGCAGGCAAAAGCGGCGAAGCCCGCTCAGCCGGAAGCCGTTGAGGCGCTCCAGACTGCGTTAAACGCGCTTGAAGAGCGAAAAGGCTCGCTTGAGCGCGCGAAACAATATCAACACGTTATTGATAATTTCCCTAAGCTATCCGCCACCTTGCGCGCCCAGTTGAATAATCTGCGCGATGAACCTCGCAGCGTACCGCCAGAGATGTCCACCGAAGCGTTAAATCAGGAGATCTTGCAGGTTAGCAGCCAGCTACTGGATAAAACCCGCGAGGCGCAACAGGAGCAGGAGCGCGTCAGGGAGATCGCCGACTCGCTCAGCCAGCTTCCCCAACAGCAAAACGACGCCCGCCGCCAGCTTAATGAGATTGAGCGACGGCTCGGCGCCGCAGGCGGAAGTGCCGCGCTTAGCCAGGCGCAAAGTCTCAGTATGCAGGCGGAGTCCGCCAAACTAAAAGCGTTAGTCGACGAACTGGAGTTGGCGCAACTGTCCGCCAACAACCGTCAGGAACTGGCTCGTCTGCGTTCCGAGCTGGCGGAAAAACAGAGTCAGCAATTGGATGCGTATCTTCAGGCGCTGCGCAATCAGCTCAACAGCCTGCGCCAACGTGAAGCGGAACGCGCGCTGGAAAGCACTGAGCTGCTGGCGGAAAACAGCGCCGGTTTGCCGGAAGGCATCGTAGAACAATTTAAAGTCAACCGCGAGCTGTCACAGGCGCTTAATCAACAAGCGCAGCGGATGGATCTGGTCGCCTCGCAGCAGCGACAGGCCACCAGCCAAACGTTACAGGTGCGCCAGGCGCTCAATACGCTGCGGGAGCAGTCGCAATGGCTTGGCGTGTCCAACATGCTTGGCGAAGCGCTGCGCGCGCAGGTCGCCCGTCTGCCAGAGATGCCTAAGCCGCAGCAGCTTGATACGGAAATGGCGCAGCTACGCGTCCACCGTATGCGCTATGAAGAGTTACTCAATAAGCAGCCGCAGCTACGGCAAATACGTCAGGCCAATGGACAGCCGCTGACCGCCGAGCAAAACCAGATTCTTGACGCCCAGCTTCGCACTCAGCGCGAGCTGCTCAACTCGTTGTTACAGGGCGGCGATACGCTGATCCTGGAGCTGACCAAACTGAAAGTCTCCAACAGCCAACTGGAGGATGCGCTTAAAGAGGTTAATGAAGCGACCCACCGTTATCTGTTCTGGACCGCTGACGTTAGCCCGCTATCGCTCTCCTGGCCTGTTGATTTGGTTCAGGATTTACGCCGGCTTATCTCATTAGATACGTTTAATCAGTTAGGTAAAGCCAGCATCATGATGCTGACCAGCAAAGAGACGCTACTGCCGTTATTCGGCGCGCTGGCGCTGGTCGGGTTTAGCCTCTATTCACGTCAACACTTCAACCGGTTCCTTGAGCGCTCGGCCTCGCGCGTCGGGAAAGTCACTCAAGATCACTTCTCGCTGACGCTGCGAACGGTGTTCTGGTCGATTCTGGTCGCCTCGCCGCTGCCGGTCTTGTGGGCGACGCTCGGCTATGGTCTACAGGAAGCCTGGCCGTATCCGCTGGCCGTCGCCATCGGTGATGGCGTGACGGCGACAGTACCGCTGTTGTGGGTAGTCATGATTTGCGCCGCTTTTGCCCGTCCTAATGGTCTGTTTGTGGCGCATTTCGGCTGGCCGCGAAACCGGGTAGCGAAAGCGATGCGCTACTACCTGATGAGCATTGGGCTGATCGTGCCGCTCATCATGGCAGTGATCATGTTTGATAATCTTAACGATCGGGAGTTTTCCGGCTCGTTGGGCCGCCTTTGCTTCATCCTGATATGCGGCGCGCTGGCGCTGGTCACGCTGAGTCTGAAAAAAGCGGGCATCCCGCTCTATCTTGATAAAGAAGGCAACGGCGACAACATGGTCAACAGCCTGCTGTGGAATATGCTGATGGGCGCGCCGCTTATCGCGATTCTGGCGGCGGCGGTGGGTTATCTGGCCACGGCGCAGGCGCTACTGGCGAGACTGGAAACCTCGGTCGCCATCTGGTTCCTGTTGCTGGTCATCTATCACGTCATTCGCCGCTGGATGCTGATCCAACGACGCCGACTGGCTTTTGACCGCGCCAAACATCGTCGGGCGGAAATGCTGGCGCAGCGCGCGCGCGGCGAAGAAGAACCGGCGCACTCCTCCAGCCTGGAAGGCGCGGTCGACATCGATGAAAGTGAAATCGATCTTGACGCTATTAGCGCTCAGTCGCTGCGTCTGGTCCGCTCAATTCTGATGCTTATCGCCCTGCTATCGGTAATTGTACTGTGGTCGGAAATCCACTCGGCATTCGGCTTCCTGGAGAATATTTCGCTGTGGGATGTCACCTCTACGGTGCAAGGCGTGGAAAGTCTGGAGCCGATTACCCTCGGGGCGGTGCTCATTGCGATTCTGGTCTTTATCATCACCACGCAGTTGGTGCGTAATCTGCCTGCGCTGCTGGAACTGGCGTTATTACAGCATCTCGATTTAACGCCTGGTACCGGTTACGCCATCACGACCATCACCAAATATCTGTTAATGCTGATTGGCGGACTGGTCGGTTTCTCGATGATCGGCATTGAGTGGTCGAAGCTACAATGGCTGGTGGCCGCGCTCGGCGTTGGGCTTGGTTTTGGCCTGCAAGAAATTTTCGCTAACTTTATCTCCGGCCTGATTATTTTGTTTGAAAAGCCGATTCGTATCGGCGATACGGTGACCATTCGCGATCTCACCGGCAGCGTGACCAAAATCAATACCCGCGCCACCACCATCAGTGACTGGGATCGTAAAGAGATTATCGTGCCGAATAAAGCCTTTATCACCGAACAGTTTATCAACTGGTCGCTGTCTGACTCCGTTACGCGCGTGGTGTTAACCATCCCGGCGCCAGCGGATGCCAATAGCGAAGAGGTGACGCAAATTCTGCTGACGGCGGCGCAGCGCTGTTCTTTGGTGCTGGACAACCCGCCGCCTGAAATCTTTCTGGTGGATCTCCAGCAGGGTATTCAGATTTTCGAACTGCGTATCTATGCCGCGGAAATGGGACACCGTATGCCATTACGCCATGAGATCCACCAATTGATTCTGGCGGGCTTCCGCGAGCACGGTATTGATATGCCGTTCCCGCCGTTCCAGATGCGTCTGGAGAGTCTCGGAGGTAAACAAACGGGGAGAACGTTAACGTCAGCGGGTAAAACCAGCCGCCCGGCGGGCAGTTTGTAAACGCAATGGTGCCGGATGACGCTAAAAGACTCGATGACATAGGCTTATCAGGTCTTTTAGCATAGATCACACACAAAACTGATAGCGCAGGAAGAATTGCCAGGACCAGTAAGCAAATATCACCAACGCGACACAGTACAAAAACCAACTACGTATTTTCTTATACACAGTAACGTAAAAAAATGGGAAAAACAGGGGCAGCGTCATCATCGCGCCAAAACCTCTGGAATCATCATTTTCGACAGTTCTCATCACATCACAAATGTTGTTTATCCCACTCTCGCCAATCATCCACTCTTTATCCAGGACTGAAAATACAGCGATGAGTGGGATAGCCAGTAAAATCCAGATAGCGCACAATGCAAACATTTTCGGACTCATTATAAATATCCTTTTCATAAAGCCGATGAGCTAACGCTATCCGGACAAAGATTACTCCGCCGCCCACTCCGGATCAGCGCTCATGCGGCTACTGTAATTCTGATAAATCGCCATCGCCAGCAACGAGAAGAAGATCGGGCCGCCGATCATCCACAAGGCGCTGTCCCAGTCCCCAGCTTCAATCACTGGCTGGATGATGGTAAAGACGTTGGCAAACGTCACCACCAGCACCACAACACCCGTCGCGACCAGGGTAGAGGCTTTGGTTTTAAAGAGAACAAATGGCCGCTCCAGATCCTGACGCGCTTTAAAGAAGGGAAATGCCAGCGCAAGGAACAGGTATGGCAAGGTCATTGAGACGTTCGCCATCAGCGTGAGTTTGTTATAAAACGCCGATGCGGTGTCACCGCCAAAAGAAACCAGCAAAATAAACAGACTCACCAGCACGCACTGTAGCCACATAGCGGTCGCCGGCATACCGTTAGCGTTCAGTGTTGTCATCGGCGCGGGCCACAACGCTTTTGGCGTCCCCTGAATAATGGCTTTCAGCGGTGAATAGCTCAACGTAAAAAACGCGCCGGTATAAGCCAGAAACATAGAAAGGCCGGTGATACGCGCAAACCAGACGCCCACCGTCATCGCAGCTTCCGGAGAAAGGTTTAACGCGTTACCTAATGTCGTGCCTAAACTCGACATCAGAATGTAGGTGATATTCCCTAAGTTAACGGCGCTATTACTTAATATCTGTTGCCAGTTAGTGCTGACGCCCCATAAAAAGATCGCCAAAGAATAACCAATTGAAATCACAATGGCCGCGAAAACAATACCTTTCGCAAAATTCTTTTCCGGTTTCTCGGTTTTATCCACCAGTCCGCCGACAGCCTCAATACCGCCGTAAGCAAAAATAGCAAATACCACAAATGACAACATTGCCAGGCCGGAGTGATAACCCGGATTCGGTGACGAGGTAAAATTAATCTCTTGTGCAAAATGCCCACCATTTAATAACAAAATAGCGACACTCACTAACAATAAAACTAAATTAAGACACATTACGGCAATACCTCCGACCGCCGTAATTCGCGCAATTTTATTGATCCCTCTGGCGGCGACACACGTCACCAGGATCATCCAGCCAACGGCGAGCAGCCCGACAACCTGCGTAGGCTCAAGCCCTGCAATACGCCAGTGCTGCGTCATATCGGCGCCAAAAACAAAAGTAGAAAACGGTACCCAAATTTTTGCCGCCGTACTTACCATCCATATGACATACGATGAAAACCACATAAACGTGCCAATAAACGCGTAACGTGGCCCCACGCTATTATTCATCCACGAATAGATCCCGCCCTCTTCTTTGCGATAAGCGGAACCCATTTCAGCCATCATTAAGGCGAATGGAATAAAAAACAGCAAGGCAGAAAATATATACCACGGGATTGCGCTATACCCCATTAAATAAAACGCCGACGGGCTATTCGCAAAACCAAAAACAGAAGTAAAAATCATCAGGATAAGCCCAATAAGGCTCATCTTTTTTATCGTGTGGGTCATTCAACCATCCCTTACTCTCGAGCGCGTTTGCCAGACGCCGCTCACCGATTGACGCCGCCTTCTTTTTTACAAAGGTCAGCGATAAAAAAATCAACACAGGATTGATACCTAAATGGCATCAAAGTTCCAGCCTTATGTTGTGGCAAATAGAGGATAATTGAAAAAATATGCTACAAAATGGCGCTTATTGCGCCATTTTATCTCGCGAAAGAGTGAATTTCAGATTTACGCCCGATCGACCGTAAAAGCAATCACGTCCGCCAGGCTTTCTGCTCCCAGCGCCAGCATCACCAGACGATCAACACCCAGCGCCACGCCGGAACAATCCGGTAGACCGGCGGCCAGCGCATCCAGTAGATTTTGGTCAATCGGCTGCTGCGGCAGACCGCGAGCGGCGCGCTTACGATTGTCCTGTTCAAAGCGCTGTTGTTGCTCACGTGCGTCCGTCAGTTCGTGGAAACCATTCGCCAGCTCAATACCTTTGTAGTACACCTCAAAGCGCTCGGCGACGCGATGATCCTCGGTACTGATTTGTGCCAGCGATGCCTGACTTGCCGGAAAGTGATAAATAAAGGTCGGCTTTTCTTTACCTATATGCGGCTCAACCCCCATCGTGAACAGCAGTTGCAGCAACGTATCACGGTCTTCTTCCGTATCGGCGATATTGCTTAAATCAAGCTTTGCCGCCGCCTCACGCAGTTGCGTTTTATCTGCTGATAACGGGTCAATCTCCAGATGGCGCTGAAACGCCTGTTGATAGGAGAGACTTTCCGCAGGTTGACAATCCAGCACTTGCTGAAGCAAATCATCCACTTCATTCATCAGGCGGTACATATCGTAATGCGGGCGATACCACTCCAGCATGGTGAATTCCGGATTATGATGTCGTCCCATCTCTTCATTACGGAAACTGCGGCATAGCTGGAAAACCGGACCGCACCCTGCCGCCAGCAGGCGTTTCATATGGTATTCCGGACTGGTCATTAAATAGAGGTTGATCCCCTGGGAATGGCCAGGTCCGACGAAACGCGTTTCGAACGGGAACAGATGAATGTCTGTGACCGTCGCCTGACTCATGCAGGGCGTCTCAACCTCAAGCACTCCACGATCGGCAAAGAAACGACGGATTTCCGCCATAATCGCCGCACGTTTTAATAAATTGGGGATGGACGCGCTCGGCTGCCAGGTTGCCGTTTCGCTCATGATTCTTTCTCCAGTTTAAGACAAGGTCACGAAGTCTACTCGCAACGCGCGGGCGAAACAAATTTTGCGCAGGCGTATCGGGCACCTTCTGGAGGGTAAAAAAAGTGATTTCAGATGGTTTAGTAATTAAATTAATCAAAATCAATGATAATTCATCCCTCTGATACGCTAAAAAAATCGAACACGTCAAATTTCCCTCACATCCCTGAGACTATACTGTTGTACCCATAAAGGAGCAGTGGAAACGCATTCATACTTCGCAGAACCCAGAGGCTTTATCTGGCTGCGCGAGGGTGAAATTACAATAATCTGGAGGAATGTCGTGCAAACCTTTCAAGCCGATCTTGCCATTATAGGCGCCGGTGGCGCGGGATTACGTGCTGCAATTGCTGCCGCACAGGCGAATCCCAATGCTAAAATCGCACTGATCTCAAAAGTGTACCCGATGCGCAGCCACACCGTCGCTGCCGAAGGGGGTTCAGCCGCTGTCGCCCAGGATCATGACAGCTTTGACTACCATTTTCACGATACGGTAGCAGGCGGAGACTGGCTGTGTGAGCAGGATGTCGTGGATTACTTTGTCCACCATTGTCCCACTGAGATGACGCAGCTGGAGCAATGGGGCTGCCCGTGGAGCCGCCGTCCGGACGGTAGCGTTAACGTGCGTCGCTTCGGTGGTATGAAAATCGAGCGTACCTGGTTCGCCGCGGATAAAACCGGCTTCCATATGCTGCATACCCTGTTCCAGACTTCCCTGCAGTTCCCACAAATCCAGCGCTTTGACGAACATTTCGTGCTGGATATTCTGGTTGATGACAACCATGCGCGCGGCCTGGTGGCAATGAACATGATGGAAGGCACGCTGGTGCAAATCCGCGCCAACGCCGTGGTCATGGCGACAGGCGGCGCAGGCCGCGTATACCGCTATAACACCAACGGCGGCATCGTCACCGGCGACGGGATGGGCATGGCGCTGAGCCACGGCGTTCCGCTGCGTGATATGGAATTCGTTCAGTATCACCCGACCGGCCTGCCAGGTTCCGGTATCCTGATGACTGAAGGTTGCCGCGGCGAAGGCGGTATTCTGGTCAATAAAAATGGCTACCGTTACCTGCAAGACTACGGCATGGGCCCCGAAACGCCGCTGGGCGAGCCGAAAAACAAATATATGGAACTGGGGCCGCGCGACAAAGTATCCCAGGCTTTCTGGCACGAATGGCGTAAAGGCAACACCATCTCCACGCCGCGCGGCGATGTGGTTCACCTCGATCTGCGTCATCTCGGCGAGAAGAAACTGCATGAACGTCTGCCGTTCATTTGCGAACTGGCGAAAGCCTATGTCGGCGTCGATCCGGTTAAAGAACCGATTCCAGTACGTCCAACCGCGCACTACACCATGGGCGGCATTGAAACCGACCAGAACTGTGAAAGCCGTGTCAAAGGGCTGTTTGCCGTTGGCGAATGCTCCTCTGTTGGCCTGCATGGCGCGAACCGCCTCGGTTCCAACTCACTGGCGGAACTGGTGGTGTTTGGTCGTCTGGCTGGCGAACAAGCAATGGAACGCGCTGCTACGGCAGGCGCCGCAAATAGCGCCGCGCTCGACGCCCAGGTTGCCGATATTGAACAGCGTCTGAAAAATCTGGTGAACCAGGAAGGCAACGAAAACTGGTCGAAGATCCGCGATGAGATGGGTCTGTCTATGGAAGAAGGTTGCGGTATTTACCGTACCCCGGAACTGATGCAGAAAACCGTTGATAAACTGGCCGAGCTTCAGGAACGTTTCAAACGCGTACGTATCTCCGATACTTCCAGCGTGTTCAACACTGACCTGCTGTATACCATTGAACTGGGTCATGGTCTGAACGTGGCGGAATGTATGGCGCACTCTGCGCTGGCGCGTAAAGAGTCCCGCGGCGCGCATCAGCGTCTGGATGAAGGCTGTACCGAGCGCGACGATGTGAACTTCCTCAAGCACACCCTCGCCTTCCGCGATGCTGATGGCACGACCCGTCTGGAATACAGCGACGTGAAAATCACCACCCTGCCGCCAGCCAAACGTGTTTACGGCGGTGAAGCGGAAGCAGCCGATAAGAAGGAGAAGGCGAATGGCTGAGATGAAAAACCTGAAAGTTGAGGTGGTGCGCTATAACCCGGAAACCGATACCGCGCCGCACAGTGCTTTCTATGAAGTTCCTTATGATGAAACAACATCGCTACTGGACGCGTTGGGCTACATCAAAGATAACCTGTCGCCAGACCTGAGCTACCGCTGGTCCTGCCGTATGGCGATCTGCGGCTCCTGCGGCATGATGGTCAACAACGTCCCTAAACTGGCGTGTAAAACCTTCCTGCGCGATTACACCAACGGTATGAAGGTGGAAGCGCTGGCGAACTTCCCGATTGAGCGCGATCTGGTTGTCGATATGACGCACTTTATCGAAAGCCTGGAAGCGATTAAACCGTACATTATTGGCAACTCTCGCACGCCAGATCAGGGGCCGAATGTCCAGACCCCGGCGCAAATGGCGAAGTATCACCAGTTCTCCGGTTGCATCAACTGTGGTCTGTGCTACGCCGCGTGCCCGCAGTTCGGTCTGAATCCTGAGTTTATCGGACCGGCTGCGATTACGCTGGCGCATCGCTATAACGAAGATAGCCGCGATCACGGTAAGAAGGAGCGTATGGCGCAGTTGAACAGTCCGAACGGCGTATGGACCTGTACTTTCGTGGGCTACTGCTCCGAAGTCTGTCCAAAACATGTCGATCCGGCTGCGGCCATTCAGCAGGGTAAAGTGGAAAGCTCGAAAGACTTTCTTATCGCCACCCTGAAACCACGCTAAGGAGTGCAACATGACGACTAAACGCAAACCCTATGTGCGGCCGATGACGTCCACCTGGTGGAAAAAACTGCCGTTTTATCGCTTTTATATGCTGCGCGAAGGCACAGCGGTGCCGGCAGTCTGGTTCAGTATTGAACTGATTTTCGGTCTGTTTGCGCTCAAACACGGCGCGGAATCCTGGATGGGATTCGTCGGCTTTTTACAAAACCCGGTGGTAGTGATCTTAAACCTGATCACCCTGGCGGCCGCGCTGCTGCACACCAAAACCTGGTTTGAACTGGCGCCGAAGGCGGCCAATATCATTGTAAAAGACGAAAAAATGGGGCCAGAGCCAATCATCAAAGGGCTTTGGGTGGTCACTGCGGTAGTCACCGTAGTCATTCTGTATGTTGCCCTGTTCTGGTAAGGAGTCCCGGATGATTAATCCAAACCCAAAACGTTCTGATGAACCCGTATTCTGGGGACTGTTTGGCGCAGGCGGTATGTGGGGCGCGATCATCGCGCCGGTGATCGTGCTACTGGTTGGCATCATGCTGCCGCTGGGGCTATTTCCGGGCGATGCCCTGAGTTTTGAGCGCGTACTGACGTTCGCCCAAAGCTTTATTGGTCGCGTTTTTCTGTTCCTGATGATCGTGCTGCCGCTATGGTGTGGCCTACACCGTATGCACCACGCGATGCATGACCTGAAAATCCACGTGCCTGCGGGCAAATGGGTCTTCTACGGTCTGGCGGCAATCCTGACCGTTGTGACGGCGATTGGCGTTATCACTCTCTAAGTTGCCACGACGCCCTCTTATCTACCCGATAAGAGGGCATTTTTTCTTTTCCTGCCTCTCATTTTCCCGCCAGGTTCTACACTTAGAAAAAACACTGGAAGGAAAAACGCTATGCGCTTGCTGCCCGTCGTTGCTGCGGTTACTGCGGCATTTTTGGTTGTCGCCTGTAGTTCGCCTACCCCGCCTAAAGGCGTTACCGTGGTAAATAACTTTGATGCCAAACGTTACCTCGGCACCTGGTATGAGATCGCACGCCTCGATCATCGATTTGAACGTGGACTGGAACAAGTCACGGCCACCTATAGTCTGCGTGACGATGGCGGGATTAATGTCATCAATAAAGGCTATAACCCGGATCGGGAAATGTGGCAAAAAACAGAAGGCAAAGCGTATTTTACCGGTAGTCCAAACCGCGCCGCGCTCAAGGTCTCTTTTTTCGGCCCGTTCTACGGCGGCTATAACGTGATTGCGCTTGACCGGGAATACCGTCATGCGCTGGTGTGCGGCCCGGATCGCGACTATCTGTGGATACTCTCTCGCACGCCAACGCTTTCTGAGGAAATAAAACAGCAAATGCTGGCCGTCGCGACCCGGGAGGGGTTTGACGTCAATAAATTAATTTGGGTAAAACAATCAGGTTCGTAGCAATATCAGCGACGAATTAATGCGCACTGAGTTTTAGCCCAATGATACCCGCGACGATCAAGCCAAGACTGAGCAAACGCGCCGGTGAGGCAGACTCGCCCAGCAGAAGGATACCGGTGATTGCCGCCCCAACGGCGCCGATGCCGGTCCAGATGGCGTACGCCGTTCCAACAGGCAGCGTTTTCATTGCCCAGGAAAGTAACGCCATACTGATAACCATGGCCGTAATGGTGATAATACTGGGGGTCAGACGAGAAAAACCGTGGGTATACTTCAGGCCGACAGCCCATACCACTTCAAGTAAACCAGCGATTAATAGAATGATCCAGGACATAGCAGGCTCCAGATAATTAATGGGGCCGTCCCCGGTGAGAATAGCGTTTACAGGTCGTCCTGTAACGTATACGGATGAAAAGCCATTCTTGCCTGAGAGAAAATGAATTTCAACCTTTTTATTTTTTTCCGTCTAAAGGCGGGAATTGGCCCTTTTAAGCCGCGTAGTTTTCGCATTTAGCGCCCACAGGAGTTCTCTATGATGGAACGCCTTCTGGGAAAGAAAGTGCTTTATCTACTTCCGGGTGCAAAAAACTATGTTGAAAATTTTAGTGATAGACCGATGCCACTTTACCCGTACGGGCATGGAGGCCTGGCTTAATCACACTGATGTGCTCAGTTCTTCACTGCTGGTATCCGGGATGAATAACCTTATACTGGCGAAAGAACATATTCTGCAATGGAAGCCCCACCTGGTTATCGCTGATTTATATGGTTTTCTCAACGATGCCTTACCCGAACAGCCTATCAATGCATTTTTTGCCGCCTGCAGGATGACGCCGTTGGTATTATTACAGTCAGGGAATATGCCGTACAGACCACAATATGCCAGTCATGCGGTGTTATCTAAACACACGCCTTTACATGAGCTTGCACAACGAATTAAAGGAGCGCTACATACTCATCCACTGCAGGAAGCGCCGGAAAGCGCCACGCCATTGCTCTCTCCGCAGGAGGAAAAAGTGCTCGCGATGTGGACGGAAGGCACCAGCAATAAAGAGATTGCGTATGCGCTTGGCATTCACGGGAAAACGGTTTACACCTATAAACGTAATATCCGTATGAAACTTCATATGGATAACCGGTATTCTCCCTTTCTTATGCTTCCGGAGAAAATCGATTAACGGTACGACGCCATGCCGTACCGTTGATGATTACTGCTGAGCTCTGGTTGCAGCGCCAGAGATCGCACTACCACCGTCCGAGATGTCCTCGCCCACGCCGCGCGTGGTATTACAAGCAGTTAATACAGTGGAAAGTACCAAAACAGAAAAGATCGCTGCAATTGTCTTTTTAACCATAATGTCTTCCTTTTCTAGCCAATGTTGTTTGTGTATAGCAACTTAATAATAGACAACATCCCAGAAAATGATGGGCGATCGACTAATTTTAGGAAGACGAGAAGCGATTAGCTGGCTGCACGGGAGATGGCGTGGCCGAGATGCTGAATATCTTCGCCGAAGCCGCGGGCGGTATTACATGCCGTTAATAATGTGCTGGTAAGAAGAACCAGCGCGACAAGACCGATAAAGCGTTTCATCATTGAGGCGCGAAAAATAGGATGGCGCAGCATACGCTGCACCATTTTTCCCGATAACGTAAATTATTTTACGCGGGATACGTATTCGCCGGAACGGGTATCGACTTTGATCACTTCGCCAATCTGCACGAACAGCGGAACTTTAACCACTGCGCCAGTAGACAGCGTGGCTGGTTTGCCGCCAGTACCTGCGGTATCGCCCTTCAGACCTGGGTCGGTATCAACAATTTCCAGTTCAACAAAGTTCGGCGGAGTGACAGAGATAGGCTGACCGTTCCACAGGGTCACGATGCATTCCGCCTGATCCAACAGCCATTTTGCGTTGTCGCCGATAGCCTTGGCATCTGCAGACAGCTGCTCGAAGGTTTCGTTGTTCATGAAATGCCAGAACTCACCGTCGTTGTACAGGTAAGTCAGGTTCATATCGACTACATCCGCGCCTTCTGCGGAATCGGTCGATTTGAAGGTTTTCTCAACGCGCGTGCCGGTCAGCAGACGGCGCAGCTTAACGCGGGCAAACGCCTGGCCTTTACCCGGTTTCACGAATTCACTGGATTCAACCGCATAAGGTTCGCCATCCAACATGATTTTAAGACCGGAACGAAAATCGTTGCTATAGTAAGTCGCCATAAGGCCCTCTGAAATTGTTAACTGGTAGCTAAGCCACAAAATGGCGCATATTGTAACCCTAAATACCCCATTGCGAGAAGATTGGTTAGCGCAACTTGCCGATGTTGTGACCAATCCCGACGAACTGCTGCATCTTTTACAGATTGAAGCTGATGAAAACCTCCGGGCAGGACAGGACGCCAGGCGCTTGTTTGCCCTCCGCGTGCCGCGCGCTTTTATTGCGCGCATGGAGAAGGGCAACCCTGACGATCCTCTTTTACGTCAAGTGCTGACGTCCCGGGATGAATTTATTGTCGCCCCCGGTTTCTCCACCGACCCGCTGGAAGAGCAACACAGCGTGGTGCCAGGATTATTGCATAAATACCAAAACCGGGCGCTATTGCTGGTAAAAGGCGGATGTGCGGTAAATTGCCGCTACTGTTTCCGTCGTCACTTCCCGTATGCAGAGAATCAAGGCAATAAGCGCAACTGGACAGTCGCGCTGGAGTATATCGCCGCACACCCGGAACTGGATGAGATCATCTTTTCCGGCGGCGATCCGCTGATGGCGAAAGATCATGAGCTGGACTGGCTGCTCACGCAACTGGAAGCCATTAAGCACGTCAAGCGGCTACGCATCCACAGTCGGTTGCCTATCGTCATCCCGGCACGCATTACTGACGAACTGGTCGCCCGCTTTGACCAGTCACGTCTGCAAATTTTGTTGGTGAACCATATCAACCACACTAATGAAGTGGACGAGGCATTCTGCCTGGCGATGAAGAAACTGCGCCACGTGGGCGTCACGCTTCTCAACCAGAGCGTCCTGCTGCGTGGCGTGAATGATAACGCGCGAACGCTGGCGAATCTGAGCAACGCGCTATTTGACGCTGGCGTGATGCCCTATTACCTGCATGTGCTGGATAAAGTGCAGGGCGCCGCGCATTTTATGGTCACCGATGACGAAGCCCGGCAAATCATGCGCGAACTGCTCACGCTGGTATCCGGCTATATGGTGCCAAGACTGGCGCGTGAAATCGGCGGCGAACCGAGCAAAACACCGCTGGATTTACAGCTTCGGCAGTGCTAATCCTCGCGGGCGCGTCAGGGACGACGAAAAATATTAGCGCGCAATATTACGAGGAGATTCCCCCGCGATTCTCCTCACCCTGAGGATAAACTAACCTTCGTTAAATACACCTTTCCGGTCCTCTCTTTTCAATAAAGTCCGTTTTAGGACTCGCTTAGCGTGTACTGCATTTTCGAATTATACTGGTTCTCCTTTTTATAGGACGGCATAAACAATTTATATATCAAATACATTGCAGTAAAACATTTAATTATTTTATATTTGTGGAGAATTGACATGGCCTTAACGATTAAGGGACTAAATACCGGCGTTATTCGTCACAATGATAAGTTTATCGCGCTGGCGCTTAAGGTGAAGTCACTGAGAAATAAAGAAACACTGCTTTTCTTTCCTGTGCTCGCGCTGCGAGACTTGTTGATCGGCCTTGAACACCGGCTTTATTTACAACACTCGCTTCCGGAACAAGAGCAGGAAAAACGCCAGAAAGCCAAAAGCAGTCATGTGCTTAAAATGCATGAGAATATTCCGGCAATACTCCGTGAAGAGCTGGAAAACGCCGATGTTAATCAGCGTGTTGAATCTTTAGCGTTGAGCGATAATACAGAAAAAGTATTAACCTTTACGTTAAAGCTGCACAATGGTAGCCATCTTGATTTACAGGTCGGTGAGTGGCAGGTTGAAGTTCTGGTGATGGCTATTATTCACGCCATTAATAATGCCGAAATGCGTGAGCTCGCATTGCGTATTTCTTCAATGCTGGACTTTTTACCATTATACGATGCTGACTGCCTGGAAAACGGTAATATCGAATTCGATACCTATAACCAGCCTGACTGGAAACATAATCTGTATAACCATTATTTAGCGCTCGTTTATCGTTATACGGATGAGGCAGGACAATCGCATGATTGCGGCACCATCATTAAGACCCGTAGTCAATCAGGCTCTAAAGAAGCTGAAGCGATATCACGCCGCTTGCTGAATTTCAGCCCGCGTCTTAAAAAGCTGGAAGGAAAACCGTGTAAGGTTTTTGTCAGAACGCTTGGAACCGGTAAAGCAGCGCGTCTGACGCAAGATCAATGCATGCGCGCGTTGCATAATCTACGCATGGCATCATCGCAGGAAAAACGCTAACCATATCGCCCTCTGAATCTTTCAGAGGGCGTTACGATTCAGACATATCAATTCGGACATTTATAAACCTGGCCGTTCATCTCGCTGGCCGTCGGGACAAAACTGGACAACATGCCCTGCGACGGACTACTTACGCCATACAGCACGTTTCCACCCATCGCGGCTGCCTGATTACGCAGATCGTTCGCTGCGCCACGCATTGAGCCACCCTCTTCGCCGTGCTGGCCTGAAAACCAGTTACTCTGTTTACCGGTTGCCGTACCAATTAGCTGGCATTCCGCGCCTGGCTTATCTTCGACAAAGCGTACATTTTGGCCGGCAGCGGTGAGTTCGTTGCTGGAGCTACAACCCGCCATCAGCAGCGCGGCGCCAACGATCCCTGCTAAATATTTCACGTGCATGTTATTCCCCATAATCAATGAGCTGGACGTTTTGTCCGTATCTGAATCTTATACTAAAAAGATGACTAAAAGAAAAACCCCCGGTCATTTCTGCCCGGGGGTTTCTCAATTCTGGGAGATAAGCACCCAAATCATTCTGGTTGCAGGAAGGCGGTAATCCCCAGTCACTTACTCAAGGAAGTGACTGGGGTTAGCCAACGCATCTGCAGCCTGAAGGATGCAGGGTATGGGCAATTACATCATGCCGCCCATACCACCCATACCACCCATGCCGCCAGCAGCGCCTAAATCAGGAGCATCGCTTTTCGGCAGGTCGGTCACCATGCACTCGGTAGTGATCATCAGACCAGCCACAGAAGCTGCGTACTGCAGCGCAGAACGGGTAACTTTGGTTGGATCCAGGATACCCATGTCGATCATGTTGCCGTATTCTTCGGTTGCTGCGTTGTAACCGTAGTTGCCGTCGCCGCCCTTAACGGTGTTAGCGACAACAGACGGTTCTTCGCCGCAGTTCAGTACGATCTGACGCAGCGGAGCTTCCATTGCGCGCAGCGCAACTTTGATACCCACGTTCTGGTCTTCGTTCTGGCCTTTCAGGTCAGCAATTTTAGAAGCAACGCGGATCAGCGCAACGCCACCACCAGCAACCACGCCTTCTTCTACCGCAGCACGGGTCGCGTGCAGGGCATCTTCAACGCGGGCTTTCTTCTCTTTCATTTCAACTTCGGTCGCAGCACCAACTTTGATAACCGCAACGCCGCCTGCCAGTTTCGCTACGCGCTCCTGCAGTTTTTCACGATCGTAGTCGGAGGTCGCTTCTTCAATCTGCTGACGAATCTGAGCAACACGGCCCTGGATGGCAGCTTCTTCACCCACGCCATCGATGATGGTGGTGGTGTCTTTGTTGATCACAACACGTTTCGCCTGACCCAGGTCTTCCAGGGTTGCTTTTTCCAGCTCCATACCGATCTCTTCAGAGATTACGGTACCGCCGGTCAGGGTAGCGATATCCTGCAGCATCGCCTTACGACGATCGCCGAAGCCCGGTGCCTTAACAGCAGCCACTTTCACGATGCCACGCATGGTGTTAACAACCAGGGTAGCCAGCGCTTCGCCTTCAACATCTTCAGCGATGATCAGCAGCGGTTTGCCTGCTTTTGCAACGGCTTCCAGAACCGGCAGCATTTCGCGGATGTTGGAGATTTTCTTATCAGCCAGCAGGATGAACGGGCTTTCCAGCTCTACTGCGCCAGTTTCCGGCTTGTTGATGAAGTAAGGAGACAGGTAGCCGCGGTCAAACTGCATACCTTCAACCACGTCCAGTTCGTCCTGCAGACCGGTACCGTCTTCAACGGTGATGACGCCTTCTTTACCGACTTTATCCATCGCTTCCGCGATCAGTTTACCTACGGTTTCGTCGGAGTTAGCGGAGATAGTACCTACCTGAGCAATCGCTTTAGAGTCGGAGCACGGTACGGACAGCGCCTTCAGCTCTTCAACCGCAGCAGCAACCGCTTTGTCGATACCACGTTTCAGGTCCATCGGGTTCATGCCCGCAGCAACGGCTTTCAGGCCTTCGGTAATGATGGACTGCGCCAGTACGGTCGCGGTGGTGGTACCGTCGCCTGCAGCGTCGTTCGCTTTAGAGGCAACTTCTTTCACCATCTGCGCGCCCATGTTTTCAAACTTGTCTTCCAGTTCGATTTCACGCGCTACGGAAACACCATCTTTAGTGATAGTCGGCGCACCGAAAGATTTATCCAGAACCACGTTACGGCCTTTCGGACCGAGGGTTACTTTCACTGCATCTGCCAGTACGTTTACGCCGCGCAGCATTTTCACACGAGCGTCGTTACCGAATTTTACGTCTTTAGCTGCCATTTTCTCTTTCCCTTAAATTCGTATGTTCAGTGTCGTTCGCGGATTACGCTTCAACAATTGCCAGAATGTCGCTTTCAGACATGATCAACACTTCTTCATTGTCGATCTTTTCAGATTTCACACCGTAGCCATCGTTAAAAATAACGATGTCGCCAACTTTCACGTCCAGCGGCTGTACAGTACCGTTGTCCAGGATGCGACCCTTACCGACAGCGATGATTTCGCCACGAGTTGATTTACCCGCTGCGGAACCGGTCAGTACGATGCCGCCAGCAGATTTGGACTCAACTTCTTTACGTTTGACGATCACACGATCATGTAACGGACGAATACTCATTGATAGCTCTCCTTTGAGAAAGTCATTATCAGTTATGGGTGACGCCGGCCCGTAAACGGTTTCCCGGCTGGTGACCAGAGAGATGGGGATGGGGTTTTGCCCCTTCAAGGGGGGAGATGAAAAAAAATTCTTCTGAGCGAAAAAAGCGGTAAAAACGCTACTTATCTCACGTTTACCCAAGGTTTAGAACATCCTGCTATAAGAAAAGGCGTGTGTGATACGCTTAAAAATGTCTGTCGTCACCTGACGTTACAATGCCGCCGGATAATGAGCTGATGAATGAACTAAAAAAAGAGCTTGGGTTGGTTCAGGGCGTTATCTTGTTAACCACATCATTATTAGGGACTGGCGTTTTTGCGCTTCCGGAGCTGGCTGCGCTGGCGGCAGGCGACATCAGCCTTTGGGCATGGCCGCTGCTCATTATTTTGATTTTCCCTATTGCGATTGTCTTTGCTGTGCTGGGGCGCCATTTTCCACACGCTGGCGGCGTAGCGCATTTTGTCGGGATGGCATTTGGCCCGCGTCTGCAACGGGTGATCAGTTGGCTGTTTTTATCAGTCATTCCTGTTAGTTTTCCCGCAGCCTTGCATATTGCGGTGGGTTTCGGCCAGGCGCTGTTTGGCTGGCAAAGCGAACAGCTCTTATTTGGGGAGCTGGGTACTCTAGGTTTGCTATGGTTTATGGGATCGCGCGGCGCCAGCTCCAGCGCCAACCTGCAAGCCATTATCGCTGGATTAATTATCGCGCTTATTGCCGCCATTCTGTGGAAAGGCGCGATTAAACCTGCGGATATCACCTTCCCAGCCGCAAACGAAATCACCTTTTCCCGGCTGTGTACCGCCCTGGCGATCATGTTCTGGGGATTTGTGGGAATTGAGGCGTTTACGCATTTGTCGTCTGAATTTAAAAATCCTGAACGTGATTTTCCGCGCGCATTGATCATTGGCCTGATGCTGGCCGGCTCCATTTATTGGACCTGTACCGCCGTGGTGCTGCATTTTGGCGTCTATAGCGACAAGATAGCGGCAACAGCATCGCTACCGCTTATTATTGTTCATCTCTTCGGTATCCAGGCGTTGTGGATAGCCTGCATTATTGGTTATCTCACCTGCTTTGCCAGCCTGAATGTGTATGCTCAGAGTTTTGCGCGTCTGATATGGACGCAAATGCAATATCAGCCCGATCACTATCTGGCTCAACTCTCTCCCGGGCGCCTTCCCTTGCACGCGTTAAACGTTATTCTGGCCTGTTGTTGCGTGAGTTCCCTGGTCGTTTACGCCCTGAAGATTAACCTCAATGCGCTGATCGTCTATGCTAACGGTATTTTTATTATGCTCTATCTGCTTTGTATGCTGGCGGGCTGTCGACTATTGAAAGGGCGCTGCTATGCACTGGCGGTGACGGGTTGTCTACTGTGCCTGTTATTGCTGGTAATGCTGGGGTGGAAAAGCTTATATGCCATTATCATGCTGGCAGCATTATGGCTGTTTTTACCGAAGCGAAAACGCATGGCGTAAGACGTATCTGTTGGCCGGATAACGCCTCACGCGACTTATCCGGCCAGCATCTCTACCTTTAATCCCGACGATCGTCTTTATGTTCAATACGATCGCGATCGTCATCTTTACGCTGATACTCGCCGTCAAATGTTTCGCCACCGCCAGTACCCGCGCTAAACCCGCCGCCCGGCATCCGGGAAAAACGTAAATGCGGCAGCAACTTCAGCGTCAAATGTTTTTGCACTGGCGGTAACAAAAGGAGAAGGCCGAGAAAATCGGTGAAAAATCCCGGCAACAGGAGCAGTAAGCCAGCGATGATCAGCGATACACTCTTAATCATTTCTGCCGCCGGGCTCTCACCGGCCGCCATTTTTTGTTGCATCAGCAAAAAGTTTTTAAAACCCTGGTTACGTACCAGCGACATACCGATAACAGACGTAAAAATCACCAGGATTAACGTCATCAGGACGCCAAGCACATGGGCGACCTGGATAAAGATAGAAATCTCAATGTAAACATAGAGAAAGACAGCTAAAAAGGGTATCCAGCGCAAAGGACTCTCCTGTAAGTCATGGCCGTCTGCGACGACCATTTGAATGGGGTTGCGATTCGCATCGATTCGATATGGTGGTGCGTAGCAAAATTTCAAGTGGTTTGTACACCTATTTTAGGTAGTAATACTAAAGCGGTGACCTATTTCACAAAATAATAAATAAGGGGTAAATTCCCACACTTTAAGTGATCCAGATTACGGTAGGAATTCTGAACCAGCATATGATCTCGTTTATCAGGCCGATGGAGGGGATAATCGTCGGTCAGAAAACATTCGAAATCACATATATCCTGTGTGTTTTAAAGTAAAAATCATTGGCAGCTTGAAAAAGAAGGTTCACATGTCAAACAACATTCGTATCGAAGAAGATCTGTTGGGTACCAGGGAAGTTCCAGCTGAAGCCTACTATGGTGTTCACACTCTGAGAGCGATTGAAAACTTCTACATTAGCAATAACAAAATCAGCGACATCCCTGAATTTGTGCGTGGCATGGTTATGGTAAAAAAAGCGGCGGCGCTGGCCAACAAAGAGCTGCAAACCATTCCTAAGAGTGTGGCGAATGCCATCATTGCCGCATGTGATGAAGTCCTTAACAACGGTAAGTGCATGGACCAGTTCCCGGTAGATGTCTACCAGGGCGGCGCGGGCACTTCCGTCAACATGAATACCAACGAAGTGCTGGCCAACATCGGGCTGGAACTGATGGGTCATCAGAAAGGTGAATATCAGTACCTGAACCCGAACGACCACGTGAATAAATGTCAATCCACTAACGACGCCTATCCGACAGGCTTCCGTGTAGCGGTTTACGCCTCTATCGTCAAACTGATCGATGCCATCAACCAGTTGCGTGAAGGTTTCGAACGTAAAGCGGTTGAATTCCAGGACATCCTGAAAATGGGTCGTACCCAGTTGCAGGACGCCGTACCGATGACGCTTGGTCAAGAATTCCGTGCGTTCAGCATCCTGCTGAAAGAAGAAGTGAAAAGCATCGAGCGTACTGCTGAGCTGCTGCTGGAAGTCAACCTTGGCGCAACGGCAATCGGTACTGGTCTGAACACGCCAAAAGAATACTCTCCGCTGGCGGTGAAAAAACTGGCTGAAGTCACTGGTTTCGCCTGTGTTCCGGCTGAAGATCTGATTGAGGCGACGTCTGACTGTGGCGCGTATGTTATGGTTCACAGCGCGCTGAAACGTCTGGCAGTGAAGATGTCCAAAATCTGTAACGACCTGCGCTTGCTCTCTTCTGGTCCTCGTGCCGGCCTGAACGAGATCAACCTGCCGGAACTGCAGGCGGGCTCTTCCATCATGCCAGCCAAAGTGAACCCGGTTGTACCGGAAGTCGTAAACCAGGTATGCTTTAAAGTCATCGGTAACGACACCACCGTTACGATGGCGGCGGAAGCCGGTCAGTTGCAGTTGAACGTTATGGAACCGGTTATCGGCCAGGCGATGTTCGAATCCATCCACATTCTGAGCAACGCGTGCTACAACCTGCTGGAAAAATGCGTTAACGGCATTACCGCGAATAAAGAAGTGTGCGAAGGGTACGTTTATAACTCCATCGGTATCGTCACTTACCTCAACCCGTTCATCGGCCACCACAACGGCGACATCGTCGGTAAAATCTGTGCTGAAACCGGTAAGAGCGTACGTGAAGTTGTGCTGGAGCGCGGCCTGTTAACGGAAGCCGAGCTGGACGATATTTTCTCCGTACAGAACTTGATGCACCCGGCTTATAAAGCTAAACGTTATACTGATGAAAGCGAACAGTAATCGTACAGGGTAGTACCAAAGAGGCACGTCACGATGACGTGCCTTTTTTCTTACAAGAAGTTACCAAATAACAACAATTTAATATCAACTTGTTAAACAACAAGGAAGGCTAATATGATAGTTGTCGAACTTATCATTGTTTTGCTGGCAATCTTTTTGGGCGCCAGACTTGGGGGCATCGGTATTGGATTCGCAGGTGGGCTGGGTGTTCTGGTACTTGCCGCCATCGGCGTGAAGCCAGGGACAATTCCATTCGATGTCATTTCCATCATTATGGCGGTTATCGCCGCGATCTCTGCTATGCAGGTCGCGGGCGGTCTGGATTATTTGGTAAACCAGACGGAAAAACTGCTGCGTAAGAACCCGAAATACATCACTATCCTCGCACCGATTGTGACCTATTTCCTGACTATTTTTGCTGGTACCGGGAACATTTCCCTGGCAACGCTGCCGGTTATTGCTGAAGTCGCGAAGGAGCAGGGAATCAAACCTTGCCGTCCGCTCTCGACCGCCGTGGTATCCGCGCAGATTGCGATTACCGCCTCGCCGATTTCTGCGGCCGTGGTGTATATGTCTTCTGTTATGGAAGGTCATGGCATTAGCTACATTCACCTGCTGTCCGTGGTTATCCCCTCTACGCTGCTGGCGGTGCTGGTGATGTCCTTCCTGGTCACGATGCTGTTCAACTCCAAACTGTCGGACGACCCGATTTACCGCAAACGTCTGGAAGAAGGGCTGATTGAACTGCGTGGTGAAAAGCAGATTGAAATCAAACCGATGGCAAAAAATTCCGTCTGGCTGTTCCTGCTGGGCGTTATCTGCGTGGTTGTTTATGCGATTGTCAACAGTCCGAGCCTCGGCCTGGTTGAGAAACCGCTGATGAACACCACCAACGCTATTTTGATCATCATGTTGAGCGTCGCAACGCTGACCACCATCCTGTGTAAAGTGGAAACTGACGCCATCCTCAACTCCAGTACCTTTAAAGCAGGGATGAGCGCCTGTATCTGTATTCTGGGCGTGGCGTGGCTGGGCGATACCTTCGTATCCGCTAACATCGACTGGATCAAAGACACTGCGGGTAGCGTCATCCAAGGGCATCCGTGGCTGCTGGCCGTCATCTTCTTCTTTGCTTCCGCGCTGCTCTACTCTCAGGCGGCAACGGCGAAAGCGCTGATGCCGATGGCGCTGGCGCTGAACGTCTCTCCGCTGACGGCAGTCGCTTCCTTCGCCGCCGTTTCCGGCCTGTTCATTTTGCCGACCTACCCGACTCTGGTTGCGGCGGTACAGATGGATGACACCGGTACAACCCGTATCGGTAAATTCGTCTTTAACCACCCGTTCTTCATCCCAGGCACCCTGGGCGTCGTTCTGGCTGTCTGCTTCGGCTTCCTGCTGGGCAGCTTTATGCTGTAAGTGTTTCACCCGCGGGGCGTATCACGCCCCGCATTCTCCCGCCCTTTGACTAACATCCTGCCCTCGTCCGTTGTATAGTGACCGTTCACTTGCGGGTCTTTTTGTTCTTTCGAGGTGTTTATGCTTGATGTTAAGAGTCAGGATATTTCCATCCCCGAGGCCGTTGTGGTGCTTTGTACCGCCCCGGATGAAGCTACCGCCCAGGATCTGGCCGCCAAAGTGCTGGCGGAAAAACTGGCCGCCTGCGCCACCCTCCTCCCCGGCGCGACATCGCTGTACTACTGGGAAGGCAAACTGGAGCAGGAGTATGAAGTTCAAATGATCTTAAAAACCACCGTTTCACATCAGCAAGCGCTTATCGACTGCCTGAAGTCTCATCACCCGTATCAAACGCCTGAACTTCTGGTTTTACCTGTTACTCACGGAGATACTGATTACCTCTCATGGCTCAACGCATCTTTACGCTGATCCTGCTGCTGTGCAGCACATCCGCCTTCGCCGGATTATTCGACGCGCCGGGTCGCTCGCAGTTCGTCCCTGCCGACCGGGCGTTTGTTTTTGATTTTCAGCAAAATCAACACGATCTTACCCTCTCCTGGCAGGTAAAAGAGGGTTACTACCTTTACCGTAAACAAATCAGTATCACGCCGACGAAAGCGGATATCGCCGCAGTCCAACTCCCGGCAGGCGTCTGGCATGAAGATGAGTTCTACGGAAAAAGCGAAATCTACCGTAAGCGGCTAAACGTTCCGGTAACGGTTAACCAGGCGGCGGCTGGCGCGACATTAACGATAACGTACCAGGGGTGCGCCGATGCGGGATTCTGTTATCCGCCGGAAACGAAAACGGTGCCGCTAAGTGAAGTCGCCGCGGCAATAGACGCCACGCCGACGCCTGCTGTCACCCAGACGAGTGAGACGTCAAAACCCGCCGCCCAGCTACCTTTTTCCGCGCTCTGGGCACTGCTGATCGGCATAGGCATCGCCTTTACGCCCTGCGTTTTACCCATGTATCCGCTGATTTCCGGTATTGTCCTGGGGGGAAGGCAACGTTTGTCGACGGGGCGCGCACTGCTGCTGGCTTTTATCTATGTACAAGGGATGGCGCTGACCTATACCGCACTGGGTCTGGTCGTCGCCGCAGCGGGATTACAGTTTCAGGCGGCGCTGCAGCACCCTTATGTGTTAATCGGCCTTGCCATCGTGTTCACCCTGCTTGCGTTGTCGATGTTTGGCCTGTTCACACTACAGCTCCCCTCCTCACTGCAAACCCGGCTGACATTAATGAGTAATCGTCAGCAAGGCGGCTCGCCCGGCGGTGTTTTTGTTATGGGGGCGATTGCCGGATTAATTTGCTCGCCCTGCACTACAGCGCCGTTAAGCGCGATTCTGCTTTATATCGCTCAGAGCGGCAACATGTGGCTGGGCGGCGGCACGCTGTATTTGTATGCATTAGGTATGGGTCTGCCGCTAATGCTGGTCACCGTGTTTGGCAACCGCCTGTTACCGAAAAGCGGCCCGTGGATGGCGCATGTTAAAACCGCTTTTGGTTTCGTGATCCTCGCGTTACCGGTCTTTTTACTGGAGCGGATTATTGGCGAGGCTTGGGGTTTACGTCTGTGGTCGCTGCTGGGCGTCGCTTTCTTTGGTTGGGCCTTTATCACCAGCCTTCAGGCCAGACGAGCGTGGATGCGTATCGTACAGATTATCCTGCTGGCGGCAGCGCTCATTAGCGTGCGGCCTCTACAGGATTGGGCGTTCGGATCGCCATCCGCGCAAGCTCCAGCGCACCTCAATTTCACGGCTATTTCTACCGTGGACGAACTCAATCAGGCGCTGGCGCAGGCCAAAGGCAAACCCGTTATGCTGGATTTCTACGCCGACTGGTGCGTGGCCTGTAAAGAGTTTGAAAAGTATACCTTCAGCGATCCGAGGGTCCAGCAGGCGCTCGGCGACACGGTGCTCTTGCAGGCTAACGTCACCGCTAACAATGCGCAGGACGCCGCGCTGTTAAAGCATCTGCAAGTCCTCGGGCTGCCCACCATTCTGTTCTTTAATGCCCAAGGCCAGGAACAGCCGCAATCGCGAGTCACCGGCTTTATGGACGCCGCCACCTTTAGCGCGCATTTGCACGATCGCCAACCGTGAGCGACACTTGCAAAAGCAAAGACGGAGGAGAATACCGTGCAACGTGAAGATATTCTGGGAGAAGCCCTGAAATTACTGGAGACGCAAGGGATAGCCGATACTACGCTGGAAATGGTGGCGGAGCGCGTAAATCGCCCACTCGACACATTACAGCGTTTCTGGCCAGATAAAGAAGCCATTTTATATGACGCGCTACGTTATCTGAGTCAGCAGGTAGATATCTGGCGACGCCAGCTTCTTCTTGATGAGTCGCTTTCTGCTGAACAAAAGCTACTGGCACGCTACAGCGCGCTTTCGGAATGTGTCAGTAATAACCGTTATCCTGGTTGCTTGTTCATTGCCGCCTGTACGTTTTATCCCGACCCAACCCATCCTATTCACCAACTGGCTAATCAACAAAAACGCGCGGCACATGATTTTACCCATGAGCTACTGACCACGCTGGAAATTGACGATCCGGCGATGGTTGCAAGGCAGATGGAGCTGGTGCTGGAAGGTTGTCTCAGCCGAATGCTGGTCAACCGCAGTCAGGCTGATGTAGATACCGCTCAGCGGTTGGCGGAAGATATTCTGCGTTTTGCACAGTGCCGTCAGGGTGGCGCGCTCACCTGACGGGTACTGATTTTATGCATTTTGCCTGAAAAGCAGGCAGTCAGCGCGCTTTTATCACTTTTTTCGTGTAAAGCCGTTGACGACCGCGCCCCTTTACGGTTTAATGCGCCCCGTTGCCCGGATAGCTCAGTCGGTAGAGCAGGGGATTGAAAATCCCCGTGTCCTTGGTTCGATTCCGAGTCCGGGCACCACTTATTCAGAAAACCCAGCCTATGGCTGGGTTTTTGCTTTTCTGGGAATGGAAATCCGTAGCCCCCATCTCTGGTCTGACTAGCTATAACGAGAAGGCCAGATTTTCTCTGGCGCAACGCCCAGCGCTTCGGCGATCAGCTTTTCCCCTTTGGGCCAGGGTCAAAAGCTTACTTAGCTACAGGGAGATTATTATCAGTAATAACGCGTATCACTCCATCTGACGGTTCGCTAGCCTCGACAAGTGAATCCAATATTTCCGCCATGAACTTTTCCATCACTGACAACAATAATCCCTTCGCCAATTTTGGCATTTTTTCTTTTTCAGTTTCTTTATTCTTAAATATTGTTTACGACTCTTGTTCATAATCATAAATTAATACTCAGCACATCATGACTGGTGGTAGTTGTCGGGGTAACAGGGCACATAGTTTAAAATACTTATTCATAGTTTGTTATTACGTAAACATTTTAACCTAATGCGTGTCAGTCAGGCACGCAGATAAAAAACAACCGGGGAGAAAAGTTAAACAAAATGCTGTTAGCAGGAAGTACCAGTATTGTTCTGTTGTCCGCTGCAGCCAGTCCGGTATGGACAGACGATAATGCCAGTACAGCGTCCTGCTTTTTTACCTGTATGTTGAATAACCATTGCAATAAATCATTATAGGATTACATCTGTTTATTATTGCCTGATCCGGAGTGAGTCTTTATGAAAAGTCGTTATTTAGTATTTTTTCTACCACTGATCGTAGCTAAATATACATCAGCAGAAACAGTGCAACCCTTTCATTCTCCTGAAGAATCAGTGAACAGTCAGTTCTACTTACCACCACCGCCAGGTAATGATGATCCGGCTTTCCGCTATGATAAGGAGGCTTATTTCAAGGGCTATGCGATAAAGGGTTCCCCACGATGGAAACAAGCTGCTGAGGATGCAGATGTAAGCGTGGAAAATATAGCCAGAATATTCTCGCCAGTAGTGGGTGCTAAAATTAATCCCAAAGATACGCCTGAAACCTGGAATATGTTACAGAATCTTCTGAAAATGGGCGGCTACTACGCTACTGCTTCGGCAAAAAAATATTATATGCGTACCCGCCCCTTTGTCTTATTTAATCATTCCACCTGCCGTCCTGAAGATGAGAATACTTTGCGAAAAGATGGCTCTTACCCTTCCGGGCATACTGCTTATGGTACACTTCTGGCATTAGTATTATCCGAGGCCAGACCGGAACGCGCGCAGGAGCTCGCCAGACGAGGATGGGAGTTCGGGCAAAGCAGAGTGATATGTGGTGCTCACTGGCAAAGTGATGTTGATGCTGGTCGTTATGTGGGAGCAGTAGAGTTTGCAAGGCTGCAAACAATCCCGGCTTTTCAGAAGTCACTGGCAAAAGTCCGTGAGGAGCTGAACGACAAAAATAATTTATTGAGTAAAGAAGATCACCCCGAACTTAATTACTGAAGGTGAAAGTCTTCCCGCAAACTGGCCACAGCAAATGAAAGGAAGTGCAACTGCGTAGGGGCGACCGGGCGTGAGACTGTAATTAAAATTGTGTAAGTGCCTGTTTTTGATATGTTCACTCCAGTAACAGAGACAGGCAATTATGGACGAAAAGAAACTCAAAGCCCTTGCGGCTGAAGTGGCTGAAGGCCTTAAAACCGAAGCCGATCTCCATGCTTTTTCCCGCATGTTGACGAAGCTTACCGTCGAAACAGCGCTCAATGCGGAGCTGCCTGACCACCCCGGGTATGAGAAAAATGCGCCCAAAACAGGCTCAAACACCCACAATGGCTACTCGTCAAAAACGGTGTTATGCAATAACAGCGAGATCGAACTGAACACGCCGCGTGACCGTGAAAATACCTTCGAACCACAGCTGATTAAGAAGCACCAGACGCGCATTACGCAGATGGACAGACAGATTTTATCCCTCTGCGCCAAAGGCATGACTACCCGCGAAATCGTTGCCACCTTCAAAGAAATGTACGACTCCGATGTGTCGCCCACGCTGATATCTAAAGTCACCGACGCCGTAAAAGAGCAGGTCATTGAGTGGCAAAACCGACAAATGGATACGCTGTATCCCTTTGTTTATATGGACTGTATGTTGTCAAAGTTCATCAGAATGGCAGTGTGATAAACAAAGCAGTTTTCCCTGCGCTGGGGATCAATACCGAAGGTCAGAAAGCGTTGCCGGCATGTGGCTGTCCGGAAATGAAGGCACAAAGTTCTGGCTAAGCGTGCTGACGGAGCTGAAAAAGCGGGGCCTTCAGGACATCCTGATTGCCTGTGTGGACGGTCTGAAGGGCTTCCCGGATGCGATAAACAGCGTCTTCCCGAAATATCCGCAAATCAGCAAAAGCTGGCGTGCGCACTGGGAAAACCTCAATACGCTCTTCAGTTATCCGCCGGATATCCGCAAGACCATCTACCATCTACACTACAAACGCAGTCGAATCCCTGAACAGCGTGATCCGTGCCGCGATTAAGAAACGCAAAGTGTTCCCGACGGATGACTCGGTACGAAAGGTTATTTATCTGGCAATCAAGGATGCATCAAAAAAATGGAGTATGCCGATCCAGAACTGGCGGCTGGCGATGAGTCGCTTTATTATCGAGTTCGGTGACCGCCTGAGCAATCACCTTTAATATATTAGCAGTTACATAGAATTACTGACAGGCTCAAAAAAAGAGACCAGATTTCAGTCTCTTTTTTATCACTCATAATAATAGTCAGTTATTTTCTTTTATTTAGCTCTTCCATAAAATTTACCCAATTTTTATATTGATAATCAAGATTGCGAATCTCGTCTGAGATGGTTGATTGCTGCTGTATGAGACCACGTTTCTTTGCTATCAACTCTTGTAAACCATCATCGAGCACCTTCATTTTCGCTTTTATCTTCTCATTAATTTCATTATATTTTACGGAGTATTCTTCTTTATGTTTTTCTAATACAGCACGTTTCTCCGCCCTTATGTCATCAAAATCACTCAACCTGTAATTCTTTAATTTTTCCCGGCGAGCCTTCATTGCTGGGTCGAAAACTTCAGCATTGTACTTCTTCTCAAAATAATAAGGAGCATTTTCTTTATTAAAGAGTTCCAGCTCTTTATTCAAATCACGCTGAACAAAATAACGGCTTTGTGTTTTTCCATCTTCCCCTTTCCCCCAATACTCATCGATTTCTTTATTAATAACTAATATATTAGTTTTAACTTTTGCGATATCATTATTTAATTCGTTTAGTTTTGATTTCTTCCTGGCATATTCATCTTTAATTGCATTTATTTTATCATCAAAACCTGCTCCATCCATGATGATATATTTACCGTCAGTTTCAACATTAGGAATTGGATTGCCTTTTGGTGTTTCTGACATTTGTAATGAAGAAAATATTGTTTTCCATCCAGTATCTTTATTACCAAGACTGTTCAAAGTTGCTGAGAATTTAATATCTTTGCCTTTATCCCACGATTTTTGAACAACAATATAATCAGTTAACGAGGCAACTGGCGTATACAGATCGTAGCCAGTAGAAAGTAAGCCATCAGCAGCATATGTTCTCTTATTTCCATCAACCGATGTTTCCTTGATATCAATTGAATCAAGGATAAGACGCCCATGAAATTGATTACTAAATTGTTCTTTCAAGACTTTCTCTGTAGGGGTGTTATCGTCACCGCATCCGCTAATTAATAGCGAAACCAATAAACCACACAAAAATTTTCCTTTCATAACATTCATCCCAGAAATTAATAATATGCAATAAAATCATTTCAGCATCACACAACGAGTTAGCAAATTCAATATTTAATGATGTGTTATTTTCATTATAATACTGTGTCTTTATTTTTAAACCACCAGGACTCGCTATCTTAATGAAAGACAATACCTCTAATAAATCAGATAGTTGGAAAGCAATTTTTTAATGGGCTGGCTGAAGCCATTAAAATGATTTTTTCAATCATCCTTACTGTAGCCGGAGGTAAAGCTGTTACTTCAACTGACGATGAAGAACAACAGGCAGACTACAGAAATGGACTGATCCTACCCGCGTAATATGGACACAACCCTAAGCAAGGTTCTGGTTTTCAAATTGTTCCGGACTGAGACTGCCACAGGCACTGTGACGACGCCGTTGATTGTAATCACACTCGATATCATTAAACACTGCTGTCTGCATTATTTCCCAGCTGGCAAAGCCCTCTCCGTGGATACATTCCACCTTCAGCGTGTGAAAGAAGCTTTCTGCACAGGCATTGTCATAACAACAGCCTCTGGTGCTCATACTCCCCCGCAGATTATGTCGTTTCAGTAAGCTCTGCTAATCCGTTGAATAGTACTGACCACCTCTGTCTGTATGCACGCTGACTTTCCCAGTCGTTTACGCCGCCATTGCACCATCTGTAACGCATCGCAGGCTGGCCGCCACGGTTTTTATGTTATACATCCGTCAGGCGTGGCGCACCATAGCGCTGTTTGCGTCACTGAATGCTTCCCGGGCGACGTTATCACAGACAAGGCGGAACTGCTGACGCTGGTTTATCTGATGACGACGCTGATGCCAGACGTACCAGCCACTACGGGCAACCAGAAGTACACGGCACATGGCTTTGGTACTGAATTCAGCCTGATGTTTTTCGATGAAGACATACTTCATTTCAGGCGCTTCGCGAAGTATGCCGCGGCCTTCTGGAGAATGGCCAGTTCCTCATCCCCTTCTGCCAGCGGACGCTTCAGATGGGCGATCTCTGCGGGCATCGCCTGTTCGCGGTCAGAAGAAGAGAGCTGATTTTGCTGTTTGCTTCGCCAGTTGTAGAGCTGTGATTCATACAGGTTAAGCTCGCGGGCGGCAGCGGCCCCCCAATGCGTTCAGCCAGTTTCAGGGCTTCCTGCGAAATTCAGGCGTGTGCTGCTTGCGTGGCTTTTTGGTGGTTGATGCTGGTTTTTTCATATGAGTCACCTCTTGCTTGAGAGTTTACTCACTTAGTCACGTGACCACTATTGCTGGGTAAGATCAAAGAACCTCAATAACGTGTTACACCGTTTTTCATAAAGCCAACCATACGATTGAATGCTTCCCCTCCCCTCAAACTTCCGGATATCGCTACGCCATCTACCCGCCGCCGTATATATTTACCGCGTTGTATGCCTTTCCTGGCCGAGAGCGTTAATATTTACATCCAGGATAAACCTTATCACAAATTAACATCAGATCTTATACCTCATGCTAACTACCTCCATGAAATTAAAGAGCTATTCTCTAAAAGATTAAAGGCAATTATTACTTAATTCAAATTTTAAAGAGATAAATTGATAATAACATGAGCCAATTCTTGTAAATTTCCATCTTTTTTTTATACGCGACATAGTTTTTTAACGATACTATAATATGTAGAAATGCAATATAAAATAGCATTTTCCATAGAAAATGAAAAGATCGCCACCTGATACCTTAAGTTCGCAAATAATTATATAGCTATATATTAGTTTTCTTTTGAAATATTTTTCAGAATAATTTTTGATTTACACGCACATTTAATAAAAGGAAATTATCATGCTAAAAGTATTTAATCCCTCACCTGTCCAGGTGGGGAGCATTGAATGTTTACAATCAGCGCAAAACTGGCAGAGGAAATCCTTATCACTTCAGGGATTAAATTTACTGCAGTCCGTACTCATCAAGCTCACCACGGGTAAAATTTCAATTACGACATCGTCCGGGGAGTATATTACGGCATCAGGGCCAATGTTAATATTTTTAGCTAAAGATCAAACTATTCATATCACTATGGAAGAGACTCATGAACAGTTAAATTATAATTTAATTGAATTAGATTCTGCGTCAATAAAAAATGCTTATAATTTTTTTCTGTATGAACATGCAGACTTTTCGGCCCCATTAACAAAACCGACGACAAAACATCTGTTAGCGCCAATAGAAACAGGCGTAGCAAGAGTATTCAACCTTTTACACTCTTCAAATAAAAGCCAGAAATTATCCCAAGATAAAAAGGAATATTTAATAAGATTTCTACTTTCAGAGTTCATCTATGAACCTGAAGCATTTGCCCTCTTTAGAGAACTATCGCAAAATACATTAGCCGAAAATATCTATAATATTATTATAAGCGACATAAGTCGAAAATGGGCGCTCAAGGATATTTCTGACTCGCTCTATATGAGTTGTTCCACATTAAAAAGGAAATTGAAACAAGAGAACACCTCATTCAGCGAAGTTTACCTTAATGCGCGAATGAATAAAGCGACAAAACTTCTACGCAATAGTGAATATAATATTACTCGAGTGGCTTATATGTGTGGTTATGATAGTGCTTCTTATTTTACATGCGTTTTTAAAAAACATTTCAAAACTACACCATCGGAATTTTTAGCGTTTTTATCTTCCTCTCGTCATCAATATGTTAATTGAGATATCTGACAATGCAGTATAAGAACAAAGCAAAACATATTAATATAAAAGACGGGATTCTGTTGCTCGCTAAAAAATTCGATCTAACGTTGAGCGAGAAAAAAGTTATTTATTACGTAGCAGCAGGATTATCTGTTAAAAGTTGCTCAAATTTATTAGATCGAAATATAAAAACGATTTCAACACAAAAGAGATCAGCCTATAAAAAAATGGATATTACTACTGATGTTGAATTAATCCATTTGATGCTGAATGAGTTTTATATATCAGTCGATATTACGTAATTTTTCCTAAAATGTTGGTAGAGTGGTAGGCAAGGCAACTCTGGATATCATCTTCAGAGATCGGTGTGATATCTACGTTGTTTAATTTAACTGTTCCCGTATAGCAATGACTGGAATTTGATAGTGCTTTGATTAAAGAAGATTTACCTGAACCTGATGTACCGATAATACCCATAAAATCTCCGGGAACAGCAGTGAATGAAAGCTGATCAATCAGTGTTCGTTCCGCAAACGCTATGGATAATTCTTCGCTGTCTATCGGCTGGCTGACGATAGACTCTACACCGCCAGTACGTTCCATGAAGGATAATAGTGATATTGGCGCCAGAGGCGATAATATCACTAACATCAATACACCGACCTTCATCGGCTCCTCAGAAGCTCACGCAACAATTAAGCTGACTATTGATACACAACCGTCCGCCGAACCAACGTTGGGATCGACTGTTAGCAGTCTGGATAACACCGTCACCCTTAAAGGAGTCGTGGAGGCGCATCAGGATATTCAGGTGAAGGTCACGGTCAACGATACGGACTATACCGCCAATGGAACATTTACAGGCACATCGCCGACGGAAAACCCGGTTAACAAGAGCTCCGGCGTAGATAAAATGATTTCGCTTAGCGAGGTGACATGGCATTCGGTAAGTGTTGATGAAGAAAATCATGCCTGATAACTAAACATCACCATGCGAGGTCTCTTCGGAGGCCTGCTGAAAAAACAGAATAATATTCATTGTCTGTTAATTATTACAGAGAGAGTTAATTTATAAAAAAAAGCGGCAGACTACGCTGCCGCAAATATGAGGAGGACAATTACCGTTACGCTACACCACAAAGTAATCCGTTACTGAGGTAAGTAAAACATAAATATCCCCAACAATGAATCAACGAATCAAACAATCGTCAAATCATGGTATTAATAACCTTGTTCTGTTTTAGCATACTGTGACAGTAAAAATAGATTTTAGTCATTCTGTATATCACACGAAAATTTATAAAACAGATTTGGTTCACTCACAATATACAAATTATTTTCATTATCCATGGCAATCCCTTCTGGCTGGGGGATATCGTCTCTGAGCCCTGACCACTCCGCCGTCAGGAACAATCGATCGCGCACCCGCCACTCGGAACTGACCTCAAGAATCATTTTTGACTCGTCCGACAACACCAGCAGCGAATCCGTTGGGGCATGGTATTCAAGTCCGGAGACATCGCTCACACTCGCAGTGATGGCAGAAGGCAACGCTCTGGTGATACCATTTTTGCTCATCTCTACTTCTTTGATCATAATGGGTTTTCTTTCTTTTGCGGCATATAATCTCTCATTTTTCGCATCCCATGCCGTACCTTCCAGCCCTTTATTTTTTGCTTTGTCATAGCCCTCAAGCTTCACCATGGAGATTATCTGCATGGTGCCGCGCTGAATATCCACCTGTGTTTTATAGACCGCGCCATCTTTCTCACTGCCTATCTGGAACTGGTTGCCCCCACTCCATGCAATAGACTCCGGGTCGTGGATGCCCTGCAGCGGCATCCGCCCTACCAGCTGCCCTTCTGTCGTTAACCAGACCAGTTCAGGGGGATTATTAATAACGGCGAAAAGCATCCTGTCTTCGGCGGAGTAGGTCAAACCTGAAAGGTTACTCTTAACTCCTGCGACTGGTTTTTGCTGAATAACCGCTTTATAGCTACTCAGTGCTAGCGCCGAGGGTTTATCACCATATTTGAGGATCAGTTGATAAACATAGCGTATATCGTCCCTGACCATAAATAAAATCACGCCCAAGAGTACAACCACAATAACGCGTTTTAGTAATCTCATAAAAAATCCATAGCAGATCGCGTCACGACTGATGTCGTAACGCATTTCTTAAAAATAAAGCCGATGTCCGATAGAATCGTTATTCGGTTATGGCGAGCGCCATTAGCATAGGCAAAATGAAATAGTGAGGGTTATCACAAAAAGCCCGATTTTAATCACTAACGTACCCTTTTTGTAAATTGACATAATCAAGAGGAGGGTAGTTTCGGCTAATTATTTAAATAGTACGTCTGCAAATTCGCCCCTGTATGCAGGGCAAATGACAAAAAGTGATAATTAATGAGATGTAACACCGCAATCTGATCTGCTATTGCTGCTCCCACTTCTATTCAACCGGGCAGAAAAAAAATGAAACTCAACCTTATTACCGTCAGCCTGGCTACGCTCGTTGCCGCTGGCGCATTCCCGGCCCATGCCGGTCCTCAGGCGCATGTCGTGTGCGGCTATCACCACACGCTGGGCGATGACGCGATTATGATGTTTGGTAAAGCGAATCAGGCGATGTGGCATGACTTTTTTGGCAACACCCACACCGACGCGGTCTCTACCTACCAGACGTTGCGCGCGCAACCCGATACCACCTGCGATAATAAAGCCGACAGCTCCGCTTACTGGGCGCCATCCATGAAATTACCCGATGGTGAAATCGTAAATCCGGCCTACCAAAAGACCTATTATCAATCCACAAATGTAGCGCAATATCCGCTCCATCCATTCCCGGCCGGGCTGGAGTTACTGGCAGGCGATCATCACGGTACTGGCCCCAGTTCCGCAATCACCTTTTTATGTGCCAACGGCAAAGGTTACACCAACAAGGTAGGCGAAATATGCGGCCTGCGTAAAGCGGGCGATGCCGTCCAGTTTAATATCGGGATCGCTTTCCCCAACTGTTGGGATGGCGTCAACCTGAAACCAACCCATAGCCACAATAACGCTATCTATGCCGACCACGGGAAATGTTCCGCAGACTATCCGGTCAAAATCCCGACGGTTAATATGAACATCGCCTGGGTACTCCCGCAGATCTCCTCGCTGGATACGTCCAAAGTAGAATTGTCGATGGACCCGGTAATGCATGGCGAAACCCGGGAAGAGCGCTGGGGAAGTCTTTATACCGCCCATGCCGATTTTATGAATGGCTGGACGGAAGATGGCGCGCAGTTTATGACGGATCTGTGTATGAATCAGGGACTGGATTGCGGCACTACGGTTCCTTACGCCTACAGTAAAGCGGAAGAAAATACCTGGGTAAGCAGCGAAGACGACAAGCCTCATGCCAGCGTCGATACCTTGTACGTACAGGATGACTGGACAAATGGCGGACGCACGCAGCACCCGGAAACGCTCACGCTGGTGAAATTTAAGATCCCGCCCCTGCCTGCCAATATGGACGCTTCGCTATTCAAATACCGTATTCGCCTTTTTGGCGGCAAAACGGAAGCGAACGGCGCCGATCAAATTTTCTTTTACCCGACCAGCAGTGACTGGCACGTCAGTACCGTGTCCTGGAACAATAAACCGGCGATCAACTACCGTTCCGATGCCGTGTTATATCTGGACCATTCACATGAGTATCGCATGGTTGATGTCGATAAAGCGGTGCGCAAAGCGCTGGCGGAAGGGAAAACGGAAATATCCTGGTATATCGGCGGCGACCGTCAGGGAAATCACTACGACTTCACGCCAGCGGACTCAAAACAGAGCCTGGTGCTGATGCTGACCGGTTTCAAAAAGACGCCGGAGCTGTAATAGTAAACTGTGCCCGCTGACGCAACAGCGGGCACGATGGCGGCACAAGTATTACGGCACGCCATCAAAACCCGACCAATACCTCAGAAAAACAACCGCTTATTCTCAGGCTGTAGTCCCTGTTGCTGCTGAACATCCTGCAGATAACAGGTCGCTACGACGGCAAGCCGGGCATAGAAGGCGCTAACGGTATTGCGTTGCAGCAATTCTAGATAGCGGAATCCCCAGGGCAGCAGATGCGCCTCCAGTAACCGGTTGGCCGCCACGTTGTCGCCTCGTGCCAGCAGATCGCTACAGGCTAATAGCATCAGGCCAAACTGATCTTCCGGCTCGCGTTCACGGTCAGTGAATACCATGCCCTGCGACTGTAAAAAAGCTCGATAATCGGCGGTGGTTTCCCCCATCAGCAAATTATCTTTTTCCAGATAGACCGATCCCCAGGGCGGGACGGGCATCTTTCCCTGGCCTTCAAACAACACAGAAAATTGCCATGTAAGCGCATCATCATCCGGTAGCGACCATGACGCACACAGTGATTCAATATGTCCGCGATCGCGCCAGGGGTAAAGCTCAGGCAACGTTGGCAAACAATCGAACAACGCTTTCACCTCCGGCCTCTCAGGGGAGTAGTAAAACAGTGCGCCGAGGATACGCGGCAAAACAGCACGGGAAAGCATAGCAATAGCTCCTGAAATATTTCGCCTGATGACGCTACGCTGATCAGGCTTACATGGCATAAACCGGGCAAAAAACTACATTGGCAGCGTCCACAGATTGTAAAACGCAATCCTACCCGCCAACTCCGCCGCGATAACCACCACAGCCGTCATGGCCAGCACCGCAGCGCTCGATTTCAGGCGCGCGCAGACCACCACCCCGACCACGCCCGCCGCCAGCAATATCGCCTGGGCGGTAAACCAGCTATGCTGCGCGGCGGTCAGAGCGCTATCGGCGCTCATCAGCGTCGCCATATAGCCCGGGCGCAGACAAAAGCTCACCAAAATCGCCAACACGCTGACCAGTAGCCCCAGACGGCGCACGCCAAACAATGCCGCCAACGCGCCGCCGCCAATCAACGGCGTCAATATCATCATTGCCGTGGTGTAAGATGAACGCCAGGTCGCCACCGTCGGCAGTTGGTAAATCTGCGGAACGGCGTATAAGAAGACTACTCCGACTATCGCCGCCAACCAGACCAACGCGTTACACAGCGGCGTCGCCCGGTTCAGCAACAAACCGAGCGCCCCCAGCCCGCCGAGCGCCGCAAAAGCCGCCGACAGGACAATCTCGTTACTCATCGGCGAATGTCCGACGCGCAGCAGCATATTCAGCGCACGCAGCGGTTGCCCGACGTGGAAGGTGCCGACAATGACGCCAAGCCCAAACAGGCACATCACCGAGAACAGACCAATAGCCTTGCGCCGCGGCGCGACCAGCCCCATTGCGCCGCCAATCAGCAGCAGAATAAACGCGCCGACCGCGCTCTGGGTAAAGACCGTAAAAAAGACCAGCGGTAACTCATGCATGGCGCACCTCCCGAATGTTCATGATTGCGCCTTCCGTATCGCCCGTGGGTCTCGCTTTCGGATGCGGTTTAATAATGAGGTTAGGATGGGTGAACGACGCCGAAGGCAGCGGCGCGATTTGATTCTCCGTGCCATATTTTGCCCGTAATTCATCGACAGGGCCGAAATCCAGCGCTCGCTGCGGGCAAGAATCCACACAAATAGGGCGCAGATTGTTCTCCAGTCGGTCAAGACAACCGTCGCATTTACGCATCACGTTTGCTTGCGTATCAAACTGCGGCGCGCCGTAGGGGCAGCGCATTTCACAATAGCGACAGCCGACGCATACGCTGTCATCCACCACGACCAGACCATCTTCTTTGCGTTTATGCATCGCCCCGGTCGGACAGCCGGAGACACATACCGGCTCATCGCAATGGTTACAAGCAATAGAGAGGTAGTAGGTAAAGGTGTCGTGATGCCAGCTTTCCCCCTCTTTCACCCAGCTTCCGCCGCCATATTCATAGACGCGGCGCAGTTTCGGACCGACATCCAGATCTTTATTATCCTTGCAGCTTACCTGGCAGGTTTTACAGCCTGAACAGCGCGAGGAGTCAACATAAAAGCCATACTGTTTCATCGTACATCACTCCTTAAGCGCGTTTAATTTCAACCAGATTGGTATGCTGCGGATTGCCTTTCGCCAGCGGCGAAGGGTGGTGGCTGGTCAGCGTATTGATACAGCCGCCGACATCAACGCCGTTGCCGTCAAGCCGCGTCCACGCGCCCTGCGGCATCGCCGCCACGCCGGGTAAAATGCGCTGGGTCACTTTACAGGGAAGCTCCACCACGCCGCGGTCATTGAATACATGCACCCGATCGCCGGACTTCAATTGGCGAGCGCTGGCGTCAATCGGGTTAATCCAGACTTCATCCGGCACCGCCTCATGCAGCATCAGCACATTGCTGTAGGTCGAGTGGGTATGCCCTTTGGTATGGAAGCCGCTTAACTGCAACGGATACTTCGCCGTCAGCGCTTTGTTAAGATGCGACTCTTTCGCCGGACAAAATTCCGGCAATGCGGGAATTCGCTCGCCTTCTGGCAACGTCCACGCTTGCGCCAGATCCGCCAGCGCCTGGGAGTAAATTTCAATTTTGCCCGACGGTGTGGAGAGTGGATTAGCCTCGGCGTCGGCGCGGAAATCGGCAAACGCAAGGCTCTGCTGCTCGGTAGCGATACGCTGGTCAATCACGCCCATCTCTTTCGCCACGCTCCACTCCGGCAGGTATGGACGTTTTTCACGGATCTGCTGATAGTGCATCTCCGCCCACTGCGCCTGAGTTCGGCCCTCGGTATATTGCTCGCGCAGTCCAAGATGCCCGGCGATATCCGCGCAGATGTCATACGTGCTGCGCACTTCCCACATCGGTTTAACGGTTTTCTGAATCGCAATCATATAGTTATGCGATCCCGCCGCATAGGAGCTGTCCACCAGGTCTTCCGCCTCAAGATAGCTGGTCTCCGGCAACAGCAGGTCCGCATACATCGCGCTGGGGCGTCATATGGTTTTCAATCACGATAATGGTTTCACACAGCGATTCATCCGCGAGAATTTGTCGGGTGCGGTTCGTTTCGCCGTGCTGATTCAGCAAGGTATTACCGGCCTGGTTGAAAAACAGCTTAATCCCGGTTTTTAGCCTGTCCGCGCCTTTCACCCCCATTGTCGTCGCGGTCATTTTCTCCGGATGCTGAATGGCGTCCGTCCACAGATAGCAAGGAATAGAGGTTGTGATCGGATTCTTACCGACAGGCAACAATGGCACGCCATACGGCGTACCGTAAGGCCAGTTGCCATTGTTGGTGCCGGGCCGCCCGAAGTGGCCGGTTAACGCTGGCAGCGTCTGAATAGCACGCACGGTTTGCTCGCCGTTGGCATGACGCTGCGGCCCCCAGCCCTGGCAAATATAGCAGGCGCGCGCCGAGGCGATTTCGCGCGCCAGTTGGCGAATACGCGTTGCCGGAATACCGGTGATATCCGCCGCCCATTCCGGGGTTTTCGCGATACCGTCATCGCCCGTGCCAAGAACATAATCTTTATAGCTGGCGTTAGGCGCAGCCGTGTCCGGCAAGGTGCTACGGTCATAGCCGACGCAATAGCGGTTTACCAGCGCCTCGTCGAGAAGCTGTTCGGTAATCAGCGTATGCGCTATGCCGGCGACTAGCGCGGCGTCCGTGGTTGGGCGAATCGGTAGCCATTCGGCGTGTTCGGTAATCACCGAATCGGTATAGCGTGGATCGATAATAATGACCCGGGCTTTCGAGGTCTCCAGCGCCCGGCGCAGCTCTTCAACCTGGCCGCCGCCGGACATCCGCGTTTCTGAGAGATTCAGGCCAAATAGCACCACCAGATCGGAATGCGCGATCTGCGTAAAATGGCTACCGACATAATCACCGTGGGTATAAGGCGTGGCGGTGGCGATTTGCGCCGTGGAATAGGTGTTGTGATCATTTAAATAACCGCCGGTGAGATTTAGTAATCTTATCCAGGCGGGTCTACCCTGCGTGTGATAATACGCGCCGGATTGATAATTATAATAAATAGCTTCCCGGCCATATTTTTCGCTAACGCGCGTTAATTCTGCCGCAATAAAGGCTGTGGCCTCATCCCATGAAATACGTTTAAATTTTCCTTCGCCGCGTTTTCCCACTCTTTTCATCGGATACTTAATGCGATCCGGGCTATAAACGCGCCAGCGACTGGAACGCCCGCGCAGGCAGGGACGAATCTGATGCTCGCCGAATACCGCGTCATCTTTCGCGTCTTCCGGCTCAATACGCACAATGCGATCATTTTTCACGATAACCTTAAGCGGGCATCGACTGCCACAGTTGACCAGACAGGCGCTGTGCCTGACGGTTTCGCCGTTGGCATCCTTCGGTATCGGGGTATCCTGCGCCTGGGCAGTGGTAGCAAAAGGCAGCGTAATCGCCTGGCTTAGCGTCACCGCCGCCCCTACTTTTGCAGTAGCGACAATAGCATCACGTCGGGTTATGGTTGTGTTCAGCCATTTTTTTATTTCCATTTTTTATTTCTCACATTGCTTCCATAATTATTAATAATATGTAATGAAAACTAATCATAATAGATTAAATATTTGTGCTGATTGATTGTGATCAAACGCATTCTGAACGTCAGTAAAAATAAAATGTGATACCGCATACGTTATTATAAAAATTAATGAAAAATTATTTTATGTAATTCTGATGAAAATAAATTACCCATCACGGTATCCGGCGATATTAATTAACGACATGACGTTTGCCAGTCGACATGAGCAGGTAGCGCCCCCTGCAAGGCAAGACGGGCTTTTCAACACTGGAGCAACATCGCCTATGCCTTTGAATTAGACGCCTCATCAGGGATAATAACCTTACGATTCGTCCGCTCAGGTCCACTATGAAACACTCCCTGCCATGCCGGGCGTTACGCAAACGCCCCATGAAACTCGGCACTACCGTCATTCTGATGGTCAGCGCCGTTTTGTTTTCGGTGCTCGTTGTGGTTCATCTGATCTATTTTTCGCAAATCAGCAGCATGACGCGCGACGCGCTGGCAGATAAAGCGCTGGCGGTGGCTCGCTCGCTGGCGGACTCTCCGGCAGTTCGCGAGGGGCTGAAAAAACCGCCGGCGGAAAGCGGCATTCAGCCGCTCGCCGAAGCGGTAAGCCAGCATAATGGCTTTTTGTTTATTGTGGTGACCAATATGCAGGGCATCCGTTATTCACACCCAGAAACGCAGCGAATCGGTCAACCGTTCAAAGGCGATGACATTCTGCTCGCGCTGCAGGGAAAGGAAAACGTTGCCATTAATCGCGGCTTTCTTGCCAAAGCGCTGCGCGTTTTCACACCGGTTTATGATGAACGCCACCGGCAGATCGGCGTGGTAGCGATTGGCCTGGAACTCAGTCACGTTACGCAGCAGATCAACAATAGCCGCGGCAGTATTATCTGGTCCATTCTGTTCGGCGCTCTGGTGGGGTTATTAGGCACGTATGCGCTGGTCAAGGTGCTAAAACGTATCCTGTTTGGCCTCGAACCCTATGAGATCTCAACCCTGTTTGAACAACGCCAGGCAATGCTGCAGTCAATCAAAGAGGGCGTTATCGCCGTGGATGATAGCGGCGAAGTCACGTTAATTAACCATGCGGCGCAGGCGCTGCTCGATTATCGAAAAACGCAGGATGACGCCAGATTATCCACCCTGAGTCATGCCTGGTCGCAGGTGGTGGACATTAGCGAAGTGTTGCGTGACGGTACGCCGCGCCGCGATGAAGAGATTATCGTCAAAGGCCGCCTGCTGCTGGTGAATACCGTTCCGGTGCGCAGCAACGGCGAAATTATCGGCGCGATATCCACCTTCAGGGATAAAACAGAAGTTCGCCAACTGATGCAGCGGTTGGACGGGATGGTGAACTACGCGGATGCGCTCCGTGAACGATCCCACGAATTCATGAACAAATTACATGTGATTCTGGGATTATTGCACCTGAAGAGTTATAAGCAGCTTGAAGCGTATATTATCAAGACGGCCAATAACTATCAGGAAGAGATCGGTTTGCTGCTGGGTAAAATAAAGTCGCCGATTATCGCTGGCTTTTTGCTCAGTAAGATTACTCGCGCCTCTGATTTCGGGCACAGCCTGGTGATAAGCAGCGACAGCCAGTTACCGGATAATAACAATGAAGATCAGATTACGGTGCTGATTACGGCGCTGGGTAATTTGATTGAAAACGCGCTGGAAGCGTTGAGCCAGGAATCCGGCGGCGAAATCAGCGTCTCGTTACACTACCGTCATGGCTGGCTGCATTGCGAAGTGAGCGATGACGGTCCGGGTATCGAACCTGAGCGCATCGAGGCGATTTTTGAAAAAGGCGTCTCGTCGAAAGGCGCCGAACGCGGCGTCGGTTTAGCGCTGGTTAAACAGCAGGTTGAAGCGCTTGGCGGCGTAATTTCCGTGGAGTCCGAGCCTGGGATCTTCACACAATTTTTTGTACAGTTACCCTGGGATGGAAAAAGGACCAGCCTATGATCAATGTATTAATTGTCGATGACGATGCGATGGTCGCGGAGTTAAATCGCCGCTATGTCGCGCAAATCTCCGGTTTTCATTGTTGTGGAACCGCTTCGACGCTGGAAAAAGCGAAAGAGTTTATCTTCAACAGTGAAAATCACATTGACCTAATCCTGCTGGATATCTATATGCAGCAGGAAAACGGATTGGATCTGCTGCCTGTCCTGCACAGCGCAGGCTGCAAAAGCGACGTTATTGTCATTTCTTCTGCCGCTGACGCCGCCACCATTAAAGATTCGCTTCACTACGGCGTGGTGGATTATCTGATCAAGCCTTTTCAGGCCACGCGCTTTGAAGAAGCGTTGACCGGCTGGCTACGTAAGAAAACGGCGATGGAAAAACGCCAGTATTACGAACAGTCTGAGCTTGACCTGCTCATTCACGGTAATTCATCCAGCGAGCAGGAGCCTCGTCGGCTGCCAAAAGGGCTGACCCAGCAAACGCTACGCACCTTATGCCAGTGGATTGATGCGCATCAGGAGCAGGAATTTTCTACCGACGAGTTGGCCAACGAAGTGAATATCTCGCGCGTCTCCTGCCGTAAATATCTTATCTGGCTGGTGAATTGCCATATCTTGTTTACCAGTATTCATTACGGCGTGACCGGCAGGCCGGTTTACCGCTACCGCGTTCAGCCGGAACATTACTCTTTACTGAAACAATATTGTCAGTAAGGATACCGCATAAAGCCGACGCGAAGCGTTATATCCTGGTAACATTTATTATAACAATGCCAATAAAAACGCTATCACATTAATAACAAACCTGGGAAATTGTGTCAGATCAAATATACTCACCCCAGGCCTGTTAACGTTATTTTCTATTATTACAGCGCTCTGCGCTGTTTTTAATTTCAAAACGCTAACAAAAGTTAATTAAGTATTATCCCATGCCGAGAGTGTGTATTTTTATTAAAAAAGGGATTTGTCCGGAATTTTCCTGACACTTAAATAAAATTATGTTTGTAGCAATGGAGCTTGTGCTACGCCTATGGACAATACGTATATTGGTGAGCAGATACGCGTCTCCACACGCCATACTAATAATTTAAAAAAATGGCGTGACAATGATCACATAAGTCACATGCTGTTCGATTTATCTCGTGATTTACCTGATGGCGAGACACAAAAATCAAATAATAAACGCCTGTTTTTAAAACAGACAAATCATAATTTACTGCTCTCGCTGACTCCACCTGCCCATCGCCAGAGGGTGCTTCCCTCTGAACATCACCATCGCAAGAAAATAATTACTTAAAGCAACTCTGTAAAAAGCTTAATCGTTAATCGTCGCCACTGGCGCATTGAATATTCGCCATTTCCTGATGCTCATTCACACAAATCAGAAGATGGCTGTGATCCATTTATCAAAATTGACTGGGTTTATCGCGAGGATAAATAAAAATGTTATTTAGTATACAGCTTCTCATAATATTAATATGTCTGTTTTATGGTGCCCGAAAGGGCGGGATCGCGCTCGGGTTGTTGGGCGGTATTGGTCTGGTCATTCTGGTGTTTGTTTTCCATCTCCAGCCAGGTAAACCGCCCGTTGACGTAATGCTGGTCATTATCGCGGTAGTCGCCGCGTCGGCGACGTTGCAGGCGTCAGGCGGGCTGGATGTGATGCTGCAGATTGCCGAAAAGCTGCTGCGTCGCAACCCCAAATACGTCTCTATTGTGGCGCCGTTCGTCACCTGTACCCTGACGATTCTGTGTGGGACAGGCCACGTGGTCTACACCATTTTGCCGATTATCTATGACGTGGCGATCAAGAATAATATCCGTCCGGAACGTCCAATGGCGGCCAGTTCTATCGGCGCGCAAATGGGCATCATCGCCAGTCCGGTTTCCGTCGCCGTGGTTTCTCTGGTAGCGATGCTGGGCAACGTGACATTTGACGGAAAACATCTGGAGTTCCTCGATCTGCTGTCGATCACCATCCCGTCTACCCTGCTCGGTATCCTGGCAATCGGTATTTTTAGTTGGTTCCGCGGTAAAGATCTGGATAAAGACGAAGCGTTTCAGAAATTTATTTCCGTACCGGAAAACCGTCAGTACGTGTACGGCGATACCGCGACGCTGCTGGATAAAAAACTGCCGAAAAGCAACTGGCTGGCGATGTGGATCTTCCTGGCGGCGATTGCCGTGGTCGCTCTCCTGGGCGCGGACTCCGACTTACGTCCAACCTTCGGCGGCAAACCGTTGTCGATGGTGCTGGTCATTCAGATGTTCATGCTGCTGACCGGGGCGCTCATTATCATTCTGACCAAAACCAATCCTGCGTCTATCTCAAAAAACGAAGTTTTTCGTTCCGGTATGATTGCGATTGTCGCGGTATACGGGATCGCCTGGATGGCGGAAACCATGTTCGGCGCGCATATGTCGGAAATTCAGGGCGTGCTGGGCGAAATGGTCAAAGAGTATCCGTGGGCCTATGCCATCGTTCTGCTGCTGGTCTCCAAGTTTGTTAACTCGCAGGCAGCGGCGCTGGCGGCGATTGTTCCCGTCGCGCTGGCTATCGGTGTCGATCCGGCGTATATCGTGGCCTCTGCGCCGGCATGTTATGGCTACTATATCCTGCCGACCTACCCAAGCGATCTGGCGGCGATTCAGTTTGACCGTTCCGGCACAACCCGTATTGGCCGCTTCGTCATTAACCACAGCTTCATTCTGCCGGGTTTGATTGGCGTGAGCGTCTCCTGCGTCTTTGGCTGGATCTTTGCCGCAATGTACGGATTCCTGTAATGGCCGCGCGCGCCGCCCGGTTATGCGCGGCGCGCGACTTAGAGCCTGGCCCGTGAGGCTCTTAATACATTTTCTTACTATTAGGCTGGAAGCACATGTCGAAAAAAGAGTTTATCTATCAGGCGCCTTTCCCGATGGGAGAGGACAAAACAGAGTATTATCTGCTCACCTCCGATTATGTCAGCGTCAGTGAATTCAACGGAGAATCTATCCTCAACGTTGAGCCGCAGGCGTTAACGTTGCTGGCTCAGCAGGCCTTCCATGATGCGTCTTTTATGCTCCGTCCTGAACACCAGCAGCAAGTCGCCGCCATTCTCAATGACCCCGAAGCCAGCGAAAACGACAAATATGTGGCGTTGCAATTCCTGAGAAACTCCGAGATCGCCGCCAAAGGCATTCTGCCGACCTGCCAGGATACCGGCACGGCGATTATCATGGGTAAAAAAGGCCAACGCGTCTGGACGGGAGGCGGCGATGAAGCCGCGCTCTCCAAAGGCGTGTTTAATACCTATATAGAAGATAACCTGCGCTACTCGCAGAACGCCCCGCTGGATATGTACAAAGAGGTCAATACCGGCAGCAACCTGCCAGCGCAAATCGATCTCTATGCCGTCGATGGCGACGAGTACAAGTTCCTTTGCGTGGCGAAAGGCGGCGGTTCAGCAAACAAAACGTATCTCTATCAGGAGACCAAAGCGCTGCTCACCCCAGGCAAGCTGAAAAACTTCCTCGTTGAGAAAATGCGCACGCTGGGCACCGCAGCCTGTCCGCCATACCATATCGCCTTTGTCATTGGCGGCACCTCGGCGGAAAGCACGCTGAAAACCGTTAAACTCGCCAGCACCCACTATTACGACGCGCTGCCGACGGAAGGTAACGAGCACGGCCAGGCATTCCGCGATCTCCACCTGGAACAGGAACTGCTGGAAGAAGCGCAAAAACTTGGCCTCGGCGCCCAGTTCGGCGGGAAATATTTCGCCCACGATATTCGCGTAATTCGCCTGCCGCGTCACGGCGCTTCCTGTCCGGTGGGGATGGGCGTCTCCTGCTCGGCCGACCGTAACATCAAAGCGAAAATCAACCGCGAAGGCATCTGGATCGAAAAACTGGAACACAATCCGGGCCAGTATATTCCGCCAGCGCTGCGTCAGGCGGGCGAAGGCGACGCGGTGAAAGTCGATCTCAACCGTCCAATGAAAGAGATCCTCGCCCAGCTATCGCAGTACCCGGTCTCGACTCGCCTGTCGCTGACGGGCACCATTATCGTAGGTCGCGATATCGCCCACGCGAAGCTAAAAGAGCGTATTGAATCCGGCGAAGACCTGCCGCAGTATATTAAAGACCATCCCATCTATTACGCAGGTCCGGCAAAAACCCCGGCAGGTTATCCATCTGGTTCATTAGGCCCCACCACCGCAGGTCGAATGGACTCTTATGTCGATCTGCTGCAATCCCACGGCGGCAGTATGATCATGCTGGCGAAAGGCAACCGTAGTCAGCAGGTCACGGATGCCTGTAAAAAACACGGCGGCTTTTATTTGGGCAGTATCGGCGGCCCGGCGGCGGTACTGGCACAGCAGAGCATTAAGCATCTGGAGTGTGTCGAGTATCCGGAACTCGGCATGGAAGCTATCTGGAAAATTGAAGTAGAAGATTTCCCGGCCTTTATCCTGGTGGATGACAAAGGCAACGATTTCTTCCAGCAGATTGTCAGCAAACAGTGCGCTAACTGCGCGAAATAACCTGGCAGGCCCGGTGTTCTCCCGGGCCGCGTTATCGGTTAATTGCCGGATGGCGCTACGCTTATCCGGCTTATCCGGCCTGCACGAGAGACCATGCTCACGCTTTTACATCGCTGGTCGCTACCACAGAAATCGCCGGGCTATCCGGCTGTTCGACGAATGGCGGCGTTTTCCGGTATTTATCCAGCAGGTGGATCTGAATTTTGCGCAGCATATCGCCGTTCAAACGGTAGTAGCGGAAGTAGAGAACCAACGTCATCATGAAAAACAGTACCGGCAGGACAATCATAATAAACTGCATCCCCTGCAGGGTTTGCGCAGACTGCGCCACGTTCGGCGTGTAGCCAATCAGCCCCAGCACCAGAGCGATAAAGAACGCCGCAAACGCCGAGCCGCCCTTCACGACCATCGTCTGTACGGAATAAGCGATACTCTCGCAGCGAATATTGAGCTTAAATTCCCCATAATCGACCGTATCCGCCACCATGATCACCTGAAGCACTCAAAAGAGCGCGGTCCCGATATTCAGGAAAATACCCGCCGCCACGATTAAAGCGGCATTATGGACATCCGCCAACGCCATCGCGAAGAGCCCTGCGCAACTCAGAACGGGCATCACGGAGGCGCCCGCCCACAATATCCGCCGCGATAACATTTTCACCAGCCGGGGGAAGACAATCAGCGTCAGCAGATTCGCCGCGCCGGCGTAAGAAAGGTAATAGGGAAAAAGATCGGCATCGCCAATCACATAGGTGAAGTAGTAGATCGCAAAGCCATTGATAATATTGGAGGCAATGTTATACGCCAGCGCCATTCCCAACAGGCAAGAGAGCTGATCGTTTTTGTATATCAATCCAACGATCGTTTTTAACGTCAGATGTGGGCGGCCCGCCGTTACACCGTTGTCGGAGGAGTACACCTCATGGACGTTGCGTAATGTCACGATAGTCGAGGCGATAAAGAACGCAATTAGCACCAGCGTAAACATCTGAAAGCCGAACCCACGATCCGCTCCGCCAACGTAGTTCACAAACGGCAGCGTTATACCGGCAGTGACGAAGCCAGCCAGACTGGCGAAGAAACGCGGGAACGGCACCAGTTGTTCGCGTTCTCGCTTATCAAGCGTAATGGTCGGCACCAGCGACCAAAATGGGATATCCATAATGGTATACGTCATGCCCCACAGGATGTAGGTTACGCAGACAAACACAACCTGCGCGGTTCCCTCAAAAAGATGAGCGCTGAACAGCAGGAAAAGCACCAGCGAATTGGTTAAGGTGCCGATCAATATCCACGGCTTAAATTTCCCCCACCGCGAACGCGTGGCGTTGACAATCCATCCCATGATGGGATCGTTTATCGCATCCCAGATTCGCGCGACCAGAAAGAGGGTGCCGACGAGGCCGACCGAAAGTCCCACCACATCGGTGTAGTAATACATCAGGTACATATACACAATGCCGATGGCGAAATCCTTACCAAACGCACCGAACCCGTAACTCAGCTTTGTTGTCAGAGAGATGCTCATAGGGTACCGGGTCGCTGTTACCAGCGCCCGCCTTCTGTTAGTAGAGGTTAAACGCCGGATCTGCCGTCCAGCGCGGCTGGAGATTAACGGCGTAACCAGGCCGGAAGCCAGTCGCCATGCGCGGCGATCAGATCGTCAACCAACGCATAGATTTCTTCGATACCCAGCACCGCCGCGGTATGAGGGTCCATCATCGCCGCGTGATACACGCGATCGCGGTTTTCCGTGAGGATGGCTTCGGTCAACAGCGTTTGCACGTTGATGTTGGTCTGCATCATCGCCGCCAGATGAGAAGGGATCGTCCCCACCTTCGTCGGTTGAATGCCGTTGGCATCCACCAGACAAGCCACTTCCACGCAGCTTCCCTGCGGCAGGTTATCAATCAGCCCCTCATTACGCACATTGCCGTAAATCACGCTCGGCTCGCCGGTCCACAGAGCGTTCATAATGGTGCTGGCGTACTCGCGGGACGGTTTGATGTCGATACGCTCGGCGGTTTTATACTCCTCCAGCTCTTTATGCCAGTTCGCCAGTTGTTCTACGCAGCGTTTCGGATATTCATCCAGCGGCACCTTGTAGCGCGCAATCAGATCCTCGCGTCCCGGTTTAATAAACCACGGCGTGTACTCGGCAAAATGCTCTGATGACTCAGTGACGAAGTAGCCCAACTTTTTGAACATCTCATAGCGCACAATGTTCTGGCAGCGTTCATTGCCGTGAATATTGGGCTTCGGCGCCTGTCCGGCGTCATAGGCCGCCAGCAATTCAGGATAGAGATTGACATAAGTCCCGTCAGCCGTTTTGCGCTCCAGTTCGAGGTAAAACGCCATGTGGTTAATGCCGGCGCAGCGGTAGCGCAGCGAGGTGGGATCGATATTCAGGTCGCGCGCCAGTTCTTCCGCCGTTCCCTGTACCGAATGGCACAGGCCGACCTGTTTGATATGCGGATAACGGGCATACATCGCCCAGGTATTCATCGCCATCGGGTTGACGTAATTGAGCATGGTGGCCTTCGGACAGACTTCCGTCATGTCTTCGCAAATCCGCCACAGATGCGGGATGGTCCGCAGCGCGCGCATGATGCCGCCCGGCCCCAGCGTATCGGCGATCGTCTGTTCCAGGCCATGACGCTTACAAACCTCAAAATCGGTCACGGTGCAGGGTTCATAGCCGCCAATCTGAAAGGCGACCACCACGAAATCCGCATCCTGTAGCGCCGCTTTCTGGTTGGTATGGCAGGTAATCCGGCCAGAAGCGCCCGCTGAGTCCATCAGTTTCCGTACCACAATGTGCGACTCTTCCAGCCGGGTTTCGTCAATATCCATCAGGGCGACATGCGCTGATTTTAGCGCCTCGCGATGAAACACATCGCCGAGGATATTTTTAACGAAAATCGTAGAACCTGCGCCGATAAAGGTAATTTTGGGTGCCGTCATCATGACTCTCCAGAACAGTAGTAAACACCTTCATGGTGGCACGCGTTCCCGGTGAAAACCTCCGTCTTCCCCGATGAGCATTCCCGAAAACTCAGATCGTATGCTGGCGCGCGGAAGATCTGAGTTTTTGGGACAAAATGGCGTAAAAAGCAGAGTATTCGGCCTGATAGTCAGGCTACGCTCTACAATATCGACGGATTCTGTGTCCGGATTCCCGGTTTCCTCCCGGCTAAAGGGGCATAATTCTGATAATTCAGGAAATGGAGTGACGATGAGTACGCAAGCAATATCCCTCCTCCCGCCCGACCCGCACATGTGCAACGGCGATGAAAAGCAAACCCGTAGCCCGCTGTCGCTCTATTCCGAATATCAACGACTGGACGTTGAGCTGAGGCCGCCGCACAGAATGGCCAGCAGTCACTGGCATGGGCAAGTAGAAGTGAATGTTCCGTTTGACGGCGATGTGGAGTATTTAATCAACAATGAAGTCGTGCAGATAAAGCAGGGGCATATCACCCTGTTTTGGGCCTGTACGCCACACCAGCTTACCCGCCCCGGCAACTGCCGCCAGATGGCGATTTTCAGTTTGCCGATGCACCTGTTTCTCTCCTGGCCGCTGGATCGCGATCTTATCAACCATGTCACGCACGGGATGGTGGTTAAATCACTGGCGACCCAGCAGCTTAGCACCTTTGAAGTGTTGCGCTGGCAGCAGGAAACAAGCAGCCCGAATGAGCAAATTCGCCAGTTGGCGATCGATGAAATCGGCCTGATGCTTAAACGCTTTAGCCTTTCCGGCTGGCAGCCCATTTTGCTCAATAAAACATCACGCACCCACAAGAATAGCGTCTCACGCCATGCGCAGTTTTACGTAAGCCAGATGCTGGGATTTATTGCCGATAACTACGATCAGGCGCTCACCATTAACGACGTCGCGGAGCATGTCAAACTCAATGCTAACTACGCGATGGGGATATTCCAGCGGGTTATGCAATTGACGATGAAGCAGTACATCACGGCGATGCGCATCAATCACGTACGTGCCTTATTGAGCGATACTGACAAAACGATCCTCGATGTCGCTCTGACTGCCGGGTTTCGATCCAGCAGCCGTTTTTACAGTACTTTTAGCAAATTTGTCGGTATGTCGCCGCAACAATACCGCAAGCTAAGCCAGCAACGACGCCAGACGATGCCCGGCTAAAGCCGGATACCACTATCAGCCAAAAAAATAATTCACCTGTCGATAAACCGCGGGTGAAATCGCTCGCTATCAATAATTAACCCATTGTTTATTAAACAATAATATCAATAACTGACCATTATTCCATCACTTTACACCCCCTATTTGACGGGGTAATACTTGCCCACGTCACATTCATACGGCGGGTCGGCAAGGCGTAAATTGCACGGCCTCCACAACCGGGTAAAAGATGATGAAAGTATTAATTGTTGAAAGTGAGTTTCTGCATCAGGACACCTGGGTTGGCAACGCGGTTGAGCGTCTGGCGGATGCCTTGAGCCAACAAAATGTTACCGTCATTAAATCGACATCCTTCGATGACGGCTATGCCATCTTGTCCGCGAACGAAGCCATTGACTGTCTGATGTTTAGCTACCAAATGGAACAACCGGATGAGCACCTGAGCGTCAGGCAATTGATCGGTAAGCTTCACGAGCGTCAGCAAAACGTGCCCGTTTTCCTGTTAGGCGACAGGGAAAAAGCGACGGCATCGCTGGACCGCGACCTGCTGGAGCTTGTCGATGAATTCGCCTGGATTCTGGAAGACACCGCTGACTTTATCGCCGGACGCGCCGTTGCCGCCATGACCCGGTATCGCCAGCAACTGTTACCGCCGCTGTTTAACGCGTTGATGAAATACAGCGACATTCATGAATATTCATGGGCGGCGCCGGGACACCAGGGCGGCGTCGGTTTCACTAAAACGCCTGCCGGTCGCTTTTATCACGATTATTATGGCGAAAACCTGTTCCGCAGCGATATGGGGATTGAGCGTACCACGCTCGGTTCACTCCTCGACCATACCGGCGCGTTTGGCGAAAGCGAGAAAAACGCCGCCCGCGTATTCGGTGCTGACCGCTCCTGGTCCGTGGTTGTCGGGACCTCCGGTTCTAACCGTACTATTATGCAGGCCTGTATGACGGATAATGATGTCGTTGTACTGGATCGTAACTGCCATAAATCCATCGAGCAGGGGCTGATCCTCACTGGGGCCAAACCGGTATATATGGTGCCAAGCCGTAACCGTTACGGCATTATCGGGCCAATCTACCCGCAGGAAATGCAGCCTGAAACCTTGCAGAAAAAAATCAGCGCCAGCCCGCTGACCAAAACCAAAGCCGGACAGAAACCGTCTTACAGCGTGGTGACCAACTGTACCTATGACGGCGTATGCTATAACGCCAAAGAGGCGCAGGATCTGCTGGCAAAAACCAGCGATCGCATTCACTTCGACGAAGCATGGTACGGCTATGCGCGCTTCAACCCGATTTATTGCGATCACTACGCGATGCGCGGCGAGCCAGGCGACCATAACGGTCCGACCGTGTTTGCCACCCACTCCACGCACAAATTACTGAATGCGCTTTCACAAGCTTCCTACATTCACGTCCGTGAAGGCCGTGGCGCGGTGAATTTCTCCCGCTTCAACCAGGCATATATGATGCATGCCACCACCTCTCCGTTATATGCCATCTGCGCATCCAACGATGTGGCGGTATCGATGATGGACGGTAACAGCGGTCTGTCCCTGACTCAAGAGGTGATTGACGAAGCGGTTGATTTCCGTCAGGCGATGGCGCGTCTTTATAAAGAGTTTACCGATGAAGGCGACTGGTTCTTTAAACCGTGGAATAAAGACGTCGTCACCGATCCACAAACCGGTAAAACGTATGACTTCGCCGACGCGCCGGCAAAACTGCTGGCCACCGACCAGAACTGCTGGGTCATGCGCCCCGGAGAAACCTGGCACGGCTTTAAAGACCTGCCGGATAACTGGAGTATGCTGGACCCGATTAAAGTCAGTATCCTGGCGCCGGGTATGGGCGACGATGGCGAACTGGAAGCATCCGGCGTACCTGCTGCGCTGGTCACAGCATGGCTTGGCCGCCACGGTATCGTGCCGACCCGCACCACCGACTTTCAGATTATGTTCCTGTTCTCTATGGGGGTAACTCGCGGGAAATGGGGAACGCTGATCAACACGCTGTGCTCCTTCAAACATCATTACGACGCGAATACGCCGCTGGCGCAGGTGATGCCGGAACTGGTGCAGGATTATCCTGACACTTACGCGAACATGGGTATTCATGACCTGGGCGATAAAATGTTTGCCTGGCTACGTGAAAATAACCCGGGCGCCCGTCTCAACGCCGCCTATTCCACCCTGCCGGTTGCGGAGATTACCCCGCGCGACGCCTACAACGCGATCGTGAACGACGATATTGAAATGGTGGCGATTGAAAATCTACCGGGTCGCATTGCGGCGAACTCCGTTATTCCTTACCCGCCAGGCATCCCGATGTTGCTCTCCGGTGAAAACTTTGGCGATGAAAACAGTCCGCAGGTGGGTTACTTACGCTCCCTGCAATCCTGGGATCATCACTTCCCTGGCTTTGAGCATGAAACCGAAGGCACGGAAATTATTGATGGCGTATATCACGTTATGTGCGTGAAAGCCTAATCACAAAGAGTCTTTTTTTGAGGATGGCATGTATTCCCTGAGTATTGCTGCAAAACAATAATACTGTCATACCTTTTTGCGCGGGCCCCATCCCGCGCTTTTTTTATACAAAAATGACAAGTTGCCACTCGCGTACAACTTTTTGTACACCCTAATTCATCGTACAAATATTGTAATATTATTCAGGAAAGTTATTTTAGTGCAGTTTCAATTCATCACACAATTGACTCAGTCCCCGTTATCTCTCCCGTTTGGCGAGATCCGGTCTTTTATGTTCATATTCCAGGAGTTCGGGTATGAGGATTTGCAGCAACGAACCTTGCATAGTGTTATTAACCGAAAAAGATACATGGTTACGAGTAAATGGTAAGGAGCCAATCAGCTTAAAAGCGAATCATATGGCCATTCTGGCTTGTGAAAATAACGTTATTGACATTTCATCATTAAATAGCGTGCTAGTAATACAAGTGAGTCGCAATAATATTAAAGACTATTTACAATTCCTGAATAAAGATCTCTCACACCTTCCCGTCTGGCAACGCAACGCCGATCCCTTATTGACCGCCAACTGTCTGACGCCGGATATCTTCAGGGTCGCCGCCCGCTACAGCGCGATGGAAGCACCGGATGAAATTGTTAGTGAACGTACCCGTGCGCTCCTTTTCACCGTTTTATCCCGCTTTCTTGACCACAAAAAATTTATTTCTTTGTTAATGCACATGCTGCGCAGCCGCATCAGTGACAGCGTTTACCACATCATTCAGAGCGATATTCATAAAGACTGGAATCTGAGCGCCGTTGCCAGTTGCCTGTGCCTGAGTCCAAGCTTGTTAAAGAAAAAGCTCAAAAACGAGAATACCAGTTATAGCCAAATAATCACGACCTGCCGAATGCGTTATGCCGTAAACCAATTATTAATGGACGGAAAGAATATCTCTCAAGTCTCACAGCTGTGTGGGTATAACAGCACATCGTACTTTATTTCCGTGTTTAAAGAGTTTTATGGTATGACCCCCCTGCATTATGTTAGCCAACATCGGGAACGATCGGCTGCCTAATTTTTCTACACTCAACGATAAGACACGATAATAGCAGCATTGGCGATAACCCGTCTCCGACATAATTCAGCGGCATTCTGAGGGGGTATGATACGACGTAATTTATCGTAACGAAGTCACCTTTTCAGGAGTCCAAATTATGTCTTCGGATGCTGATGCTCACAAAGTGGGCCTAATCCCCGTCACCTTAATGGTATCGGGGAATATTATGGGTTCAGGGGTATTCTTACTCCCTGCCAACCTGGCGGCCACTGGCGGGATTGCAATCTACGGATGGCTGGTCACTATCATCGGCGCCCTGGCGCTGTCGATGGTTTATGCCAAAATGTCGTCCTTAGATCCCAGTCCCGGCGGTTCCTATGCCTACGCACGCCGCTGCTTCGGGCCGTTTTTGGGCTATCAAACGAACGTGCTGTACTGGCTGGCATGCTGGATCGGTAATATCGCGATGGTCGTTATCGGCGTCGGCTATCTGAGCTATTTCTTCCCAATTCTGAAAGATCCGCTGGTATTAACGCTTACCTGCGTCGCGGTGCTGTGGATTTTTGTGCTGCTGAACATCGTCGGGCCGAAAATGATTACCCGCGTACAGGCCGTCGCCACCGTACTGGCGCTGGTGCCTATCGTAGGGATTGCGGTCTTCGGCTGGTTCTGGTTTAAAGGCGAAACCTATATGGCGGCCTGGAACGTGAGCGGCATGAATACCTTCGGCGCGATTCAAAGCACGTTGAACGTCACGCTATGGTCATTCATCGGGGTAGAAAGCGCCTCCGTTGCGGCCGGTGTGGTCAAAAACCCGAAACGCAACGTGCCTATCGCCACCATCGGCGGGGTACTGATCGCCGCCGTCTGCTATGTGCTCTCCACAACGGCGATTATGGGGATGATCCCCAACGCGGCGCTGCGTGTATCGGCATCGCCTTTCGGTGACGCGGCGCGTATGGCGCTGGGCGATACCGCAGGGGCTATTGTTTCCTTCTGTGCGGCAGCAGGTTGCCTGGGCTCTCTCGGCGGCTGGACGCTGCTTGCCGGTCAAACCGCAAAAGCGGCGGCGGACGATGGTCTCTTCCCGCCGATCTTCGCGCGGGTTAATAAAGCCGGTACGCCAGTGGCTGGGTTGCTTATCGTCGGCGTGCTGATGACTATCTTCCAGTTCAGCAGTATGTCGCCGAACGCCGCGAAAGAGTTTGGTCTGGTCTCCTCCGTGTCGGTTATCTTCACCCTGGTGCCTTATCTTTACACCTGTGCTGCGCTGTTGCTATTGGGCCACGGTCACTTTGGTAAAGCGCGCCCGCTGTATCTGCTGATCACCTTCGTCGCGTTTGTGTATTGCATCTGGGCGGTCATCGGTTCCGGCGCCAAAGAAGTGATGTGGTCGTTCGTCACGTTGATGGTGATCACCGCGCTGTATGCGTTGAACTACAACCGCATTCACAAAAACCCGTATCCGCTGGATGCGCCGGTTAAACAGGATTGACCACGTGTAGTTAATGTTATCGCAACAGGCCGGATAGCGCAGGTTATCCGGCCGCCACCAACATTAAGTTCTTAAGGTTCACTTAATTTTACTTTGTCACGATTAGCGTCACCGAATCGATGGACGCATCAACATGTTAAAGCGCTTTCTTAAAAGACCTGTTCTTGGGCAAATCGCCTGGCTTCTGCTTTTTTCCTTTTATATTGCCGTCTGCCTGAACATTGCGTTCTACAAGCAGGTACTACAAGACCTACCGTTAAACTCGCTGCGCAATGTGCTGGTGTTTATTTCCATGCCGGTCGTCGCGTTTAGCGTGGTCAATAGTGTGCTGACGCTGGCCTCATTTATTTGGCTAAACCGACTGCTGGCCTGCGTTTTTATTCTGGTCGGCGCTGCCGCGCAGTATTTTATTTTGACTTACGGCATCATCATCGATCGCTCCATGATCGCCAATATGATGGATACCACGCCCGCGGAAACCTTTGCGCTGATGACGCCGCAAATGGTGCTGACGCTGGGATTAAGCGGCGTTCTGGCAGCCGTGATTGCCTTCTGGGTCAAAATCCGTCCGGCGACGCCGCGCTTACGTAGCGGGCTTTACCGCCTGGCCAGCGTCCTGATCTCTATTTTATTAGTTATTCTGGTCGCCGCCTTTTTCTATAAAGATTACGCCTCGTTATTTCGAAATAATAAACAGTTGATCAAAGCGTTAAGCCCATCGAACAGTATTGTCGCCAGTTGGTCATGGTATTCGCATCAACGGCTGGCGAATTTGCCGCTGGTACGCATTGGCGAGGATGCCCATCGCAATCCATTAATGCTGAAAGGCGATCGCAAAAACCTGACGATTCTCATCGTTGGCGAAACCTCGCGCGGCGATGATTTCTCTCTTGGCGGCTATCCGCGCGACACCAATCCGCGGCTGGCGAAAGACGATGTGATCTATTTCCCGCATACCACCTCTTGCGGTACGGCGACCGCGATCTCCGTTCCCTGCATGTTTTCTGATATGCCGCGCAAACATTATGACGAAGAGCTGGCGCATCACCAGGAAGGGCTACTGGATATTATCCAGCGCGCGGGGATTAACGTACTGTGGAATGATAATGACGGCGGCTGTAAAGGCGCATGCGATCGCGTTCCGCATCAAAATGTCACCGAGCTAAACCTGCCCGGACAATGTATCGACGGCGAGTGCTACGATGAAGTGTTATTTCACGGTCTGGAAGACTATATCGACCATTTGAAAGGCGATGGCGTTATTGTATTACATACCATCGGCAGCCACGGCCCAACCTATTACAACCGTTATCCACCGCAGTTTAAAAAATTTACCCCAACCTGTGACACGAACGAAATTCAGAACTGTTCCCAACAGCAGTTGATCAACACCTATGATAATACCGTGCTGTACGTGGACTATATTGTAGATAAAGCCATTAACCTGCTGAAATCTCATCAGGATAAATTCACCACCAGCCTGGTCTATCTTTCCGATCACGGCGAATCATTGGGTGAAAATGGCGTTTATTTACACGGTCTGCCGTATTCCATTGCGCCGGATACGCAAAAACATGTCCCGATGCTCATTTGGCTTTCTAAAGATTATCAACAGCGTTATCAGGTGGATCAGGCCTGCCTGCAAAAACGGGCGAGCACGCTGGATTATTCACAGGACAATCTTTTCTCAACCATGCTGGGATTAACCGGCGTACAAACGACGTATTACCAGGCCGCAGATGATATTCTGCAACCGTGCAGGAGACTAAGCGAATGAAGATACTGATTGTTGAAGACGACACGCTATTATTACAGGGGTTAATACTCGCCGCGCAAACCGAAGGCTATGCGTGTGATGGCGTTTCGACAGCGCGTGCCGCCGAGCATAGTCTGGAGTCTGGTCATTACAGTCTGATGGTGCTGGATTTAGGGCTGCCCGATGAGGATGGCCTGCATTTCCTGACGCGAATCCGACAGAAAAAATACACCCTGCCGGTACTCATTCTGACCGCCCGCGATACGCTCAATGACCGCATTACCGGGCTGGATGTCGGCGCAGATGATTATCTGGTTAAACCCTTCGCCCTAGAGGAGTTGCACGCCCGCATCCGCGCGCTGCTGCGCCGCCATAATAATCAGGGTGAAAGTGAACTGACGGTTGGCAATCTGACGCTCAATATAGGCCGCCATCAGGCATGGAGGGATGGACAGGAGCTGACCCTGACGCCTAAGGAGTACGCGTTGCTCTCACGGTTGATGCTCAAGGCAGGCAGTCCGGTGCACCGGGAAATTCTTTATAACGATATCTACAACTGGGATAACGAACCCTCGACCAACACTCTGGAAGTGCATATACATAATTTGCGCGACAAAGTCGGCAAGTCGCGCATTCGCACGGTTCGCGGGTTTGGCTACATGCTGGTTGCCACTGAGGAAAGCTAAGTGAGCCTGATGCGTTTTCAGCGAAGAGCGATGACCCTTCGCCAGCGTTTAATGCTGACAATTGGTCTTATTCTGCTGGTGTTCCAGTTAATCAGTACCTTCTGGTTATGGCATGAAAGCACTGAGCAAATCCAATTGTTCGAGCAGGCGCTGCGGGATAATCGCAACAACGATCGCCATATCATGCACGAAATTCGCGAGGCGGTCGCCAGCCTGATCGTCCCCGGCGTATTTATGGTTAGCCTGACGCTGCTAATTTGTTACCAGGCGGTACGGCGTATTACCCGTCCGCTCGCCGAACTGCAAAAAGAGCTGGAAGCGCGGACGGCGGATAATCTGGCGCCGATCGCCATTCACAGCTCCACGCTTGAGATTGAGTCCGTCGTCTCGGCGATCAATCAACTGGTTACGCGTTTGACCACCACGCTCGACAATGAACGCCTTTTTACCGCCGATGTGGCCCATGAGCTACGCACGCCGCTGTCGGGGGTGCGTTTGCACCTGGAATTATTGTCAAAAACCCACAATGTTGATGTCGCGCCGCTTATCGCCCGTCTTGACCAGATGATGGATAGCGTCTCCCAGCTTCTGCAACTGGCGCGCGTGGGCCAGTCATTCTCTTCCGGGAATTATCAGGAAGTAAAACTGCTGGAAGATGTGATCCTCCCCTCCTACGATGAGCTGAACACCATGCTGGAAACGCGCCAGCAAACTCTGTTGCTGCCGGAAAGCGCGGCGGACGTGGTGGTGCGCGGTGATGCGACGTTACTGCGTATGCTGTTGCGAAATCTGGTGGAAAACGCGCATCGCTATAGCCCTGAAGGAACCCATATCACTATCCACATTAGCGCCGACCCCGACGCTATTATGGCGGTCGAAGACGAGGGGCCGGGTATTGATGAAAGCAAATGCGGGAAGCTAAGCGAAGCGTTCGTGCGGATGGACAGCCGTTATGGCGGAATTGGCCTGGGGCTGAGTATCGTCAGCCGCATCACCCAACTACATCAGGGACAGTTTTTCCTGCAAAACCGTACGGAAAGAACAGGCACCCGTGCCTGGGTGCTGTTGAAAAAGGCATAACAGGCGTTTAATACGTCGTGACCCACACATAGATAAAACTGCTGACAATCAGCACACTACACAGGGTCGTCAAACTTTTATAAATATAGCTTTTCATGACGCTCTCCTCCAAAGGTATGGAGGAGAGTATGCCCGCGAGAGATTAAGCGAACCTTAAGCGCGAAATTTATTCATCGATACGCGGATGTTGCTGTACCAGACGCGAACGTTTGACCTGCAGCTCCGCAATTTCCTGATCGATGTCGTCGATTTTCTGCTCAATATTATCGTAATGCTCGCCCAGAATTTCCTTCGCTTCCTGGATGTCCGACGCCGCTGGCGTTGCGCCTTTTAACGGACGATTGGCCGTCTCTTTCATGGAAATACCGGTAATCAAGCCTATCACCGCGATGACCATCAAATAATACGCCGGCATCATCAGATCCTGCGAGCTTTCCACCAGCCAGGCCGCCAGCGTTGGCGTCAGACCGGCAATCAATACAGAGATATTAAAAGCCGCCGCCAGCGCGCTGTAACGAATATGCGTCGGAAACATCGCCGGCAATGTCGAGGCCATCACCCCGGTAAAGCAGTTCAGAATCACCGCCAGCATCAACAAACCGGCAAAAATCAGGCCAATAACGTTACTGTTAATCAGGATGAAGGCCGGGATCGCCAGCGCGAACAGCGCAATGCTGCCCATAATCACAAATGGACGTCGACCGAAACGGTCGCTCAGCAGCCCCATCACCGGCTGCACAAACAGCATCCCGATCATAATGGCGATGATAATCAACACGCCGTGATCTTCAGAATAGTGCAGGTTATGCGACAGGTAGCTCGGCATGTAGGTGAGCAGCATGTAGTAGGTCACGTTGGTGGCAATCACCAGACCGATACATGACAACAGGCTACGCCAGTGTTTGGTGGCAATCTCTTTAAAGGAGACTTTCGGCCCATCCTGCAACCCTTCGCGGTCGCCCTGCTCCAGTTTATCCACGTGCTGCTGAAACGCTGGCGTCTCCTCCAGCGCATGGCGTAAGTAGAGACCAATAATCCCCAATGGCAGGGCGATAAAGAACGGAATACGCCAGCCCCACTCAAGGAAATTCTCCTCGCCGACAATCGTCGAGATCAAGACCACCACGCCCGCGCCCAGCACGAACCCGGCGATGGAACCAAAATCCAGCCAGCTTCCCATAAATCCGCGTTTACGATCCGGCGAATATTCCGCGACAAAGATCGACGCGCCGGTATATTCCCCGCCAACCGAGAAGCCCTGCGCCATTTTACACAGCAACAACAGTATTGGCGCCCAGATACCGATCGTCGCGTAAGAGGGGATTAACCCGATACAGAAGGTACTGATCGACATAATCACAATCGTGATCGCCAGGATCTTCTGGCGCCCGTATTTATCGCCGAGCATACCAAAGAATAACCCGCCGAGCGGACGAATCAGGAAGGGAACGGAAAACGTGGCCAGCGCGGCAATCATTTGAACGCTGGGATCGGCGCCGGGGAAAAAGACTTTACCCAACGCGTAGGCAACAAATCCATAAACACCAAAATCAAACCACTCCATCGCGTTGCCCAGCGAGGCGGCGGTAATCGCTTTGCGAAGTTTACCGTCATCAATGATGGTCACATCGCCCAGTGTAATCGGTTTTATTTTTTTCCTTTTCAGCATAGCTGTCCTCATAGGCTAAGCCCTGTAGCGCTATATACGGCGGGCACTGGCATACCGCGCCAGCGTCGCCGTCGAGCGGAGGGAGGGGCGCGAACGCTATCCCTCATACAAGCGTAGCAGGTTTACTTACACTGTCCGGTTACGGACTGTACAACCGAACCTGTTGACGCCTGAATGGGCAGTTAATGACCTTTTTACCCTAACAGGGTTTAAATATGTGATCAACTTCACACATATATGTCAATTCGGTCAAAAGGTGTAAACAAGGACGCCCTAATGCGCTGTGGTGACAGTAAAAAGCGGTTATTCGAGTGTAAACCATTGCTGACTGGCGTGGCGCAGACCCTTTTATAAAAGCGGCAATAGTCCCGACAACGCTAAGGATTTTGTGTATAATTGCGGCCTTTTTCGGCGATCTGCCATTTTTGGGCGCGTTTGCCCCCGCTGACTTTTTGAGGATACCAACATGTCATTACCCCACTGCCCGCAATGTAACTCCGAATATACCTACGAAGATAACGGCATGTTCATCTGCCCGGAATGCGCTCACGAATGGAACGATGCGGAACCCGCTCAGGAGAGCGATGAGCTGATTGTCAAAGACGCCAACGGCAACCTGCTGGCAGACGGCGATAGCGTCACCATCGTGAAAGATCTGAAAGTAAAAGGCAGCTCTTCCATGCTGAAAATCGGCACCAAAGTGAAGAACATTCGTCTGGTTGAAGGCGACCATAACATCGACTGCAAAATCGATGGTTTTGGCCCGATGAAACTGAAATCCGAGTTCGTGAAAAAGAACTGATTTACCGTGTCATTGCCCGGTAGCGCCTTGCTTACCGGGCCTGAGCGGCCCTGCCACCGACAATATTGTGCCAATTTCGAACTACACTTAACGAGCATCTCTTACCTGAGGTAACCATCATGCCGTTAAGTCCCTATCTCTCTTTTGCCGGCAACTGTGCCGACGCCATCGCGTATTATCAACAAACGTTAGGCGCAGAACTGCTTTATAAACTCAGCTTCGGTGAAATGCCCCCCTCGGCGGCGGATAACGAAGAGGGTTGCCCGTCAGGAATGCGCTTTCCCGATACAGCTATCGCCCACGCCAACATGCGCATTGCCGGCAGCGATATCATGATGAGTGATGCCAGCGCGTCGGGAAGGGCGCATTATTCCGGCTTTACGCTGGTGCTTGATACCCAGGATGTAGCAGAAGGGAAGCGCTGGTTTGATAACCTTGCCGCACAAGGGCAAATCGAAATGGACTGGCAGGAGACCTTCTGGGCGCAGGGTTTCGGCAAGGTCAGCGATCGTTTCGGTGTGCCGTGGATGATTAACGTGGTTAAACATCAGCCTGCCACCTAACTCCCCGGGAGGCTCGCCCTCCCCCTTGCCATCAGAGTGATCTTTGGCTGCACGTTATCCGCCGTTTAGCTGTCATAGAATAAATAATGACGGTAGTTTGCTACAGTCTGGCGAAAGATGGTTGATCCTGATGAGGCGTCGGGAGGACGTTATGCCAGTCTGTGAATTACGCCACGCGACAACAGAGGATACCGATTCTGTTTACGCGCTTATCTGTGAGTTACTTAAAAATGAGCTTGATTATCAGGCTTTCAGGGATGGATTCGCCGCTAATTTACTGGACCCCAACGTTCATTATCGTTTAGCGCTGCGCAACGGAGAGGTAGTCGGCATGATCAGCCTGCATATGCAGTTTCATCTCCATCATGCCAACTGGATTGGCGAAATTCAGGAGCTGGTGGTATTACCGCCGATGCGGGGACAAAAAATTGGCAGTCAGCTTCTGGCCTGGGCAGAAGAAGAAGCACGTCAGGCGGGTGCGGAGCTAACGGAGCTTTCCACAAATATTAAACGCCGCGATGCACACCGTTTTTATCTTCGCGAAGGTTACAAGCAAAGTCATTTTCGGTTTACGAAAGCATTGTGATCTGGCAGCCGTCATCAGGAGATAAGGCATAACGTAATCAGCCGTCACCGGGTGAAGTAGCGGAGCCATCTCAATTCTACTGTCGGCAAGCCTGGATAAAGGTTAAACGGGCTGACTCGCTTCTTTAGCAAAAATGGCCCTTTTAAGTTGTAGAAATGTAAATTTATTGTCAACGAACTACACTTTTCTCTTTGGCATCACCGGGAGGGTTGCCTGAAAATCCCGGGATGAGGTTTTCTTAGAAGGACAGTGACGTTATGTTCGCAGCAATCATTATCGGTATTTTTATTATCAGCGTCATTTATGCGCATTCACGCGGTGTGGAAAAACAAAAACTTTCCCGTCAACTCTTTGACCACTCGACGTTTATGGCGCCGATCAATATGTTCATGACTCGCTTCTCAACGTTACCGGCAAAGCAGCCGTACTTTGATACCACGGCATTTCCAGAGCTGCAGAAGCTGACGGAAAACTGGCAGGTGATTCGTGAAGAGGCGCTACGGCTTCAGCATCACATAAAAGCCGCGCAGGCCAATAACGACGCCGGATTCAACACCTTTTTCAAGCGCGGCTGGAAACGGTTTTACCTTAAATGGTATTCCGATGCCCACCCGTCGGCGGAAACGTTATGCCCGATAACGACAAAGCTGGTCAACAGCATCCACTCTATTAAAGCGGCGATGTTCGCCGAGTTGCCTCCCGGGGCCTATCTGGGAAAACATCGCGACCCCTATGCCGGTTCAGTACGTTACCATCTTGGATTAAGCACACCGAATGACGACCGCTGTTTTATTGAAGTTGATCGACAGCGCCATAGCTGGCGCGACGGCAAAGCCGTCATCTTCGACGAAACCTACGTTCATTGGGCGGAAAATAAAACTGAGCAGACGCGTATTATCCTCTTTTGCGATATTGAGCGCCCAATGAAATGGCGCTGGGCGCAGAGCGTAAACCACTGGGTCGGCGCATCGTTGATGTCCGCCGCCAGTTCGCCAAACGACGAGAACGATCGCACCGGTGCGATTAATCGCATCTTTAAATACGTTCACGCAGCACGCGATGCCGGGCAACGTCTGAAAAAGAAAAACCGCACTCTCTATTACGCGCTGAAATATCTCGTTATTGCTGCTATTTTTGCCGCGATAATCCTTTTCAGCCTCCTCTGAAGCCGGGCCGCGGTATGGAACTGCCTGCCGCGGCCTGTTCTATCCTGGCGTTAGTCTCAAAGCGTTCCCTGGCCTTGAGTCTATCCATCCGGATAATTTCCACTTCAGGCATAGCAGATTGCCGGATAGCGGCTCCGCCTTATCTGGCCTGCGCTCCGCGTTTCTCCCCATAATAAATGTCATGCGGCATTTTCTTTCGACACGTCAAAACTGACGATAGCCTGTTTTTCGTCAGGGTTTTGAACAAAATTCGCCCGTAATATCAGGGAAAGCCCATACTAAAAAAGTGGCATAAAACATGCATACTGAGGGCGACAGCGCGTATGCGCGATTTGATTAACTGGAGCGAAACCGATGAAAAAAGTCGTCACGGTTTGCCCGTATTGCGCATCAGGTTGCAAAATCAATCTGGTGGTCGATAACGGCAAAATCGTCCGGGCTGAGGCGGCGCAGGGGAAAACCAACCAGGGTACCCTGTGTCTGAAGGGCTACTACGGCTGGGATTTTATTAATGATACCCAGATCCTGACCCCGCGCCTGAAAACCCCAATGATCCGTCGCCAGCGTGGCGGCAAACTGGAATCTGTTTCCTGGGATAAAGCGCTCAATTACGTCGCTGAACGTTTGAGCGCCATCAAAGCGAAGTACGGTCCGGATGCAATCCAGACAACCGGCTCCTCTCGCGGTACCGGAAATGAAACCAACTATGTAATGCAAAAATTCGCACGCGCCGTTATTGGTACCAATAACGTTGACTGCTGCGCTCGCGTCTGACACGGCCCATCGGTTGCAGGTCTGCACCAATCGGTCGGTAACGGCGCAATGAGTAATGCGATTAACGAAATTGATAACACTGATTTAGTGTTCGTCTTCGGGTATAACCCGGCGGATTCCCACCCTATCGTGGCGAATCATGTGATTAACGCTAAACGCAACGGGGCGAAAATTATCGTCTGCGATCCGCGCAAAATTGAAACCGCGCGCATCGCTGACATGCATATCGCGTTGAAAAACGGCTCGAATATCGCGCTGCTCAACGCCATGGGGCATGTCATTATTGAAGAAAACCTGTACGACAAAGCGTTTGTCGCCAGCCGTACCGAAGGTTTTGAAGAGTACAGTAAGATTGTCGAAGGCTATACGCCGGAGTCCGTCGAAGAGATCACTGGCGTGAGCGCACAGGAAATTCGTCAGGCGGCGCGGATGTATGCCAGCGCGAAAAGCGCAGCGATCTTGTGGGGGATGGGCGTCACCCAGTTCTATCAGGGTGTGGAAACCGTGCGTTCACTGACCAGCCTCGCGATGCTGACCGGCAACCTCGGCAAGCCAAGCGCGGGCGTTAACCCGGTTCGCGGCCAGAACAACGTTCAGGGCGCGTGCGATATGGGCGCGCTCCCGGATACTTATCCGGGCTACCAGTACGTTAAGTTCCCGGAAAACCGCGAGAAGTTCGCTAAAGCCTGGGGCGTAGAAAGTCTGCCTGCGCATACCGGCTATCGCATCAGCGAGCTGCCGCACCGTGCGGCGCATGGCGAAGTGCGCGCGGCGTACATTATGGGTGAAGATCCGCTGCAAACCGATGCGGAACTCTCTGCAGTACGTAAAGCGTTTGAGGATCTGGAACTGGTCATCGTGCAGGATATCTTCATGACCAAAACCGCGTCGGCGGCGGATGTGATTTTACCCTCCACCTCCTGGGGCGAGCATGAAGGCGTCTTCTCTGCGGCTGACCGTGGCTTCCAGCGCTTCTTTAAAGCCGTTGAACCGAAGTGGGACCTGAAAACCGACTGGCAGATTATCAGTGAAATCGCCACCCGGATGGGCTATCCGATGCACTACAACAACACCCAGGAGATCTGGGATGAGTTGCGTCATCTGTGCCCGGATTTCTACGGCGCCACTTACGAGAAAATGGGCGAGCTGGGCTATATCCAGTGGCCGTGCCGCGACACGTCGGATGCCGATCAGGGAACCTCGTACCTCTTTAAAGAGAAGTTCGATACCCCCAACGGTCTGGCGCAGTTCTTCACCTGCGACTGGGTAGCGCCTATCGATAAACTCACCGAAGAGTACCCGATGGTACTGTCGACGGTGCGCGAAGTCGGCCACTACTCCTGCCGCTCAATGACCGGTAACTGTGCGGCGCTGGCCGCGCTGGCCGATGAACCGGGCTATGCGCAAATCAATACCGCCGACGCCGTGCGTCTGGGCATTGAAGATGAAGCGCTGGTGTGGGTTCATTCGCGCAAAGGTAAAATCATCACCCGCGCGCAGGTCAGCGATCGCCCGAACAAAGGGGCGATTTACATGACCTACCAGTGGTGGATTGGCGCCTGTAACGAGCTGGTGACTGAAAACCTCAGCCCGATTACCAAAACGCCGGAGTACAAATACTGCGCCGTACGCGTTGAGCCGATCGCCGATCAGCGAGCCGCCGAGCAGTATGTGATTGATGAGTACAACAAGCTGAAAACCCGCCTGCGCGAAAGCGCAATGGGTTGATCTGCCGGATGGCGGCATCAGAATGCTTTATTCGGCCTGCGTCTACTGTAGGCCTGATAAGATGCATTAGCATCGCGATCAGGCATTTTCCCTATAACAGCCTCCGCCCGGAGGCTGTTTTTTTATCCATACGATCTCTTTATACTGTCTTTTCCGTACCCTAAATAAAATTCAAAATGAAACTACTTCTTGCATTGATGTTGTTTATGACATTCTTTGCCCATGCCGCAGATCCTGAGCCGGGTAGCCAGTATTTGCAGGCAGCAGAGGCAGGTGACAGACGCGCGCAATATTTTCTGGCCGACAGTTGGTTGAGCTATGGCGATTTGAACAAAGCTGAATACTGGGCGCAAAAAGCCGCCGACAATGGCGACGCCGACGCCTGCGCGCTACTGGCGCAAATCAAAATCACTAATCCGGTAAGCCTGGATTATCCCGACGCGAAAAAGCTGGCTGAAAAGGCGGCTAACGCGGGCAGTAAAGCGGGAGAAATTACGCTGGCGCGGATCCTGGTTAACACCCAGGCCGGGCGTCCGGACTACCCAAAAGCCATCTCGCTGCTGCAAAAGGCCTCTGAAGATCTGGATAACGACTCCGCGGTGGATGCGCAAATGTTGCTTGGCCTGATTTACGCCAACGGCGTGGGCATTGCCGCCGATGATGAAAAAGCCGCCTGGTATTTCAAACGCAGTTCCGCTATTTCCCGTACCGGCTATTCAGAATACTGGGCGGGAATGATGTTTTTAAACGGTGAACCGGGCTTTATTGAAAAGAACAAGCAGAAGGCGTTGCACTGGTTGAATCTAAGCTGTCTGGAAGGGTTTGATACCGGTTGCGAAGAGTTCGAAACGCTAACAAATGGCTGATGTTTATTGCCGGATGAACGTAGTCGTTGTAGGCCTGATAAGCGTAGCGCCATCAGGCAACCCGGAGCAGGTTGCGGATGGCAGCGTGAACGCCTTATCCGGCCTACATTTTCTTTCTTTGTAGGCCGGATAAGCAAAGCGCCATCCGGCAATCCGTTATTGGGCGGTTTTATCAAATTTGCCCAGCACATCGCGCTCATAGGCCAGCGCTTTTTTGCGGTCAAACTTGTGTTCCCACTTGGCGATCACCAGCACCGCCAGCGCATTCCCCACCACATTTAGCGCAGTACGCGCCATGTCGAGGATACGGTCGACACCAGCGATAAACGCCAGCCCTTCCAGCGGAATGCCCACGCTTCCCAGCGTCGCCAGTAACACCACGAAGGAAACGCCAGGCACGCCGGCAATCCCTTTCGACGTCACCATCAGCGTCAGCACCAGTACAATTTCCTGCCACAACGACAGGTCGATACCGTATAGCTGCGCGATAAAAATGGCGGCGATGCTCTGGTATAACGTGGAGCCGTCGAGGTTAAATGAGTAACCGGTCGGTACCACGAAACTGGTGATAGAGGCTGGCGCGCCGTAAGCTTCCATCTTCTCGATAATGCGCGGCAGTACGCTCTCGGAGCTGGCGGTCGAGTACGCCAGAATCAATTCATCTTTCAGAATGCGAATCAGAATCCAGATACTTAACCCGCACAGGCGCGCCACGATGCCCAGCACTACAAGCGCAAAGAAGATAATGGCAAAGTGTACCAGCAGCACCAGTTTCGCCAGCGGCCACAGCGACGCGAAACCAAAATTCGCCACCGTGACGGCGATCAGCGCAAAAACGCCCACTGGCGCATAGCGCATCACCATATGGGTGACTTTAAACATGGTCTCAGAGATGGAACGAAATACCGTCACCAGCGGTTCGCGGTGCGTTGCCGGCAGGGATGACAACCCCAGCCCAAACAGGACCGAGAAAAAGATAATTGGCAGCATATCCCCTTTGGCCATCGATGCGATGATATTGGTCGGCACCAGCGACAGTATCGTCCCCATCAGCCCATGCGCATGACTTTGTACTTCCGCCGTGGTGTTCTGGTATTTCGAAATATCGACGGTCGCCAGTTGCGACATATCAATGCCTGAGCCTGGCTGAAAGACATTCGCCAGCGTAATGCCGAGGATAATCGCCACCGTGGTGATCAGTTCAAAATAGAGAATGGTTTTGGCGCCGATACGGCCTAGCTGTTTCGCATCGCCAACGCCGGCGATGCCGACAATCAGAGTCGAGATCACGATCGGCACGACGATCATTTTAATCAGGTGGATAAAGATATCGCCAGCAGGCGACAGCAGGTTGGCAATCAGCCATTCACGACTGTCACTGTGATAATGCAGATAGCTGCCCAACAGAATGCCCAGCACCATAGCCAGCAAAATTTGCCAGGCCAGGCTGACTTTCAAATTTTTCATAACAACAGACTTCCTCGATGAAGCGTTGCTCTCCGCCGAAAGCATGAGAGCAATACATACTGAAAGGGTATGATTTGTGTTGCGTTGGTTTGTAGAGTTTTTTAACGCGCATAATCAGTATCATTTGCATAGCGTCTTGCGCAACCCTTTCATAACAGGGCTTTTGGCTGTTTTTATGCATAATAACGCGAGTTTATGGCGTTAATGATGAATAACTATTTGTTATGGAAAGTTTTTTACTTCGTCAAAAACGAATAATACACTGAGGTAATTAATTTTTACTTGTGTCTCATTCGCCGTTTTTTTAAACAGCACACATGACAAAAGTCACAAAAAAGAAAAAATTATTTCTGCCGATTTTGTAACAATTTAGCCAAATTAATGGCCTCTACCAGCTGCGCGCGGTTCACTCGCGGCGAGTTGGCATCCAGTAAGGTTTGCCACAGCGACACGGCTTGCGCATAATCCGCCTGCATAAACGCATCCGCCGCCAGCAGCATCTGCGCGGTCACTTCTGTCGCATCCAGCGCTAACGCTTTATTAATCATTTCACGCGTCGCAGGCGTCATATGTTGCCCGGCCTGGTAATACAGCACCGTTGCCAGCGCGGCGAAAAGCTGCGCGTTATCGCCTCGCAGACGCAACGCCTGACGATATGCCAGCAGCGCATTGTCATACGCATTGCGATAGAGATAATACTCGCCCAGCCGCGCCCATTGCTCGCTATCCTGCGGATTGGCGCGGATTTTTTCTTGCAGCCTGGAAAGCTGCGCCTCTGGCGTTTGCGGGTTCGAAAAGTCACGTAGCGGATCGGCCAGACGCTGTTGCTCGCTACGCACAGCCTGCCATTTCGGCGTCAACAGATAGCCGCCGACACAGGCAGCCACCATCAACACCGCCGCAGCCGCCAGACGCTTTACGGGCATGGGACGTAACGGCGCAGTGGAGTGTTCAGACTGGCTCATTGTTCCCCCTTTTCTGCGTGCTGACGCTTTCTCACCCGCCAGGCCACCACACCCACCAGCAATAACAGCAGGTACGGCAGCGTCCACAACAGCAGCGTTTGCTCATTCAACGGCGGGTTGTAGCGTACGAAATCACCATAACGGTCGGTCATCCAGGCGGTGATTTCCGCTTCGCTTTTACCTTCGGCCACCATGCTGTAAACCTGATGGCGCATACTGAGCGCCACGGGCGCATTGGATTCCAGCAAATTCTGGTTCTGACACTGCGGACAGCGCAGTTGACCGGCAATAGATAGCGCTTTTTCCTGCTGTTGTGGATTGTCAAAGCGCCAGGTATCCACCACCTGGGCGTGGGTGCTAAAAGGCAGAAAAATCAGAAAAGCCACAAGTAACATCGTCTTGCCGGATGGCGGCGTAAACGCCTTATCCGGCCTACCATGCTTTTCACTCGTAGGCCTGATAAGCGCAGCGCCATCAGGCAATAACTCAGGATGCTTCCTCCCCCGCCATCCGCTCAGCAGCGCGCCAAACACCATCAACAATCCCCCTCCCCAGATCCAGCGCACGCCAGTCTGCACGTATAAGCGCATGGCGTAACGGTCCGGTCCGGTTTTTTCTCCCATCACCGCGTACCAGTCATGCATCAGATTCCAGCGGATACCCGGCTCCATCATCTGTTGACGACGCGCGGCATAGAAGCGCCTTTCGGGCTGCAGGCTACCGATACGCTGCTCATTTTGCCACAACGTGATCAGCGCTTTTTCACTGGTGTAGTTGCCTTTGGCTTCCAGATCCAGACGCTCAAAGCGGAAAATGTAGCCCGCCAGTACCACCTGCTGACCGGGGCTGAGGTTAAGGCTGATTTCATGCCGACTGCCGCTGGAAACCATGATCCCGGCGGCGAAGATAAATACGCCCGTATGCGCCAGCAACGCCGGAAGCTGACAACGCACAGAGACTTTGCGGCTTCTGATTGTCGCCAGCACGATAACTACCAGCATCAGCAGGCCAAACGGCAGCGTGACGCGATTAAAATAGGGCGCGCCCACCGAAAGCCTTCCCCAGCCCATCAAACCATAAATCATGGGGTAGAGCGTCCCGACCAGCACGATCAACAAGACGGCGCTAAAGAGCAGCAGCGTCGCCAGAATGAGCGTTTCGCACTTTCCGCCGCCCAAACGCGTCGCCGGATACGGCTCCCGCGCCCGCCAGCCGTACAGAACAAGCGATGCCAGACTTAACGCGGCAAAAAGGGTAAACAGCGGCACCGCGCGCACGTTATCCAGCGCAAAGGCATGTACCGAAACAAGAATGCCGGAACGCACAATCAGCGTTCCCAGCAACGAGAGGATCAGCGTCAGTATCGCCAGCAGCAACGACCAGTGACGGAAGCTCCCGCGCTGGCGGCTGACATACAGACTGTGCAGCAACGCGCTGGCGGCAAGCCACGGCAACAACGAGGCATTTTCCACCGGGTCCCAGAACCACCAGCCGCCCCAGCCCAGTTCGCAATACGCCCACCACGATCCGAGAATGATCCCCAGCGTCAGAGCGCACCAGCCGGGTAACGCCCAGCGCCAGCACACCCAGGCGGTTGCCGCGTTAAAGCCGCCGCACAGTAGCGAGGCCAGCGCTACGCTCGCCGCGGTCATCAGGCCGCCATAACCCAGATAGAGCAGCGGCGGATGTAAGATCAGCCCCAGATGTTGCAGCATGGGATTAAGGTCGCGCCCTTCCATGGCGGGAGGGAAAATACGCAGGAACGGATCGGACCACAGCACAATAAATAGCAGCAGCGAGGCCATAATGAGGGACAAGATGCTCAGGGTCAGTGGAAAAAGCGCGTCAGATTCATGCCGGGAGCGCCAGGCGAATAGCGCCGTCCACCCCGAAAGAAGCAGCGCCCACAGCAGGAGCGAGCCTTCATGACCGCCCCATACCGCCGCCAGTTTCAGTCCCCATGACAACTGACTATGGCTATGCTGCGCAACATAAACGACCGAAAAATCGCTGGTCAGAAAACAGCTAACCAGAATCGCAAACGCCAATAGCAGCAGCGTGAACGCCGTCCACGCGCCGCAGGTCGTCAGGCGCATGACGCCGCGCCAATGCTGCCCCATCCCGCACCACGTCGCCAGCGGGGTCAACACGTTGACCCCGAGACTCAACAACAGCGCCAGAAATCCGGCTTCAGGAAGGAAGATGTCCAGATTATGCAACCGTTAGCTGTCCCGCATAAAGAATGAAAAAGCGCAGCAGCAGCACGCCGGTCAAACTGGCGCCGCAAACGGCCAGCACGCCGTGAAACGTGACGCTACGGTTTGCCCAGGGCTTCAGCAGCAGCGGGATAATCAATCCCAGCCCTACGACCCCAAGCCAGAACCACCAGCTCCAGAATCCGCCGCCCAGCGCCGCCGCCAGCGCGCGCATTTTGCCGTCATCGCCCAGCGCCAGCCCGATAAAAAAGGCCGCCAGCAGGAAGATCTCCAGCCATACCACTGGGGTTTCCATGCGATGTACAAAGCGCGCCTCGGTGCTGTGCGGGTTGCTACGATGGCGTAACGCCATAGCGATCAGCGCCACCGCCGCGCCGGAGGAGATGCCGGAGAACAGGAACAGCGCCGGCAGGATCGGGTTATTCAGGAACGGATAGGATTTCAGCGCCGACAGCAGAAAGCCGGTGTACGCCCCGAGCAGGGCCGCCAGCACCAGCATTAACGTCTCCAGCGCGCGATGAAACGGCGTTATTAGCGCCAACACTTTCTGCACGATCTCTAACCGCGGCAGCCAACGCTGCTGCAGGGCAATCACCTCTTTTTCAAAGATTTTCGCCAGCCACAGCACCAGCACTACCATGTACAACTGGAACAGCATCACCCCCATCGACATCACCGAGGTAAAGCTGTAGTGGAACATCAGCTTCCAGAAGGTCCACGGGCGCGTCAGGTGAAAGACCAGAATCAGCAGACCAAGAATAATCGCCCCCGGCCCTAACACCAGCGTAGTGCGCAGCAGCGTACTGTCCGAACCGCCCGCCTCCGGATGGAAGCGGCGCAGCAGAATCGCCAACGTAACCAGTCCGGCGGAGATGCCAATCAGAAACAGATAGATGGCGATGGGCCAGTCCCACACCAGTGATGCAAAATGAAATGCAGAAGCGGATGTCATTGGCTCACCTCCCCATAGTTAAAGGGAACGCGGTAGACCTTCGGTTTTGTGCCCAGCGCCAGCTTGTAACGATAGGTGGTTTTCTGCCGCAACAAACGGGAAATATCGCTGTTGGGATCGTCCAGATTACCAAACGTCAGCGCCTTCGTCGGGCATGACTCAACGCAGGCGGGCTGTTTGCCCGCTTTCAGGTTGGTTTTCCGGCAGAAATCGCATTTATCCGCCGTCTTACTGACCGGATGGATAAAGCGCACGCGGTAGGGACACGCGGCAATGCAGTACTGGCAGCCGACGCAAAGGTCCGGATTCACGTCGACAATACCGCTGGCGGCATCGCGGAATGATGCCCCCGTCGGGCAGACGTCAACGCAGGGGGCATGGTCGCAATGCTGGCACGAGTGGCGGAAGAAGCGATACTTCACATCAGGAAACGTCCCCTGCGGCTCGCTGCGAATAATCGTCAGGTGCGATACGCCTTCCGGCACGGTGTTGACTTCCCGACAGGCATCCATGCAGGCCGTGCAGCCGATGCATAATGACTCATCGTGTACCATGCCATAACGCACGCCGTTAATATTCAACGTGTTCGCTACAACGCGTCCTGCCATCCCACTGACCGCCGCCAGCGCGCCGACGCGGGTAATAAATTGACGTCGGGTGCAACTCATGGCTGCTCCTTAAGCAACGGAACGGACGCCGGGTTAAAGTTCGGGTTAGTACGCTGATCGCTGTGGCAATCCACGCATATTTTGATCCGCCCTTTCTCGCTTAGCGTCTGCATCGTGTCTTGCTGCGGATGCAGGGAATGGCAACTGGCGCAGGTCACTTTAGTAACATGAACATCGTGCGGCCAGAACGCTTTTTGCAGTTGTTCAGGCAAGTGGCAGGACATACAGACGCTGTTCTGCTGCTCTACCGTATACATCGGGTCGTTAAAACGCATCACATCTTTCACCCCTTCACGGTGGTGAAGCGACGGTTGACCGTGGCAGTTGGTACAGGTTATCGGCAATTTATTGTTCGGGTTGATAGCGCCCGTATGTTTACCGTGCATACCTTCGGTGTCCGGTTTGTGACAGTCCAGACAGGCAGCATCCGGATTACGCTGCTGGGTGACCGTCCAGCGTTGATCCGACTCCTGCGGCGTTGGCGTGGCAGTAATTCCACTCAGGCTCCAGAACAGGCCTGACGCCAGCACCCCAGCAGTTAATAACGAACGTAATACGCTCATATTCACTCCGTTGAGTTATCCACCCCTTACGGGGCGGAATGGGGTTATTGGCTTAACAGACCGTTTTTACGCGCCTGATCTTCCCACTGCGGTACGACCGTTTTCAGGAAGTCCTGCTTCTCCGCGTTGATTTGTTGCATATTCAAACCAATCGCTTTCTGCGCCTTCTCTTTCGTCGAAATATCCGGCAGCGAAATTTCATGGGTAATGCCTTTGGTCGCCAGCAGTCTCGCCAGTTTAGTACGAGCATCCGCGGCTTTATCCATCGCACTGCCTAACATCCGTAGACCTTCTTCCGGGGCATGCATATGAATACCGTGTGACGCAATCGCCAGATCCCAACGCCACTGCGCGTGACGAATATCGTTCAGAATCGGTTTCATTTCCGCGTCTGTCGCCCCCGCATCCCATGCGGCTTTCGCTTCGAAGTGCGCATGTACCAGCTGATCTTCAACCTTGATTTTCAGGTCATGAATCGCCTGTTTACGCTCGGCGACCACTTTTTGCAGGGACGCTTTGTCCTGGGTGTGGCAGTTGGCGCAGGTTTGCGCGAAATTGTCGAACGGGTTGCCGATTTTATGGTCGGTGTAGAGCTTGCCTTCGGCGTTCTGTACTTTCGGCATGTGACAGTCGATACAGGTCACGTTGTTCTTACCGTGAATGCCCGCGCTCCAGGTTTCATATTCCGGGTGCTGCGCTTTGAGCATCGGGGTTTTCGACAGAGAGTTAGTCCAGTCAGAGAAGGCGATAGTGTCGTAGTATTGCTCCATATTTTCGACCTTCATGCCCTCATCCCACGGGAACTTAACGGCTTTGTTTTTACCGTCAAAGTAGTACTCCACGTGGCACTGACCGCAGACCATCGATTGCTGATCAAATCGTCCCGCTTTATCAAACGGTTTGCCGATAGCCTCCATCGCCCGTTCGGCATAGGGGCGCGACAACGTTAACGCTGGCTTCCCCTGGGCGAAATCGTCCGACGCGGTGTTATGACAGTCGGCACAGCCCAAATCGTTGACAATTTCCGGGCCGCCGCGCGCCCATTTGCCATGGAAGTAGCCGTCTTCGCCTTCTTGTTGGATAAGGCGCGCGACATCGGGGCTTTTACAACTCCAGCAGGCCATCGGCAGCGGGCCGTCTTCCGCCGTTTTTGGCGCGCCGGTACGCAGTGTTTCGCGCACGTCAGTTACCGCATACGCGTGGCCGCGTGGTTTGTTGTAATCACGGGAGAAGGGATAGCCCGCCCACAGGATCACCAGACGAGGGTCTTCCGCCAGCGCATCTTCACGGGCAGACTGTTCTGACGTCGCTTTCCATGACTGATATTGGTCGGGGTGTTGAGGCGCGAACATTTCATTTTTCGCTTCAACAGTAACGGTTTTTGCGGATTCAGGCGTTTGCTCAGCGTAAACAGAGGTAATGAAGAAAAAAGGAAATATAAGGCTGAAGAAACGGCGTGCGCGTAGTGTTTTCCTTGCCATAGAGGTCTCATCCAGATTGCGCCATTATCTTTAATGGCGATTTTTTATCGTTTTCCATAACAGCAACCGCACAAATACTGTTATTACATTGATCTCCTCTATGTGTAACAAATAACCACACTTAAAATGTTGTCTTTAATCAATTGTAAGTGTATGTAAAATACCACTTTAGAGTTAGTAACCTGGACAAAACTCCCTCTCTTTTCTGATTTCCGGACACGGATCACTTTTTTAAAAAATTTCATATAACGTCATGTTATCCCGAAAATTTATCTAATTTTGCGGGACACAATCAAAAAATAGATTGCTGCTTATTTGCACAGTTCCCTTTTTGCGTGATCTGTCGCCCAAATACTAAACAAAACTTATTAAGACCCTACATTTAACGTTTATGCGACATATTATTAACATCCTACAAGGAGAACAACAGCATGAGCCAAACACATAAACACGCCATTCCCGCCAACATTGCGGATCGTTGCCTGATAAATCCAGAGCAGTATGAGACTAAATATAAACAGTCTATTAACGACCCCGATACGTTTTGGGGCGAACAGGGAAAAATTCTCGATTGGATCACGCCGTACCAAAAAGTGAAAAACACCTCCTTTGCGCCAGGCAATGTGTCGATTAAATGGTACGAGGACGGCACGCTGAATCTGGCGGCGAACTGTCTTGACCGCCATTTGCAGGAAAATGGCGATCGCACCGCCATTATCTGGGAAGGCGATGACGCGTCGCAGAGTAAACATATCTCTTATCGCGAACTGCATCGCGATGTCTGCCGTTTCGCGAATACGCTGCTGGATCTGGGCATTAAAAAAGGCGATGTGGTAGCGATTTATATGCCGATGGTGCCGGAAGCGGCGGTGGCAATGTTGGCCTGCGCCCGCATCGGTGCGGTGCATTCGGTGATCTTCGGGGGCTTCTCGCCGGAAGCCGTCGCCGGACGCATTATCGACTCCAGCTCGCGGCTGGTGATCACCGCTGACGAAGGTGTACGTGCCGGACGCAGTATCCCGCTGAAAAAGAATGTCGATGACGCGCTGAAAAACCCGAATGTCACTAGCGTTGAGCATGTGATCGTCCTGAAGCGCACCGGCAGCGACATTGACTGGCAAGAAGGCCGCGACCTGTGGTGGCGCGATTTGATTGAAAAAGCCAGCCCTGAGCACCAGCCTGAAGCGATGAATGCCGAAGATCCGCTGTTTATCCTTTATACCTCCGGCTCCACCGGCAAGCCGAAAGGCGTGCTGCACACCTCCGGCGGCTATCTGGTCTACGCCGCGACCACCTTTAAGTATGTCTTTGATTATCACCCTGGCGATATTTACTGGTGTACCGCCGATGTGGGTTGGGTGACGGGGCACAGCTATCTGTTGTATGGCCCGCTGGCCTGCGGCGCGACCACCTTAATGTTTGAAGGCGTGCCGAATTGGCCAACGCCCGCTCGCATGTGCCAGGTGGTCGACAAACACCAGGTCAACATTCTTTATACCGCCCCGACGGCTATCCGCGCGCTGATGGCGGAAGGCGATAAAGCCATTGAAGGCACCGACCGTTCTTCACTGCGCATTCTGGGTTCCGTCGGCGAGCCGATCAATCCCGAAGCGTGGGAATGGTACTGGAAGAAGATCGGCAAGGAAAAATGTCCGGTCGTCGACACCTGGTGGCAGACTGAAACAGGCGGTTTTATGATCACGCCGCTACCAGGCGCTATCGAACTGAAAGCCGGTTCCGCCACCCGTCCTTTCTTTGGCGTACAGCCTGCGCTGGTGGATAACGAAGGCCATCCGCAAGAAGGCGCGACGGAAGGCAATCTGGTCATCACCGATTCCTGGCCGGGCCAGGCGCGCACTCTGTTCGGCGATCATGAACGTTTTGAGCAGACCTATTTCTCTACCTTTAAGAATATGTATTTCAGCGGCGACGGCGCTCGTCGCGATGAAGACGGCTATTACTGGATCACCGGTCGCGTGGATGACGTGTTAAACGTCTCCGGCCACCGTCTGGGTACGGCGGAAATCGAATCGGCGCTGGTGGCGCATCCGAAGATCGCCGAAGCGGCGGTGGTGGGTATTCCACACGCTATCAAAGGCCAGGCGATTTACGCTTATGTGACGCTCAACCACGGCGAGGAGCCGTCGCCAGAACTGTACGCGGAGGTGCGCAACTGGGTACGTAAAGAGATTGGCCCACTGGCGACGCCGGACGTGCTGCACTGGACCGACTCACTGCCAAAAACCCGTTCCGGCAAAATTATGCGCCGCATTTTGCGCAAAATCGCGGCGGGCGATACCAGCAATCTGGGCGATACTTCGACTCTCGCCGATCCTGGCGTGGTGGAGAAACTGCTCGAAGAGAAGCAGGCCATCGCGATGCCGTCATAACCAAAACCGTGAAATGCCCGATGGCGCGCTGCTTATCGGGCCTACAAATCCTATCCCTACCCCTCCCCTGAGCGGGAGGGAAATATAAAAACCTCCCCCAAAGGATTTCGTGTTACAGGAAGGCGGCAAGCGAGCACATCCCCAGCAGCATAGTTCACTATGTGACTGGGGCGCGCGAGTGCGGCCAACGCGCCTGTAGCGCGAAAGACGCAGGGGGACCTCTGGAGAGCTCTGTGATGAATGACCAAATTTATCAGCGGATAGAAGACAGTGCGCGTTTCAGGGAATTAGTTGAAAAACGGCAACGGTTTGCCACGATTCTGTCGGTTATCATGCTGGCGGTTTATATCAGCTTTATTTTACTGATCGCCTTCGCGCCTGGCTGGCTGGGCACGCCTCTACATGCGGGAACCAGCGTCACCCGAGGAATTCCCATTGGCGTCGGGGTGATTGTGATTTCTTTTGTGTTGACCGGAATTTATATCTGGCGGGCGAACGGCGAATTCGATCGTCTTAATAACGCCGTACTGCATGAGGTGAAAGCATTATGAAGAGAGTTCTGACGGCGCTTGCCGCCGCACTCCCCTTCGCCGCTCATGCGGCGGATGCCATTAGCGGCGCGGTTGAACGCCAGCCCACCAACTGGCAGGCGATTATCATGTTTTTGATTTTCGTCGTGTTTACGCTCGGTATTACCTACTGGGCCTCTAAACGCGTACGTTCCCGTAGCGACTACTACACCGCAGGCGGCAATATCACCGGATTCCAGAACGGCCTGGCGATTGCCGGCGACTATATGTCCGCCGCGTCATTTCTCGGCATTTCCGCGCTGGTGTTTACCTCCGGTTATGACGGGCTGATCTATTCGCTGGGCTTTCTTGTCGGCTGGCCAATCATCCTGTTTTTGATTGCCGAGCGCCTGCGTAATCTGGGACGTTATACTTTTGCTGACGTTGCCTCTTATCGCCTGAAACAGGGGCCAATCCGTATTCTTTCGGCCTGTGGCTCCCTGGTAGTGGTGGCGCTTTATCTCATCGCCCAAATGGTCGGCGCCGGTAAACTGATTGAACTGCTGTTCGGCCTCAACTATCACATCGCCGTAGTGCTGGTCGGCGTGCTGATGATGATGTACGTGCTGTTCGGCGGGATGCTGGCGACAACGTGGGTGCAAATTATCAAAGCCGTCCTGTTGCTGTTTGGCGCCAGTTTTATGGCCTTTATGGTGATGAAACACGTCGGCTTTAGCTTCAATAATCTGTTTACCGAAGCCATGGCGGTACACCCGAAAGGCACAGCGATTATGAGCCCAGGAGGGTTGGTGCAAGATCCGATTTCGGCGCTGTCGTTGGGTCTGGGACTGATGTTCGGCACCGCCGGCTTGCCGCATATTCTGATGCGTTTCTTTACGGTCAGCGATGCCCGCGAAGCGCGCAAGAGCGTGTTCTATGCCACCGGTTTTATGGGCTATTTCTACATTCTGACCTTTATTATCGGCTTCGGCGCTATCATGCTGGTGGGGGCGAATCCCGCCTATAAAGATGCGGCGGGCGCGCTGATTGGCGGCAATAACATGGCGGCGGTGCATCTGGCCAACGCGGTAGGCGGCAACCTGTTCCTCGGCTTTATTTCGGCAGTGGCGTTTGCCACCATTCTGGCGGTGGTCGCCGGTCTGACGCTGGCGGGCGCATCGGCGGTGTCGCATGATTTGTACGCCAACGTGTTCCGCAAAGGCGCAACCGAACGTGAAGAGCTGAAGGTGTCGAAAATCACCGTCCTGGTGCTGGGCGTGATCGCCATTATCCTCGGCGTTCTGTTTGAAAATCAAAACATCGCCTTTATGGTGGGCCTGGCGTTTGCTATCGCCGCGAGCTGCAACTTCCCCATCATTCTGCTTTCCATGTACTGGTCAAAACTGACCACGCGCGGCGCTATGCTGGGCGGCTGGTTAGGTTTACTGACAGCGGTGGTGCTGATGATTCTTGGCCCTACTATTTGGGTGCAGATCCTCGGCCACGAAAAAGCGATCTTCCCGTATGAGTATCCGGCGCTGTTCTCTATCAGCGTGGCGTTCCTGGGGATCTGGTTCTTCTCGGCCACCGATAACTCGGCAGAAGGCAACCGTGAACGTGAGCAGTTCCGCGCTCAGTTTATCCGCTCCCAAACGGGATTCGGCGTACAACAAGGGCGTGCGCATTAATCTTACCGTTTCCTCCGGCCCTGTGGGTCGGAGGAAAATCAGAACATCACCCTCGCCACCAGCGGGGCAGCCAGTACCATCACCACGCCGGACAGCATCATTACCAGACTGGCGACGACGCCCTCCTGCTGACCAAGTTCATAGGAACGCGCCGTGCCCGCCCCATGTGACGCCGCGCCGAATCCTGCCCCTTTTGCCATGCCTTCCCGGATAGAGAGACGCAAAAATAGCGCGTCGCCGACCGCCATGCCAAACACGCCAGTGACGACCACGAACAGCGCCACCAGATCCGGCTGCCCGCCCAGGGGTTCTGCCGCCGCCAGCGCAAACGGCGTAGTCACGGAACGTACCGCCAGACTACGCTGAATCTCATCCGATAACGTGAACAGACGCGCCAGCCAAACGGAACTGGTGACTGCCACCACCGTCGCCGTCACTACGCCCGCGGTGAGCGACATCCAGTGACGTTTGATAATCGCGAGGTTATCGTACACCGGCACCGCAAAGGCAATGGTCGCCGGGCCGAGCAGCCACAATAGCCAGTGCGATTCACCAATGTAGTTTTGCCAGGAGATATGACCGAACACCAGCATTAACACCAGCAGTGCCGGCGTCAACACTAATGGCATCAACGGCAGTTTGCGAAAACGGCGATACAGACGCTTATTGGCGAAGTAAATCCCCAGTGTAATCACCAGACACAGTACGCTTAACTGAACGTTATTCACGGTTTAGCCTACTCATCTCATAGCGATACACTTTATCCACCACCCACGCCGTCGCGCCGAGTACCATTAAGGTACTGATCGCAATCACCGAGAAGATGCGCCAGCCGTCCACCAGTAATAGATGGGCATAGTTCACTACCGCCACGACGGCGGGAACAAAGAATAACAGCATCTCCGCCAGCAGCCAGCGTGCGCCTGCGCGTACCCAGCTAAGCGGAATAATCCGGCAAACGATCAGCGCCAACATAAGCACCATGCCGACCAGATTCGCGGGCAACGGCAGGTGCAGCCAGGAGACAAGATATTGGGAAAAAATGAATAAACCTGCATAGAGCAGTACCTGAACCGGTACCTGGAGTCGTTGCACAACGGCAGGCGTAACGCGGCTTATCGCCACAGCCATGAGGGAATGTCCTGAAAAATAATACGGAGCGCCAGTATAGAGAACCTCCGTCACGGGCAGAAATGAATTAAAATCATTGCAGGCATAGTCGGAAGGAATAATCATGGATATCAGAACGCTGCGTTATTTTGTCGAGGTGGTGCGCCAGCAAAGTTTCACCCGCGCAGCGGAGAAGTTATTTGTCACCCAGCCCACCATTAGCAAGATGCTGAAAAATCTTGAAGATGAGCTTAACTGTACGCTACTGATCCGCGACGGACGTAAGTTATTGCTGACCGATACCGGACGCGTGGTGTTTGAACGCGGTCTGGCGATCCTCGCTGAGTTTCGCCAGTTAGAGGCTGAGTTGAGCGATATTAACCATCTCAATAAGGGCGTGCTGCGGCTGGGTATTCCCCCGATGGTCGGCATGTTGATGGCCGGGCCAATCAGTTTGTTTCGACAACGCTACCCTGGCGTTGAACTCAAAATTTCGGAGTTTGGCGGCCTGACGGTACAGCAGGCGGTAATGAATGGCGAGCTGGATGTTGCGATGACCGCGCTCCCGGTGGAAGAAGCGAGCGGGCTGACGACGTTATCGCTGTTCAGCCATCCGCTGTGCGTGCTGGTTCCCCGTTCCGGTCAGTGGACAGCCGGCGACTCCATCGCGCCTGAAGCTCTGGCGGAGCATCCTCTTCTGATCTATAACGAAGACTTTGCCCTGAGCCGCCAGTTGATGACCTTATTTAGCCAGCATGACGTAAAACCACGGATTGCCGTGCGCAGCGGGCAATGGGATTTTCTCGCCGCCATGGTGCAAGCGGGCGTCGGCATCGCCATTTTGCCGGAGCCGATTTGTCAGCGTCTGGATAAGGCCACGCTGCGCTGGCTACCGCTGGAAAGCGATCTCCGCTGGCAGTTGGGCATGATTTGGCGAGAGGGCGTGTATCTGTCGCACAGCGCTCGGGCATGGTTAACCTGTTGCGAAGGGTTTTGGCTGAAACAACCGTAAGCCATGGGTTAAAACCCTTGCCGGATGGCGGCGCAAGCACCTTATCGGGCCTACTTGTAGGCCCGATAAGCATGGCGCCACCGGGCCACAAGGACTACTGATTTTCTATCAGTAGCGCTTCCATCAAATCCAGGTCGTGCAGCAGCTTTTGCAATGTTTCATTGCTGATTTCTCGCGTGGCGCGCAGATGATACAACTCGGCGCGCTCGGAACGCAGCGCCGCCAGACGGAAACGTCGCTCCAGGTTTTCTTCCTGTATGGAGCTTTCGACATCGTTTCGCCCATCGGCACGGCGACGCAAGTTACCAATGACACGCGAGCTTACTTCAGTAAGCAACTGATTATCGATGTTTTCTTCGGTATCCGCCGCCAGACGCTCTTCCATTTTCTGAATGGCAACAATCGCCACTTCCGCCGTCGCCGCGCGGGCGATACGCTCCTCTTTCAACTGTTGCGCATGATCGGCGACTTCCAGATGTTGCAACAGCAGCGGCAGCATGATCACGCCGACAAATAACGAGAACAGAATGACGCCAGCCGCCAGGAATACCAGTTCATAACGCGCCGGAAATCCGCTGCCATCCGGCAAAAGTAACGGTATAGAGAGCACACCAGCCAGGGTGATCGCCCCACGAACGCCAGCGAAGGAAGCAATCAGAATTTCACGCGACGTCCAGCTGGCGAACTCCATCGGTTTCTTCTTCAAAAAGCGCAGGCTGAACTTTTTCATGGTCCACAGCCAGCCGAAGCGAACCAGCATCAATGCCGCATAAATCAGCACGATATCGGTAAAGAGCATCCAGGTTTCGACATTCGGGTCAGCTTCCGCCGCCGCCAGCGAAGATTCCAGAATACCCGGCAATTGCAGTCCCAACAGCAGAAAGACCATACCGTTAAAGACAAATTCCAGCATCGCCCAGGTACTGTTCGCGCGCAAACGCATTGCCAGCGGCGCGCGGCGCATTACGCCAGAACGGGTGATGGTCATCCCGGCGGCAACCGCGGCCAGGATGCCTGAGACGCCAATATGTTCGGCAATCAGGTAAGACGCGAAGGGCAGCAGAAACAGCAGGACGATTTGCGTCGCGGGTTCATCGCCGCCCCAGCGGCTCAAAAAACGCAGCGAGCGGCCATACAGCCAACTGACCACAAAACCCGCCAGAATACCGCCGATAGCGACCTTAAAAAACTCCAGCGTCGCGCCGCCGACGGTAAAGACCATCGTCCCCATCGCCACCGCAACGGCGAATTTCAGCGATACCAGACCGGAGGCGTCGTTCATTAACGCCTCTCCCTGCAGAATGCCCATGATTTTTTTCGGGATACGCCCCTCGCCCACAATTCCGGAGAGCGCTACCGCATCGGTCGGCGACAGCACGGCGGCCAGCGCAAAGGCGGGGATCAGCGGAATGCCGGGCACCAGCCAATAAATCAGGAAGCCGATTCCCACAACCGTTACCAGGACCAGCGCCAGCGCCAGCCCGAAAATTTCTCGTCCATGCTCAAGAAATTCACGGGTCGGCGTTTTCCAGCCATCCGCAAACAGCAGCGGCGGAATAAACAGCACCAGGAAGAGTTCCGGGTCGAATTCCACATGCAAACCAAACGTCGGCCACGCCAATAGCGCGCCAATGGCGATCTGCATAAGGGGTAAAGGAAGCTGGAAGGGTAATACACGCGTAAATACCCCCGACAGCGAGACCACAAGGGTCATGATGAGTATTGTGAAGAAAATTTCCATGCGTTCCCTGTTTGCGATGTTTTTTATGATGGAGAAAGGCATCATGCCTCGGTTTCACCTTCTTCAGATTAACGCAAAAGGTAACGTGATGTGTCCTGAAAATGAAAACGGGCGACCAACGCCGCCCGTTTTTCAGAATGAAGGCAGAGCTAGATAGCCCAGCCGCCGGCATAAAAAGCGACCAGCGCGACCGCAATGACGACAGTTCCGATATTCAGCTTACGCCATTCACCGGAAACCAGACGCCCGACGACCAGCGTGGCAAAGCCGATCATAATCCCGGTAACGATGTTACAGGTCAGTACAATAAATACGGCCGTTACCAGCCCCGCCATCGCATCGACGAAATCAGCAAAATCGATTTTCGCCACGTTACTCAGCATCAGCAGACCGACATACATGAGCGCCGGGGCGGTTGCGTAGACGGGAACGAGATAAGAGAGCGGCGAAAGAAACAGGATCAGCAAAAACAGCACGCCCACGGTAATCGCCGTCAGGCCCGTTTTACCGCCCGCCGCCGTACCGGCCGCAGACTCGATATACACCGCGGCTGGCGCCGCCCCGACCAGGCCGGAGAAAACGCTACTCAGGGAGTCGGTGGTTAGCGCTTTGCCGCCATCGATAATTTGTCCGTCTTTGTCCAGCAGATTAGCCTGCCCTGCGACCGCACGGATCGTGCCGGTCGCATCAAACACCGCCGTCATCACCAGCGCCAGTACGCTTGGCAGAACGACAGGGTTTAACGCGCCCATAATATCCAGGCTGCCGATCAGCGAGTTGCCGTTTTCATCGCTCAACGAAGGCATGGCGAAAATGCCGGAAAAATGGACGTTAGGATCGAAGAGCAAACCCACAATAGAAATGCCAATAATGGTCAACAGAATGCCGCCGGGGACTTTCAGCTTTTCCAGGCCGAGAATAACAGCCAGACCCACAAGCGACATAATAACCGGGAAGGTGTCGAAGTCGCCCAGCGCGACCGGCAGGCCATCCAGCGGGTTTTTAATGACCAGGCCGACGCCGTTGGCGGCAATCAGCAACAAAAACAGGCCAATACCGATACCGGTTCCGTGGGCCACGCCCTGTGGCAAGTTACGCAAAATCCAGCTACGAATGCCGGTGGCGGAGATAATGGTAAACAGTACGCCCATCAGGAATACGGCGCCAAGCGCGACCGGGACGCTAATATGCTGCCCCAGGACCAGGCTAAACGCGGTAAACGCCGTCAACGAGATAGCACAACCGATAGCCAGCGGCAGATTCGCCCATAGCCCCATAACAATAGAGCCGACGCCTGCGACCAGGCAGGTCGCTACAAAGACGGCGGCAGGCGGGAACCCGGCTTTACCCAGCATCCCTGGCACCACGATGACGGAGTAAACCATCGCGAGAAACGTGGTTAAGCCAGCAACGACTTCCTGGCGAACGGTGCTCCCGCGTTGTGAAATTTTAAACCAGGCGTCGAGTGAACCGCCGGTACGCGCTGAAGGCGTAGACATAGAAAACATCCCCTGAGAATTTATTATTCGTCGGTATACGTGGGAGGTAATCCACTAACAGCGCAACGTTATCTCCTTGTGCTACATTTACGACAACCGGGGCGCCGCAAAAAAGCAAACGTTTAGCTCCACGTATACAAAACGGGTGGCAAAAAAAAGCAAACGATTATCCAGCGATCATCAACGCTTTTTCAACTGAACTTTGCCGCTTTTTATGCTTTTCTGCTTAGTATGCTCAATAAATCGCCAGACGATGCGCAAACGTTATCGTCCCTGCGCAATCCAGCAACAATTTTTCGCATCGCTGTTAGCAAATACGTTGCGCAATCTGCTCACAAAAACGCCATTATCCGCCGGGAATGGTAAACGGACCGCCCTGCTGAATCGCTCGCTGCCAGGCTGGACGCATTTCTACCCGCGCTTTCCATGCGTTGATATGGTCGAGATGAGCGATTCCGCCTCGGGCAAGCAGCGCAAATAGCGGGAAGCTCATCTGGATATCCGCCATACTTAACTGCTCTCCGGCAAACCAGGGGTGATTTGCCAGATGCCCGTCAATAAAGCGCGCATGGGTTTCCAGTTGCGGATTGAGGTACGCTTTTTGCGCGCCCTTACCGATAACGCCGCCCAACGTTCGCAGGCCCAATGGTACCGGCGGTTTACCCAGAGAGGTAAAGAGCAGTCTCATCAATAGCAAGGGCATGAGCGAACCTTCAGCGTAATGTAGCCAGAATCGATAGTGTTGTTTTCCCTGCGCATCCGCAGGCTTAAAGCGTCCGATATTGTCGTAAGTGTCCTGCAAATATTCCAGGATGGCGCCCGATTCCGCAATAACCATACCGTGATCTTCGATAACCGGAGACTTGCCCAGCGGATGCACTTTTTTCAATGCCGGCGGCGCCAGCATGGTCTTTTCACGCTGGTAACGCACAATCTGGTAAGGCAACGCCAGCTCTTCCAGCGCCCACAGGATGCGCTGCGAACGAGACTGATTTAAATGGTGCACCGTCAGCATGGCTGTCTCCTGTAAGGTATGCCAACTAACTATAGAAAATTATGGCAGTTGCCGTAAAAATTTCGGCTAAAAAATCAGCATTTCGCTGGCGAACAGGGCGTCGTCGCTTACACTTACAGTATCAACACAAACCGGAACCTCCACCACGTGCTCGATATGAGGGGTGTTGACGTCGGGGGAAACCCTCCTGTAATCAGCGGGATAGAGCGAAAGACAAAGACCGGAAACAAACTAAAGCGCCCTTAGCGGCGCTTTAGTTTTAGGTGAACTCAGCCCGATGGCCGAGTGCATGTTAATCATCTTCAAGCAGCCGGGCGCCCGTCCCGTGTTCGCCAAGCCTGTCGCCTGGATTTCGCAGCGGACAGTCGCTACGCGATAAACAGCCGCAGCCGATACAACCGTCCAGCTCATCGCGCAACGCCACCAGCGTATGAATACGTCGGTCTAACTCTTCGCGCCACTGCGATGAGAGCTGCTTCCACTCTTTCGCGCTTAACGTATGCCCTTCCGGCAAGATACCAAACGCGTCGCCGATAGTTGCCAGCGGGATGCCGATACGCTGGGCGATCTTGATAATCGCGACATAACGCAACACGTCACGCTTATATCGCCGTTGGTTACCGCTATTACGGATACTGGTAATTAGCCCTTTGCTTTCATAGAAGTGCAGGGCGGACACAGCAACACCGCTACGTTTCGCAACTTCCCCCGGCGTCAGTAAGGCTTTTAAACGGGGAGATTTTTTTTCCATAAATCGCTTTACCTCAAGTTAACTTGAGGAATTATACTCGCCCGCAGACAAAACGACGAATCGAATACTGTTTAAGAGGCAACAATATGTCGCATCAGCAGATAATTCAGACCCTTATCGAATGGATTGATGAACATATCGACCAACCGCTAAACATTGATGTGGTGGCAAAAAAATCGGGCTACTCCAAGTGGTATTTGCAGCGGATGTTTCGTACGGTAACGCATCAAACATTAGGCGAGTATATTCGCCAGCGCCGTCTCCTGTTGGCGGCCGTTGAGCTACGAACGACCGAGCGCCCGATTTTTGATATCGCGATGGACCTGGGCTATGTATCGCAGCAAACCTTCTCGCGTGTATTCCGCCGCGAGTTCGATCGCACTCCCAGCGATTACCGTCACCGCCTGTAGGGCGTCTGCCCGCGTATCGTCAGAGGCGCGGGCGTTTGTTGTAGCCAGGCGATGAATTCCTGCGGTGGTAACGCCTTCGCAAAGTGCCATCCCTGACAATACTGAACGCCGCGTTTTAGCAACCAGCTAACCTGTTCAGCCGTTTCAACCCCCTCAGCAATGATTTTTAGCCGCAAACTTTGCGCCATTTCAATAATATGTTCCACAATCAAATGGCTGGCGCTATTAGTGGTTAGCGTGTCGACAAAAGATTTATCAATTTTTAAAAGGTCGACATTTAATGAGTACAGGTTATGCAAGTTCGAATAGCCGGTACCAAAGTCATCAATTGCCACCTCGTATCCCGCCTGGCGAAACGCCTGAATAATCGGCGTCATTTTAGGCACATCAATAAATCCGCGCTCGGTCACTTCAACTTTTATCTGTTGCGCAAGCACTGAATGCTGACGCGTTTTTTCATGAATCATCACAATTGGCCGGGAAGAGAGAAAATCGGCGGCAGAGAGATTGATAGAGACATAAAGATGCGGGTGCGCGGCCAGAAAACCACCTAAATCATTAAATACCTCTTCGACGACATAATCGGTGATCTGCTCAATCATCCCCTCTTTTTCCGCCAGCGGAATAAATTCGCACGGGCTCATCACCGGACCGTGATAGCCCGGCCAACGCAATAGCGCTTCGGCACCTACACATGTCCCGTTTCGGATATCAATGATCGGCTGATAATGAAGGCAAAGCTGGTGCCTGGTAATGGCCCGTTGCAGCAATCGACGCGGTGAGTAATATGCCTGCCGGGATCGTGACCACATAAATAAGATGATAATGCTACAGATGATCCCTAACGGTAGCGTTAACGTAAGCTGATGAAAGAGGTTCTGGTAAAAGCGTTGCTTTGAGGTTGAAACAATCGCGGCAACCGGTCGTTTTGCTGATTTAACCAGAGTATAAAAACGCTCACCTTGTTGGAACACAGGTTCACTCCGTCGTACCAAAGGTAATAGCTGATCAGCCTGCGCCTGTTCACTCAGGGAGAAAAAGGTGTTGGTCACCGTATCATACATTCCCCAGGCCAACGCCGGATCGTCTGACATCACCTCGCTATAAGATAAGGGATTGATAACCGCGACATAGTTTCCCTGCTGCATATATGTCATTTTATAACCGTTGAAAAAAGGCGTATCACGATAGTAATAAATAGCGATGTCAGGCTTTCGTTTATAGTCAGCGCGGGGAATAAAATAAGGACTTGTTGGCGTCATAACCGTAGAGCATAGAAAACGCTGGCCCTTAGCATAAATCAACTCATTAATGTACAAACGACCGCGGATAATATTCAGCATTCGCTGTTGATGGGCTGGCGTACAGGCTTGCCCCTGATATTGTTCAGCGGCATCGCGGGCTAAATCCGCTTGCAGGATAACCCGCTCCGTTTTATCTAATACCAACTGCGCAAATGAATGTAACTGATTTCTGGTTTCAGAGACTGCCCGGATATGAGCAAACCAGATCGCCAGCAATACAGGAAGTAACACCACAATGATCGTTCCGAGAAATCTCAACACCTTGCGTCGTGTGCTTTGACTCATTTTCAGCCTATTTCCCTGCATTATTTGTGACTATTGTTGGCAAAATAAGACGTGAACCAAACGGAGGTTTACGGTGCATGAATTTATCAATATTAGCAACAGACTTTTACCGATCAACATTTACCATTAATAACTACGCGCAATCTCTCTCGCATACCTGGCAGGACGCTAAATATTTTTGACAATATCAGATTTATACTCAAGTAAACGATGGGGTATACATCTTTACTCCTTTCTTTTGATAAATAACTTGATATTTTTATCAGGTCTGAATTTCACGAAAAAAATAAAAGAGTAGTAATAATACATCTTTGCTTTCCGGCAGTTTCTCTACGGACGCGTAGAAGTCACACAAAAAATACGGTTATAAAACGCACAAAAAATACATTGCCGATCTGGCGAACAAGCTTGTTTTTGTGATATAGTTCACAAAAACAATGAAATAGAAACAATGTTTCATTCGATGTTGATGTGACGTCCGTTGATAGCCAGAATGTCCCACGTTTCCCGGGAACAATGCCGTGCTGTCCTGGACAAAGGTCTATTCAGAGGAAATGTTTCATGGCTGCCATAACCACTGGTGTCGTTCTTCTCCGTTGGCAACTGCTGAGCGCCGTGCTCATGTTTTTAGCCAGCACGCTCAATATCCGTTTCCGTAAATCAGATTATATTGGTCTGGCGGTGATCAGTAGCGGTCTGGGCGTGGTATCCGCCTGCTGGTTTGCCACCGGTTTACTCGGTATTACCATGATGGATCTCGCTGCAATCTGGCATAACATTGAAGCCGTAATGGTCGAAACGATGAGTCAGACCCCGCCAGAATGGCCGATGGTGCTGACCTGATAGGCTATCGCTGCCGCTGAAGTCGCCCACCGGTTATCTCAACGCGGAATCGCGCGCCAGGGGTAGCCTTGCGCACCATCACGTCCCTCGCATTGCCGTTGATGAGGGCCGCCAGGTGTGGTTATCCAAAAATGGCAAGTGGAATAGCCCTAACAGAATCGAGCTAAACTTATTGAAGACGTTGCCGACTCGTTAAATGACAAAAAAGACCCGTTTGTGCAACGGGTCTTTTTTATTAAGCAGTACCACCTGATAACAGCGACAAGCGCTGCTTATTTTACATTAATAATTTATCCGGAGAACAATCACGGATTATTTTTCCACCTTTCATTACCAGGACCCGGTCAAAATACTTTATCAGATATCGACGATGCGTCACCATGATCAACGTTTTCCCATGAATAAACTCATCTAAGTTATCAAAAATTTGCTTCTCGGTATTCTCATCCAGATTTGATGTTGGTTCATCCCATAAAAAGACGCTGGCGTCACTACTCAGACTACGTGCTAATAATAACTGCTGCTGCTGTCCGGATGACAGGTTTTTAGCCATAAAATTCACCGGAAACTTCAGCCCCATAGGATGTTGCAAGATAAAACCACAGTTCGCCAGCTGAAGCGCCTTGAGTACCCGGCCCCTGTCGTTTTGCGGTTTTAACGCGAAATTACTTTCAATGGTTCCGGTGAATAAAACATCATGTGTCGTCACCACGCTTAAATGCTGAGAAAAAAAGTTCTGCGATAAATGTCCTAAGTTATATCCATCATATAAAATGGCACCGTCTGTTGGCGAAAGGTAGCCAGATAGCATTCCCAGTAATGAGCTTTTTCCTGCTCCGCATTCGCCTACCACCGCGACACGTTGCCCCGCAGGTATGTCTATAGACAGTCGGTTAATAATCATCGGAGATTGAGCATCATACTGATAACTCACACCCCGAATAGAAATATCGCCATTGCACTTTGATATTGACTGTAATGCCGGTGTTTTTTCTGCCTGATCTTCATCAAAAAAAGAAAGCAGATCCTTACCGGTTTTTTCTGCTGATAAAATAGAGATTAATGTAGAAGAAAAATTCGAAATGATCCCGGAAATACGACCAGAGACAATGACAGATGAAACAATTGCGCCAGTAGTAACATCACCCTTGATTACCATAAAAAAGGCTATTACCATAATAGTTATTTGGGTAATAGATGACATACTCCCCAATATAGATTGATAGATAAGATTTAATTTCCTTATCTTCAGGTTAAGATACGACTGTTCATTTGATGTATTAACCCAATCAAAAAGTAAACCTTGATTATTTAAGGTATGGATCATTTTAATAGATAAGAAAACTTCTGAGATAAAAATATTCCTGTTCTTCTGTCCTTCTTTTTGTTTGTTCATTAACTCATTAGTATAATGGTGGTTAACGAGGGAAATAATAATAGAGACGATAAACATGGTAATAGGTACAATAACGACCAGACCTAAATTTACATATATAACAATGAGAAATATAATAAATATTGGAATATCGGCTATACGTTGAAAGATCGAGTTTAATAAAACGGGTTTAATTTTCTGAAACTCATTCCATAGCACAAATGCTGATGACATGGATCTGCCATTTTTCTTTTTACTATAAAGTACCGCTTCAAGAAATGCGATATCAATATCGACGTCATCCTGCCTTGCTGTGATAGACTGATAAATATCTTTCGAAGTACGAAGGATAAACTCAAAAACAATAAATACAGCAACAATTATAGCCACGCCAAATAAAGATGAAACCGAAGCACTTGGAACAAGCTTATCATAGAACAGATTACTAAATACTGGGATAGTTAACGCAAAAATTGCCATAAAAAGAGATGAAAAGAAGTATTTAGTATAAAAAATCTTGTTCATCGATAAAGAGTTTTTTATGATATTTTTTACTCTTATACTATCAACAACTTTATTTAAAGGTAGTATACTAAATGCAGATAACTCTTTTAAATATTCATCTTCAATTTCAACATAACAGAGTTCACCGCGCGCGTTTACCAACTTTATTTTTTGCCCGCCGCTCACACACACCATCCACTTCATTTCTGGCGTTAATAGTAAAATCGGCATAGGCTCATTTAGTAAATCTTCACCATTATTAAATAATATATCCTGTAGAGAAAGCCCTAACGACAAAAAGAAATTCTTCATTTGTATAGAGTCGTCAGTGTTATTTCTGTCGTACTTTTTAAATCTTAAATTTATATCATCCTCTTTGATGTCAATTTTTATGTTGAATTTTTTAGACACTATAGATAATGCCGTTTCCGCACTTAAATAATAAGGTTCTAGTTTTTTATCCATAAGTAAACCCCCTCACCCAAAGGTGAGGGGCCTCCGTTATTATGCGTGTTCTTCTTGATTATCTACAGGTAGCGTAACTTCATTAACGGCGAAAACATCAATAGCGCCGTTATTGTTGTGCCCTACAGAACTCGTGGAAGGGGAATCATTAATATCATCCTCGGTCTTTCCTCTTGCATTCATTGCGTTCACAATATCCGCCGAGGAGTGATCGACTGAGAATGTTTTTTCCTTAATCAGGAAATCATCGTCCTTATCAATGAATTTCACGTCCATAGTATATTCACCATCTTCCAAAGATAGCGGAACTTCGAATATTGCTTTCTGGTTAGTTATCGGCAGAGTAAACTCTTCTCCTTCAAACATAACACTGACATTAACAATATTCTCAGGTACTGATATTTCAAAAGAAGGTGTCTGACTAATTGAACGATCTATTTCATCCCCAGAGTCAGAGTTTAACAATGTAATACTATAGGCTGTCTCCTTCACCACGCTTTCTTCCGCCGCAGACGGCACAGTTCGAAGATGCGTAGCGCTTTCGGCATTCACTGTTTCAGACTCCGGTGGAGTAACCGCTGTTGCCGTGGCGTCATCGCTCGCATCGTTATGCTGGCTATCCGCTGTTACCGTCACCGTTGAGTCAACCGTCACCGCTAGCGAAGCAGATTGCTGTGAGTTCCCCGCGCGATCCACCACCGTCACGCTCAGCGTGTAGGTACCGTCATTCCAGGCGGCTGGCGGCGTGAAGGTCCAGCCATCCGCGCCTTGCGTCGCCTGGTAAGTGTCTGTCACGCCGTTATGCGTCACGTTTACGGTCACCCCGGTCACGTCAGCATCAATATGCTGCAGCGTGAACTTAGGCTGGGTGTGATTCGTCACGTTATCGCTGTCTGAAGCGCCATTGTCTTCACCTGCTGCCAGCGCAATCTCCGGCACGGTCAGCGTACTGTCGATCGTAACGGTAATGGGTAACGAGTTTTTCTGATTACCCGCGGCATCGCTTGCGATTACCGATATCGTATAGGAACCATCAGCTAACGGTGTACCTGGCGTAAAGAACCAAACGCCATCGGCATTTTTTTCAGCATTATATACGGTCCCATTGATATCGACCTGAACGACCACAACATCGCTTTCCAGATTCCCGATAATAAAGGTAGGTTGCTTATCTCGCGTAATATTATCGCCCACCGTACCACTGTCTGAGTCTGGAGATAATGAAATAACGGGAACCTCTTTCATGATATCGAGAGGGACATCATCACTCCGGTTACCAATCGCATCCACACTCGTAATGGTAAACTTCCCTTCCGATGGATACGGGATCGCCATACTCCATTTACCATTATCAGGAACGGTTAACGTATAAGTATTCCCATTACTATCGGTTATTATTAGCTGAGATTTGGCTTCCGCCGTTCCCTGCATAATAATTAGATCGTTGACAATATCTGAATACGTTACGACCGGAGCGTTTGGCGGCGTTCGATCAATAAATATTTCATGTACCTCTTCCTTACGGTTGCCTGCGTTATCCTCAATACTCAACGTGATATCGTATTTACCTTCCGGAAGCTGATCGGTCGATAATTCCCACTGCCCATTAGCCGCAACGACAGCGGTTGCCAACGTGACCCCTGCCACGATTAATGATACCGTAGCGCCAATTTCCCCCATACCTCTCATGGTAATAGTGGAGCTATTACTCCACCAGTCCGTTTTCGATGATGATTTATTGTCATCAAGCTCGCTGGTAAATACCTGGATATGCGTATCGACCCAAATGGAATACTTTTCCTGATTGACGTTACCAGCACGGTCCGTAGATTTAACAGTGATATCAAGTTGGCCTTCTGTGAAATAAAGCGGGTTCACCGGCATCTGCCAGTGGCCTTTGTCATTAACCCAAACTTCCCCCACATTTAAGCCATTAATGATGATTTCTATTTTGCTATTGGGCTCGGCACTGCCACTAAACAATAAGTTACGCGTCGTGTCCGTTATATATATTTTGCCATCACTACCGGTCATCTCTGCTAACGTTTGTCCACCGATAGAATCAATGGCGACAGGCGTCGTATTTAAGGTATCGATAGTAAAGTTTAGCGTTTTCGAGGTAGCCGTGTTGCCTGCTTTATCGGTGATAACATAATAAATGCTATGGGAACCATCGCCCAACGGTAACTCAGGTCGATAAACTTGATTTCTGTCCGTCACCGTGATCGTATCGACTAACACCCCATCAATGAAAATCTGAACACTCTGGTTCATTTCTCCAAAAATACTAAACGTAGGCCGGGTCTGACTCGTTATACTATCATTACTGAAAATACCGTTATCAGAACCTGCCACCATAGCAGGATTATCGATAAACGTACTGGTATCTATCGTGACGAGTAAGCGAGGCGATTCTGCCGTATTACCTGCCGGGTCTTCGGCAACCACACGGATAGAATATTCACCATCTTTTAACGCATTATCAAACTGGTAGGACCAGGTTCCATCTTCAAGCACAAGCACATTTGCCACGATCTTTTCATCCACATAAATATGGATTGTGGCTCCCGCTTCTGCGGTGCCAACTAACACAGGCTTGTTGTGATTAGTAATCAGATCGTCAAGTGAACCAGAGTTGCTTGCATCTTCAAGGTTGAGCGTTGGGAAGTCGGTTGATGAATCGACATCCACACTGTAATTCTTGCTCACTTCAGTGTTGCCAGCAACGTCAGTAATGCTGAAATGAATATTAAACGTACCATCATCTTGCAGCAGTATCGGCGCGCGCCATGTGCCATCAGCCTCAACCATAACAACGTTGACTAATTTACCATCGACAAAGATGCTGACCTGAGAACCTGCCTCCCCGACACCTGAGACTGACAACGCCCGGTTATTAGAGAGGGCCGGTAATGAATCTTCATCAATGTCAAAGACAGCAATTTGAGAATCGATTGTCACGGTTGTAATCGCAGACTCAACCCGGTTACCAGCAGTATCCGTAGCAACAAATTGCACCTGATACTCGCCGTCGGCGCTATTTGCCGGCATGGTATAGCTAATATTACCTGACGAACTCGCCTCTACTGTGCCTTGTAACACACCATTAATATAAACCTGTACCGTCGCGCCGGGATCGGTCATGGCAACCAGTACCGGAGACTTATTATTGGTAATCAGATCATATTTATCACCGCTATTAGTATCCCGACTTAATGAAATATCGCTGATTTCAATCTGCGTATCATGTTCTATCAGAATCTCTTTTTGTTGGCTGTTGCCCGCTTTATCTTCCGATACCACGACAAAGGCATTACTACCTTCACGCAGATCTAATTCTGCGCTCCATCGACCATCATTGCCTACCACCAGGGTAGCAATAACCACCCCCTGCGGATTCCTGATGGTTAAAGTACTTCCGGCTTCGGCAGTACCATCGATGGTGACATGAGATTTATTGGTGATCCAGTCGCCAACTTTGCCACTGTCATCAGCTTCGCGTAATACCACGGTTAACGGCGAAATTACTGTATCCAGTATTACATTCTGCGGACCAAACTCTCTGATATTGCCGGCAACGTCTTCAACTTTAAACGTTAATTCATAATTACCGTCATTACCCAAAGCGGGTAATACTACGCCCCAGTGTCCTGCGCCTGTCGTATAAGCAATCGCTTTTTCAACGCCATTCACAAAGATAGTGATTTTGCTGTTTGGCTCACTGGTGCCGCCAATCTCCGGCGTCACCGTATTGATATATCCGCCCTCATGCATTCCAGATATATTCCATACCAGTTCAGCAACCTCGGTATCGATAGTGACATCAACGGCGGTAGAACGCAGTTCGCTATTATCGCGAGGGTTGACGATACCCACCTGGACGACATAATGGCCATCTTTCATTTCCGATAACTGGAAAGTATATCGACCCGCTGTATCCGCTGTCGCCTCGCCGACCTTCACGCCATCCACATAAATACTCACAATCGTATTAGGTAACGTGCTCCCAATCAGGGTCGGCGTTTTATTATTCGTCGTAAAGTCTCCTAAGGCACCACTATCGCTCTCCTCGCTAAGCTTTATGGTTGGAGGCGTGACATCAATAACAGGTATTACGACAGGAAAGTCGACCTGCGACGATTCATTACCCGCTTTATCTTTGGCAACAATGCTCACAACATAGGAGCCTGGCGCTAATACTGATGGCGGCGTCCAACTCCATTCGCCATTCGCATTGGCGTTTGCCGAGCCGACCACTTTCCCATCCCACTGAATCATAATCGTCGAGAACGCTTCGGCAAACCCTTTGAACTCAGGACGCAGGCTGGTTGCTTCATGCTGATCATCAATAGATGGATCCGAAAGGCGAATGGTGGGATCGATCGTAACCGTATCGATAGTGAATCTTTCCTGCGTTTGCGCAGTATTTCCCGCGACATCTGTTGCGACGACGTTGATGGTATACATGCCATCCGGCAGTATATTCGGCGTCACACTCCAGTTGCCATCAGCGCCAACCGTAATCGTTTGTTTTAAAACCTCCCGACCTGACTTATCGTCAACAATGGTAATCACCAGTTTCGCATTGGGCTCTGCAGTACCTTCGAATTTGGGATTTTGCTTATTCGTAAGGTTATCGCTATTGGAATTTCCGGTATCAGACGCTGGCTCCATTCTGACACTGACGCTTGTCGTGGTATCAATGGTAAAGGGCAGCGTAGTTTCAGAAGTATTTCCGGCAATATCTCTGAAGACAACAACGGCTTCATATACGCCATCGTTTAACGCAACGGGAACCTGAAATTCCCAGAGGTTATTGCCATTTGCCGTAACCGGATAAGAAACGCCGTTAATTCTGATTACAACAGTATCAATATCGGCGGGTACATTGCCAATAACGAAACGTGGTGTAGTGACACTCGTAATATTATCAACAGCGCTTTCGCCAGTATCATCCGCATCCAGCAAATCAATACTGGGATCAGAAACAATAGTGTCTATTGTGAATGATACCTCTTTGCTAATTTTATTACCTGCGATATCTTCAGCCACTATTTCTATTTTGTAAGTTCCATCCACTAACGGTGTATCAGGGGTAAACAGCCATTTATTACCTGCCCCCTGAGTCAGTGTGCTGGATTTCCCGTTTAAAATTACCGTCACGCTCTGCAGCGGTTCTCTGGCTGAAATTTCAAAACGTGGAGAGGTAATATTCGTAATACCATCCGTAGAATCCTTTCCGGCGTCGTCCAGCATCACGACGCTCAGGCCGTCAATCTGCGTATCCACGGTGAAGCCCAGCGTGGAATTTGCCGTATTCCCTGCCCGATCCGTCGCCTGGACATGGAGAGTATAATGACCATCAGGCAATGCGCTACCTGCAGTAAATTCCCACTGCCCGGCCGCATTTTTACTGATGGGCGTCCAGTTTACGCCATCGAAAGAAACCAGCACCGATGTCACATCATCAGGCGTTGCAATTTCAAAAGAGGGACGGGTAGCATTGGTGACATTATCGTGATCGTTGACGCCGCTATCTGTTGTTAACGTAACACTGTCAATCTGAACCTGCGTGTCGATTTCAATCCGCAGTTCGGCCGATGTTTTGGTATTACCAGCAATATCCGTTACGGTAACAGAGATCGTATGCTGACCGTCAGACAGCGGTTGATCCGGCGTAAAGGTTAAATTCCCCCCTGTGTTTTCAATGGTGTAATCCCGACCATCAATATGAACCACAATGTGTGATACATCATTATCGACATTACCGATAATAAACACCGGTTTGTTAATCCTGGTAAGATTATCATTAGTATCATCACCAGTATCATGGGTGGGATCGAGTACAATTGTCGGCTCTCGCAGAGTCGTATCAATCGTAAACTGCAGCGTTTCTTGCGCAACGTTGCCGGCGATATCAGTCACATCAACCAAGAGAGTGTGTTGCCCATCAGGTAATGCCGAACCGACATTAAATATCCAGCGGCCATCCCCTCCTTTTGTGAGTTCAATCCAATTAGCGGCGTTATCGATTTTAACGCGCACATGGGTAATATCATCAGCGGTAACAATACTAAACTGCGGCTTGTCGACTTTGGTAATGTTATCTACATCGCTATCACCGCTATCTGTAACCAACGTGACGCTTTCAATTTCAGCCGTCGTATCTATCACAACAGGTAATGGTTTCGATGTCGCGGTATTTCCGGCCTTATCTTCAACCGTAACGGTAATATTATAAGAACCATCCGGAATGGCATTGCCTGGTGTAAATTGCCAACCAGCCCCAACCTTAGTCGCGTTATAATCATGACCATCAATCGTCACCACGACTTTGATAACATCGGGGTCAACATTACCAATCGTAAAGGTGGGTCGTGAAATATTAGTAATATTATCGGCGGTATTCGCTCCGGTATCTTGTCCTGCGTCTAAAGCAATAGTAGGAACCTGTATATTAGTATCGATATTAAATACTAAATCTTTATTCGCAATATTACCTGCCTCATCCGTGGCCTCTACGCGAAGGGTATATGTGCCGTCAACCAGAGTATTCGGGCTGTCAAAAATCCACTGTCCGTCGGCATTTTTGCGTATCACATTCCAGTTAGCGCCACCATCCAGGGTTACGCGTACCTGGACGACATCACCGGGAACGTCAATTCTGAATGACGGTTTGGCAACATTCGTTAATTGATCATTCTGCACGCCGGTATCATTAAGCAATACGATATTGTTAATGGTTGTCGTGGTATCAATACGCACCTCAAACGGCGCAGACTCTTTTACATTCCCCGCCAGATCTTCCACCACAACGGCTAACTGATATGAGCCATCAGCCCAGCTCGCAGAAGGCGTAAAGCGCCATTGACCATTGGTGAATACCGCCGCTTCCTCGTGCGTTTTACCGTTGTAAGTTACTTTGACCATCACGCGCGTAACGTCAGAATCAACCTGATGTATGTCGAACACAGGCCGATCGTGATTGGTGAGGCGATCGCCAACAGTACCGCTATCTTCGCCAGCTGCCAGTTCAATCACCGGCGTAGTCAACGTACCGTCTATCGTCACCTTTAAAGGCGCGGATGTTTGCTGGTTGCCTGCCACATCTGTTACCGTCACGGTGAATGTGTAGCTACCGTCCGCCAAAGCAGAATCCGGTCGATAGCGCCAGCCGTCGGCTGATTCGGTGAGTACCACCGTTTTAAACGTGCCGTTATGCTCAATACTCAATTCCACGTGTCGAACATCTTTATCGATACTCCCCAACACAAATACCGGCTGAGTGACGCTGGTCAGATTATCGTTCTTATTCTGTCCGGTATCCTGATCGGGCGCTAGCTCAATGGTTGGCGTTAACAACGTGATATCGATAGTGAAATTGAGCGTCTCCGTCATCTTATTACCCGCACCGTCAGTCACTTCCACGGTCAGGGTATGCTGTCCCTCTGGCATATCCGTCGGCCAGGTGTAATCCCAAATGCCAGCCGTCGAACTCTTGATTGCAGTAACCCAGGTCGTGCCGCCGTCAATACTCAGAAGAACCTTTTCCACATCATCCGGTACCGAGATCTGGAACTGCGGACGCACATGTTTTGTCACATTATCGCCAGGGACGCCGCTATCGTTGACTAATTCAATACGATCAATGGCTATTTGCGTATCCACTGTCACCGTCAGCGGCGTAGACGGACGCGTATTTCCCGCCCGATCCTCCACTGTCACCGTCAGCGTATAATCACCGTCGCCCCACGGCGCTGGCGGTGTAAAGCTCCATCCTCCAGCCCCCTGTGTCGCAGTAAACGAGGTTGTCGTTCCATTATGCGTGACGCTGACTGTAACGTTGATAACATCCGAATCGATATTCTGCAGAATAAAGGTCGGTCGGGTGCGATTGGTCATATCATCGCCAGGCGTACCGGTATCATCCGTGCTATCCAGCGCAATGGTCGGCGTCGACAACCGGGTGTCGATGAAAAATTCAAGCGTTTGCGTCGCCGTATTGCCCGCTCTGTCGGTGACCATGACGGTTAGGGTGTGTTTTCCATCGCCCATATCCGTTGGCCAGGTATAGCCCCAGACGCCTTCGATACCCTGCGTCGCGCTCACCCAGTTTGCGCCCCCATCAATGCTCAGTTGCACAGAATTCACATCCGCCGGCACCGTGATCTCAAACTGCGGACGGGTGCTATTAGTTAGATTGTCATCAGGCACGCCATGATCATTGACCAATGTAATATCAGTAATGCTGGTTTGCGTGTCCACCGTCACCACCAGCGGCGTGGACTGACGAACGTTTCCTGCGTTATCCGTTACCTCTACCGTCAGCGTATAGCTACCGTCCGCCCAGTCAGCATCTGGCGTAAAGCGCCACTGTCCTCCAACCTGGGTTAGTGTCACTTCCTGGCTATTGCCGCCCTGTGTGATCCGCAAAATGACCGAGTGCGCATCGGCGTCAATATTGCCAATAGTAAAGCCCGGTCTTTTGACGCTCGTAATATGATCGCCAATGGCACCTGTATCGTCCCTGCTATCCATAGCGATGGTAGGCGTTGACAGCCGGGTATCAATGGTAAAATCGAGCGTCTGCGTCGTCTTATTTCCCGCCTTATCGGTCGCTTCTACCGTCAGGGTATGTAGCCCGTCGGTCACATCTTTCGGCCAGGTGTAATCCCAGATCCCTGCCGTGCCCTGTGTTGCACGAACCCACGTATTACCGCCGTCGATACTCAGACGTACCTCGTTGACATCCCCTGGCACCGTGACGCGGAAGTGTGGACGAACGTCATTGGTCAGGTTGTCGCCGGGAATACCGTTATCATTAACCAGTTCAATAACATCAATGGTGATTTGGGTATCGACCGTGACCGTCAGCGGCGCTGAGTATTTTACGTTCCCCGCATCATCCTCCACCCTCACCGTCAGCGTATAGTCGCCATCTGCCCATGTGCCGGTCGGTGTCACGCTCCAGATGCCGGTCGCGCCTTTGGTGGCCGTCAGCACTTCTTTCGTGCTGCCATGCTGCACCTCAACCGTGACATACCGCGCGTCTGCGTCAATATTGCCCAGTATAAACGTCGGCTTATTCGCGTTGGTCAGGTTATCGCCTTTTGTTCCGCTGTCGTCCGTGCTGTCCAGCACGATAGTCGGTTCTGACAGTAGGGTATCGATGATGAAGTCCAGTTTCTGCGTCGTCTGGTTTCCCGCCTTGTCGGTCGCCTCCACTGTCAGGGTATGCTTCCCCTCTCCCACATCAGCCAGCCAGGTATAATCCCAGACGCCCGGCGTCGCGCTCTGGGTCGCGTTGAACCACGTCTTGCCGCCGTCAATGCTCAGGCGTACCTCGTTAACATCCGTCGGTACCTTCACCTGGAAGTGCGGACGCACGTTATTAGTCAGATTATCGTCGGGAATACCGCTGTCATTGACCAGTTCAATGTTATTAATGGCGATTTGCGTGTCCACCGTCACCGTCAGCGATGCAGAATGGCTGGTGTTCCCCGCTTTATCTTCGACTGACACACTCAGGGTATAATCGCCCGCTCCCCATGATGTCGGCGGCGTAAAGGTCCATCCGCCTACGCCTTTCGTGGCGTCAAATGTGGTGGTGACGCCGCCATGCTCTACGCTGACCGTAACGCGAACGGCATCATCATCAATATGTTGCAGGTTAAATGTCGGCTGGGTGCGATTGGTCATGTTATCGCCCTGGATGCCGGTGTCGTCCGCGCTATCCAGTACGATGACCGGCGTCGACAGCGTGGTATCAATAGTGAAGTGGAGTGTCTCCGTCACCGTATTACCCGCATTGTCAGTCGCTTTCACATTCAGCGTATAGTCGCCATCCGGCACGGTGCCCGGCCAGGTATAATTCCAGACGCCCGGCGTCGCGCTCTGTGTCGCCTTAACCCAGGTCACGCCACCGTCAATGCTCAGACTGACTTCGTTAACGTCCCCCGGTACCGTCACGCGGAACTGCGGATGGGCGTCGTTAGTCATATTGTCGCCGGGAATACCGTTATCATTAACCAGTTCAATAACATCAATGGTGATTTGGGTATCAACAGTGACCGTCAGCGACGCTGAGTGTTTTTCGTTCCCCGCCTCATCTTCCACCCTCACTGTCAGCGTATAGTCGCCATCTGCCCATGTGCCGGTCGGTGTCACGCTCCAGTTGCCGGTCGCGTCTTTGGTGGCCGTCAGCACCTCTTTCGTGCCGCCATGCTGTACCTCAACCGTGACATACCGCGCGTCTGCGTCAATATTGCCCAGTAAAAACGTCGGCTTATTTACGTTGGTCAGGTGATCGCCTTTTGTTCCGCTGTCGTCCGTGCTGTCCAGCACGATAGTCGGTTCTGACAGTAGGGTATCGATGATGAAGTCCAGTTGCTGCGTCGTTTTGTTTCCCGCCTTGTCGGTCGCCTCCACTGTCAGGGTATGCTTACCCTCTCCCACATCAGCCAGCCAGGTATAATCCCAGACGCCCGGCGTCGCGCTCTGGGTAGCGTTGAACCACGTCTTACCGCCGTCAATGCTCAGGCGCACCACGTTGACATCCGTCGGTACCGTCACCTGGAAGTGCGGACGCACATTATTAGTCAGATTATCGTCGGGAATACCGCTGTCATTGACCAGTTCAATATGGTCAATGGTGATTTGCGTATCGATGGTGACCGTCAACGGCGCTGAGTGGCGAATATTACCCGCCTCATCTTTCACCGTTACCGTCAGCGTATAGTCGCCATCAGTCCACGCGCTGCCGGGTACAAAACGCCACTGCCCGTTAGTCTGCGTCAGCTCCACCTCCTCGCTGTGACCATCGCGCATCACCTGCACGACGACCTGAGTCACGTCAGAATCAATACCGCCGATAATAAAACCCGGCGTTTTAACGTTAGTCTTATTATCGTTGGCGGTGCCGCTATCATCTGCGCTATCCAGCGTGATGGTCGGTGTCGACAATGTGGTATCAATGATAAAATTGAGCGTTTCCGTCGCCGTGTTGCCTGCAACATCGGTTGCTTTCACTGTCAGGGTATACGTATTTTCGACCAGATCTGTCGGCCATATATACTCCCAAACGCCGTCAGACGTCAGCGTTGCGTTAACCCAGTTGATGCCGCCATCAAGACTCAGTTGCACAGAGTTCACGTCCGTCGGTACCGTAATATGAAACTGTGGACGTGCTTCATTGGTCAGGTTATCCCCGACAATACCCGTGTCATTAAGAAGTTCAATGCGATCAATAGACGTTTGCGTATCGATAGTCACCGTCAGCGGCGCAGAATAATTTGTATTACCCGCCTTATCTTCTACCTTTACCGTCAGCGTATAGTCGCCATCGGTCCAGGCTGCGCCCGGCGTAAAGCGCCACACACCGCCGTTCTTAATCAACTCTATCTGTTGGTTCTTACCATCATGCGCCACCGTCACCACCACTTTGGTCACGTCGGCGTCGATATTACCGAGGGTAAAGCCTGGCATCTTAACGTTGGTGATGTTATCGCCAGCGGCGCTATCATCCGCGCTGTCCAGGGTAATCGTCGGTTCTGACAGAATGGTATCGATGGTGAAGTCCAGTTTCTGCGTCGTTTTGTTTCCCGCCTTGTCGGACGCTTCCACCATCAGGGTGTGAGGGCCGTTAGCCACATTCGTCAGCCAGGTGTAATCCCAGACGCCCGACGTCGCGCTCTGCGTGGCGTCAAACCACGTTTTGCCGCCATCAATACTCAGTCTTACACCGTTAACATCCGCCGGTACTGTCACCTGAAAGTGCGGGCGCGCTTCATTGGTCAGATTATCGCCGGGGATACCGCTGTCGTTAACCAGTTCAATACGGTCAATGGCGATATGCGTGTCTACTGTCACCGTCAACGGCGCGGACTGCTTCACATTTCCGGCCCTATCTTCTACCTTCACCGTCAGGATATAGTCGCCGTCCGCCCAGTCGCTGGTCGGCGCAAAGCGCCACTGTCCGCCGGTCTGAACCAGTGGCACCTCCTGTTTAATGCCATTGTGCATTACCTCCACTATCACCCGGCTGACATCGGTATCAATATTGTTGAGGGTAAAGCCCGGCGTTTTAACATTGGTGATATTATCGCCCGCGATGCCGCTGTCATCTGCGCTGTCCAGCGAGAGGGTCGGCACAGACAGAGTGGTATCGATGGTGAAATCAAGTTCCTGCGTCGTCTTGTTTCCCGCCTTGTCGGTCGCCTCTACCGTCAGGGTATAGCCTCCGTCGGCCACATCATCCGGCCAGATATAATCCCAGGCGCCCGGCGTCGCGCTCTGGGTAGCGTTGAACCACGTCTTGCCGCCGTCAATGCTCAGGCGCACCACGTTGACATCCGTCGGTACCGTCACCTGGAAGTGCGGACGCACGTTATTAGTCAGATTATCGTTGGGAATACCGCTGTCATTGACCAGTTCAATGTTATTAATGGCGATTTGCGTGTCCACCGTCACCGTCAACGATGCAGAATGGCTGGTGTTCCCCGCTTTATCTTCGACTGACACACTCAGGGTATAATCACCATCCGCCCACGCCCCTGTCGGCGTAAAGCTCCATCCGCCTGTGCCTTTCGTGGCGTCAAATGTGGTGGTGACGCCGCCATGCTCCACGCTGACCGTAACGCGAACGGCATCATCATCAATATGCTGCAGGGCAAATGTCGGCTGGGTGCTATTCGTCATGTTATCGCCCTGGATGCCGGTGTCGTCCGCGCTATCCAGTACGATGACCGGCACTGACAGCGTGGTATCCACCGCGAAATCGATGGTCTTCGTCACTGTATTGCCTGCTTTATCAGTCGCTTCCACCGTTAGCGTGTATTGACCATCTGCCAGGTCTGTCGGCCAGATATACTCCCAGCTTCCTGCCACGCCCGGAGTTGCCTGAACCCACGAATTACCACCGTCAATGCTCAGACGGACTTCATTGACATCCGTAGGTACCGTCACACGAAAGTGGGGACGGTCGTCGTTGGTCATATTATCGCCTTTCACGCCGCTATCGTTGACCAGTTCCACCCCATCAATGGCGATTTGGGTATCGATAACGACCGTCAGCGGCGCTGAGTAGTTGGTATTTCCTGCCTTATCTTCTACTTTCACCGTTAACGTGTAGCTGCCATCCGCCCACGTATTCCCTGGTATAAATAACCAACTACCATTGAGGTGGGAAAGTTCGATCTCTTCGCTCACGCCATTGTGCATCACCTGTACGACGACCCGATGCGCATCAGCATCAACACCGGAAATAGCAAAACCTGGCTTATTGATATTGGTCAGGTTATCGCCTGTAACCCCCGTATCATCCTTAGAAAGCAGGGAAATCACCGGCGTTGATACTGTGGTATCGATAGTAAAATCGAATACCGCGCTGTTCGCTTTATTACCCGCAATGTCCTCAACCTTGACATAAACCTGATGCAAGCCTTCCGTTAAATCTGAAGTAAAGGTATAGGCCCATGAACCATCAGGTTGTTGCGTGGCAACACCGATCTGCGTATCAGACGCGGCATCCCATACCTGAACACTGATAATGTCCGGATCAATATCTTTTAGGTGCAAGGTAGGTTTAACGATATTCGTTAAATTATCATCTGCAATTCCCGAATCTGAATCCGGGCTCAATGAAACTATCGGTATTGAAATAGCAGTATCGACGCTAATTAAGAAAGGATCCGAATGAGCAATGTTGCCAGCGATATCTTCAACTGAAGCGGTTATTCTATGATCGCCATCAACCAAACCTTGATCGGCTTTCAGGGTATACTCCCATCTGCCATCTTTATTTGTTCTGACCTCAGCGATCAGTGCACCATCAATATAGAGTTTAACCGTTGAATAGGGTGCAGCGGTTCCTGTCAGTGCAGGATTCTTTTCATTAATAATATGGTCTGTATTATCAACCCCCGTATCGTTGACCAACTCTATTGTTGGTTTTTGCGTTTGCGTTACGATTTGGAAATTATACGCTGATGAGGAGGCAGTATTACCGGCAATATCTTCTACTTTTACCGTTACGTCATGCGAGCCATCGGATAACGCTGTGGTAAATTGAAAATTCCATACACCATCATCGCCAGCAATAGCCTCACCACTTAACACACCGTCAACATAGATGGAAACCTTAGCATTAGCTTCAGCCATCCCGGTAAACAACGGCGTATTAATTTTAGTAATCATATCGCCTTTAACGCCAGAGTCAGCGCTATCATGCAACATAACAGTAGGGATCGGCGTAAAGCTATCAATGGTAAGCTGATAATCTACAGATGACGTTCTTCCTAAAGGATCGATGGATTCAACCGTAATCTTATAAACATTGTCAGACAGATTTCGGGAAATATCAAAATTCCAGTTACCGTCTGCATCCGCAGTCGTCACGCCTATCGTTTTACCATCAATAAGGATATTTACGGTAGCAAACCTATCCGCTGTTCCCAGTAATGTCAGAGCATTATGTTTATTGGTAATCCAGTCGCCTTTTGCACCGGAATCATCACTGGCATCGAGTTCCGCTTTTGGAGGTACAACTTCAGTTTGAATAGTAAAAGAATATTTAACAGTAGAGGATTTATTGCCGGCGGCATCCTGAGAAATGATTTCAATATCATAGGCGCCCTGAAGAAATTTATTACTAAACTGATAATTCCAGGTCCCGTTTGAATCAACCTCAATGCTGTCATATAATTTACCATCTCGCATCAATAAGATGGTAGACTTTGGCTCTGCCGTACCGACTAAAGCCGGTAAATCATTCCCTGATAAAATTATACCATTCGGCAAAACAACATAATCCTCCAAAGAAACCGTCGGAGGTACAGGGGCAATAGTATCAATAACGTAACTAAAGGAAAAATCCTTTTTGTTGCCAGCGACATCTTCAACAGTGAACGTAAGATTGTTAATCCCTTCCACTGAGTCGGAAGTGAAATTGAACGTCCATTCGCCCTTGTCATTCGCTTTAAAAATAACCTCTTCGCCAGTCTCACTATTTATGACACTGATAATAGCATTTGGCTCAGTTTTACCTGTAAAGGTTGGGCGAGTATTGTTAGTAACGTTATCTCCGACAATACCGCTATCATTCGTCGTTTCAATCTCAGCGCTGAAATAGCTGATACGTGTATCAATAGTAAAAGGCAGATTTGCCGTCGCTGAGGTATGCCCGGCAATATCAGTAGCTGTTGCTGTTATATTGTATTCGCCATCCTTGAGCGGCGTAGTAAGCGTATAGCTCCATGTCCCATCTTTAGCAACAATGACCTCACCAAGATGCTTAAGTCCAAGATAAATAGAGACTGTAGAACCGGGTTCCGCCACACCAATAAATGTTGGCAGGGTGCTATTTGTAATGTTGTCATTTTTAATGCCGGAATCACTACTATCATCCAGCTCAATCGTCGGCTTTTCCGGAGGAATGGTGTCGGTTATGATACTATCCGTCGTTTCGTTTTTATTACCTGCTTTATCTACAGCAACGACTTTTATACTATTTTCGCCCTCAGATAATTCATTATCCTTAAATTCATAACTCCAGTTTCCATCTTTATCGACATCAACGCTGGCAACCAGTTTATTATCTACATAAATGTCAACCTTAGCATTCTCTTCCGCCGTACCAACAATTGAAGGCGTCAAGGTCGGCGTTAAGCCCTTATGACCGGACACACTACTTTCAGGCGAAAGTTCAAATGTTGGTTTATCGGTAACGGAATCGATAGTAATGACAAGTTTGGCGCTACCGCTCCCATCAGCAGTCTTGGCCTCTGCCTCCAGATTATATGTTCCATCAGTCAATGTTTCAGGCGCAGTGAAGGTGAAGTTACCCAAACTATCCGCTACAGCCTGACCGACAGCAATACCATTAATTTTAATAATGACCGTGGCATTGGGAGCAGTGCTACCTACAAACTGAGGTTTGGTAAAATTAGTTATACTATCATCTTTGCTACCGCTGTTACTCTCGGCCGCAAGCGCTAATGTGACTTTAAGCGGCTCTTTAACAGACTCGGCATCGAGCTTATTTTCCTCATTTTTACTGCTATTACTTTTGCCAGTACTGGTATTTTTATTAATAGGTTGAGGAAGAACTTTTTCAGCATCGTTCTGTTTAGAAGCCTGCGTTGCTTTAGCCTGTGTATTTTGCTGGGAAGCATCGCTTTGCTGAGCCAAATTGTCTTTTGCTACATTGTCAGCCAAAAAGTTCTGCAGCATTTCTTCAATTTGCTTTGACGAGTTCTGTACTTCAAACGCTTCATTGAGCGCTTTTTCTGCTGCCTCCTTAGCTTTCTCTGCTTCTTCCTTCGCCTTATCAGCTTCTTTCTTTGCGTTTTCAGCATCGTCAAGCTGCTTTTTTAATTCCTCTTCTTCCTTCTTATTTCGTCGTTTGCCATTACCTTTCTTTTCTACCTGAGCAGAATCAACCAATGAGCTGTCAATTCTCTCCAGTTGAATATCTTTTAAATCTACGCTGCCCAGAATTTTAGCGCCGGTAATAGTCTTATCTTTAAATTTAACAGCGAGGTTATTGCCTTTGATACTTGAATAAAGGGCGCCATTGACAATGATCACTGAACCACGCGGCGTGGTAATGTTCATGTCTGGCCCGGAAAGAGAAACTTTTGCGCCTTTGGCATTACCCAAAGAAGATAAATCAATTACAGAATTTTGATCGGCAAAAAACTTTTGTATGCTTTTATTTCCCATAATATTATATTCACTCTCAAGGTGTATCTAATCGTTTAGTATTAACTGGTTCTGAAAAGGCTTTGTCCACGCCTTTCATCAAGGGAGATAACAGGTATTCCATAATGCTGTGTTTTCCGGTAATTACACTGGCGTCAACAGTCATACCTGGTTTTAACCACCGTAAATCATCTTCATTAACATCGAATGCAATAATTACTTTATAATAACGCTGAATTGTTCCTCCGGTATTTTCCTCATAGGAATCAGGGCTAATATTATCGATAGTCGCATTATACGATTTTATCTTTGGTTGGATAATTGACTGCACATCCAGTTTAACGGCTTCATCTACATATATTTGGTCACGGTATTTGGGTAATATTTTCACATCGGCCAGCATAGTCCTTACTTTTGGTTTTATTTCAAAAAGTAAGTCCGCCGCCTGAATCACACCACCATGAGTAGTGGCACTTTTATTGATTTTATAAATTACACCGTCAACCGGTGAATAGATATCCTCCTCATTTATCTGCTTCTCTATTACTTTTAATGTAGAGTTAACAACCTCAAGTTCCTGAAGATTTTTAGATATTATTTTAGATAAAGATAGTCGCAATTCATTATTAAGCGCCTCAATATCATTAACAACCAACTCAATATCATCTTTTTTTAAAGTGATGCTACTTTCAATATCATTAATTTCAGACTTAACTTTTATATACGCCTGTTTCTTGTTAAGAAAATTGGTATATGGGCTAATTCCTTTTTTTACCAGTGGGGAAAGAATATTTATTTCTTCGGCAAGCAATGCGAGTTCTTTTTCTTTCGAACTCAGCTTCTCTTGTAATCCGCTAATCTCAGAATCAAGAGAGGTTTTTTTTAACTCTTTAGCTCTTATCTGACTATGCACTAATTCAATATTCGCTTTTACCTCTTTATTGCTTAAAGAACGGGTGCCATCCAGGGTAATCAACCCACTCTCATTTTCTTTATCAAGAATGAAAGATATTTCGTTAACATCTTTATCCAGATACCCTTTTTGAGTTCTATACCTTTGATATTCTTTTTGCAGATCAAGGTTAACGACCTTTGCAAGGAGTTCTCCTTTTTTTACAGTATCACCCTCGGCTACATAAATATCTTGTATCGTCCCTCCTTTAGAAAGAGATATTAACTGAGCATTATCTTTAGTAGTGATAACGCCCTGACCATGAACCACTGAATTAATTTCTATAAAGTAGGTAAGGATAATAATTAAGATCGTCAAAGAAATAATTATCATCATGAGATGATCGCTTTGTCTTCTATTCATTTCATTACATTTAACTCACTTTCAGTATTTCCTTTTAAATAATCCATTAAATGAAAAATCAATGAGAGTTGCTGTAGCTTTAAAATATACAGGCTATATTTGCTGTCGATCATGCTTACATATGCCTGAAATGCTTCATTACGGCTTGAAATTAAATCAAGCAAACTTTTTTGCCCTAACTGAAACTCCTGCTCATATAATTCAGTAAGCTGTAACGCGTTTGTATGTGAACGTTCCGCCACTGAGTAAGTCTCTTTTGCAGCGGCGTATCTTGAAAGTTGTGAATCAATGTTATAACGCGTTTTAATCAAAAAATCGTCAATTTGCAGCTTAGCCTGCGAGTAACTTGCCACCATTTTTCTTTCCTGGGCTGAATTTCTGAACCCATTAAAAATGTTGAAACTGACATTGATACCCGTTTTAAATTCATCTTCATAATCACTTTTTTTGGCACTACCGCTCGGGTTATTCTGTACATAGCTGGAAACAAGATCTACAGTCGGAAAATAGGATGATTTTGCGGCATTAATATCTTCGGTCGCGGCTTTTCGGGTATTGACAAGCATCTTATAGTCATCGTTGTATTTCATCACCATGTCCATAAGTTTTTCAGGGCTTTCGACAAAGATATATTTTTTGAAGAGGTTGAATTTTTCATCGCTTTGAATCTGATCTGGTGATAAATTCAGACCAGTCATATTCTGCATTTTATACATTTCATCATCCAACATCGACTGATACATAATGCTTCTGGTATTTAATGCATCGATAGATACTTGTACTTTACGCATATCAGATTGCATCGCTACACCGGAAGATACCAGCAACGAAAAAGTTTCCAGCATCTTTTTATAAAACTCTTTCTCCAGATTTACGCCATCAATCATTTCACGATATTTACTGATGTTGTAATAGGTTGTCACAACCTCCTGAGACACTATATTCTTTGTTTTTTCATAGTCAGTTTTACTATTATCTCTTTCATATTCAGATTTCCTGATATTAGCCCCCCTCACTCCAAAATCCGTTATTCGGTATGATAAAGACACCTTATTTTCAACGTTCCTCTCGGTACCTGATGACTCTTTCCTGTTATTATTAAGGCCAGATGTTAGATCCAGGGTAGGATAAAGTGCTGCCCGTGAAAGATCTAAGTCACTGTTTTTCTTTTCAGTCTCATAATATGAAACAGCAACAGAGGGCTGATGCGTTAATGCGGCATTAACTAAATCTCTTAGAGGAATGACCGGAAGCTCGCTGGCGTATGTGCTTTGTGTAATAAAAGCAGTCGTCAGAAAAAACATCTTAATCTTCATTTTTTTCCTCCTTGTTTAACAAAAGTTGCTTTACTATTTCCTGATGCATAGTTGTTATTTTTTCCATTAATGGCATATAGGTATCACGGTAGCTAACCATTTCAGCACTAATCTCTTTAGTATTGGCAATAATCTTTTTATCAGTAGCCGATAGATCGGATAGCGCTAAATGAACATTATTCATATCCTCATCCATTTCTTTTCTCAGCCCATCGAGAGTATGAGTAATATCGGCACTGCCAGCGGCAATATCGTTTATGGTCTTACCATGTGAAAGAGATTCCTGATAGCATTTATCAACTGATGCCATTATTGAATCATTCTTTTTATCTATAATATTTTGTATTGTACTCATTGCCTCCAGTCGTGCATTATTATCAGCAAGCAGGATATTACCTTCAGATAAACGCGAGGTAATTGTTATTACACCGTCAGATAATTTTTTGAGATTTTCGTTACTGCTTACCAGATAACCATCAATCAGCGTAGAAAGTTGCTCTAGTTTTGCTGAGTTATCCAATAGTCGGTTTTGCAAAGTGACAAAGCTATCTGATAGCATCTCTCGTTTCTTTTCTTCATCCTGCGTCCGTAAATTTTCAACTGACAGATAGTTATCAAAAAACGCTTTAAACAACTCTTTAAATTCTACAAGCGTCTCTGATTCAACCCGCAGGCTTCGTTGTTTATTATTGGATCTGTTGCTTATGATTTTTAATTTTTTGATTTCCGTAGAAACAAGGGAATAGGAGCTGCGAACAAAAACACTTTGTGAGGTCAGGAGTATGGCGCAAACAACACCATAGATAGAAGATACAAATGCGGTATTCATCCCTTTCAATGGTTCAGAAAGCGACGCTACCATTGTCACGATCATATTGAGTGTATTACTTGCATTATCACCGCCAACATCTGATGGCGAGCTCAATAAGTTCCCGATTGAACCAATCGTAATAGACAGACCCGCAAACGTCCCCAACAGGCCAACAAGCGTCGACACATTGCTACAGCTCATAATAAATGACAATCGTTGATTACGGGCGGTAGACACATTGTCATCTAATTCCATCAGCAAATTGAAATCACACTGTTTGGGTTCCCCGGCAAACAAAACCTGATTGAGGTTAGAAAGAATGCTATTTTTTCTACTGGCGTCCTGAGCTATTAATATGTCTTTTGCTGAAATATTTTTAAGAATAGTGAATAATGCACACAAAGAACCTGTAATATAAATGGCAATAATGACTCCATTGTAAATTGCAGAAACCATGAAGTTATCAAAAACATACTCTCTTATACCGGGAAAAGATAAAGCGAAAAAAGGGAGTATGGCAAGGAAAAAACAGATAAACAAATAGCGGTAATGATTTATATATTTCACTCTGACACCTTTTTATTAATAGTCGTGATAATAGCTTTACTCGTTGTACTTGATGCTGCGGAGTTAACACTCATGTCAATAACTACATCAGGATATATTTTCTTAATCTCTTTCATTAAAATAATTCCCCGTTCATATCCCAGTCGTAAAGAGTCAGAGAAAGAGATGTCTGCCTGAGGAATAACCATTTCTATCAATAAATTACTATTAGTTTTGTCTTCTAACCAAGCCTTTATTTTATGAGTATCCTCTTCTGAAAAGCTTCTCAGCCTGCCATGATACGTAATAACAAGCTCATTTTTTGTAGACGTTATATCAGTTTTCTGACCATCGGCGATATCGTATACTCCAACCTCCTTACCTGACATTGTAGTCATTCCGTCCGACACATCTTGAGTATTCACTTCCTTATTAACTATTTCATTAGGATTTGAATCGTCATTGGCTCCGCTATTTTGAGCAGTAGATTTAGTCTTATTCTCTATATTTGCTTTATAAACTTTAATTGAGTTGTCATACATAATAATCATATTATTAAGTGCAAACACCAACATCAGAAATATAAAAATACACAATACCGTAGAGAATGTATCAACAAAACTAGGCCACGGATTACTTTCGTCTTCCATGTTGTCTCCTGATATTACATTGTGAATAAAATGTTTTTGTGGATTAGAAAGGATAAAGGATGCTCAACTTATTCAGAAAGTGAACGCTACCGCCCTTGGCTTACTGCTACCAATACGCTTTATAGATTTCAGTTTTCTTACATCTCGTAATCAGAAAAATAAAAACAACGACGCCATTTTTATGCGCCCACAACAAAGATGAGTGCTTTAATTAAAAACACTCTTCATTTTTTTAATTAGGTAGACATCAATTATTGCACTAACTATATCTTCCCCAATAATAGGTATCGCATAAGCTCTCAACTCATAAATAAAAAATAGTCATCAGCAAATTAAAACCACCCGCCGATAAATAGATTTGTTAGCTAATCATTGAAACTCTAAATCATTTTAAGGACATATTTCTTTTTAATACGCGTTATAACCATACGTATTTAATAAATTTGCCTCCAGAGGATAAAATTAATTTTCACAATTAAAACATAGGGTCATAGGGACTTCAATATAACTTAAATCATTAACAATATAATAAGTGGGGAGTAAAAAATCAGAATTGCGTAAAAACACACACAAATAAAACCATTTTTTATATAAAGCCAGCTATAAGTAACAACTTTATCTTCAGCAATTAAAAATAAAGCAAGATGCACATATCATATTTGAGCTCATCACAAGCTAAAGCAAACATTTAATTAACCATTGATAATACCGACCATTCTCTAACGTTATTTTATAATATCTTTTTGTTGTCAAAAAATGGCTATAAATTATATATTTTGCAGATGAGTTTTCTCTTTCATATTTAAGACAATCCGGGTTATTGCAGTACATTTATGAACTTCGGCTGGATAATGATGTGCCGAGGCGAGTCGGCCAGAGGCGATAAGCGACATTTTTCCGTGAGATATGCGCTTCTCTTTTTTGAAAGGGATACTAAGAGCCTATCCCATTAGGGCTATTTTACTTGCCATTTTGGTCCTGGGCAGTGCTCGCCAAAACGCGTTAGCGTTTTGAACGCCGCTTGCGGCGGCCCGAAGGGCGAGCGTAGCGAGTCAAACCTCACGTACTACGTGTACGCTCCGGTTTTTGCACGCTGTCCGTGTCCAAACTGGCTGCGCCAATAACGCCTGGTGGGATAGGCCCTAAGACAATAATACCAGGTAAGAAAATGCCTGGTTTACACCAGGCATTTCAGCAGACGAGAGCTATAGCGAAAATGCAAATAACGCTTTGAGTTTTTTACCAAAAATCAGAACGGAATGTCGTCGTCAAAATCCATTGGCGGTTCGTTAGACGGCGCTGGCGCGGATTGCTGTGGACGCGACTGCGCGCCGCCGCTGAACTGGTTGCCGCCCTGCGGCTGCTGAGGTTGTTGCGGCTGACCCCAACCACCCTGCTGCTGACCGCCTGCCGGTGCGCCGCCGCCCTGGCGACCACCCAGCATCTGCATCACGCCGCCGATCTGCGGAACGTTAATTTCAGTCGTATAGCGTTCCTGGCCACTCTGATCGGTCCACTTGCGGGTACGCAATTGACCTTCGATATACACCTGAGAACCTTTACGCAGATATTCGCCGGCCACTTCCGCCAGTTTGCCGAACATCACCACCCGGTGCCATTCAGTCTGCTCTTTCATTTCGCCGGTCTGCTTATCGCGCCAGGATTCAGAAGTAGCCAGCGTTAAGTTGGCGACAGCGCCGCCACTCGGCATATAGCGTACTTCCGGGTCCTGGCCCAGATTACCAACGAGAATCACCTTGTTTACGCCTCTGCTGGCCATAATTGAGTCTCCTGAATACGTTTCATAAATAGTGTAAACGCGTGAGTGTACCATTTCCACGTAGCATTTTAATAGCTGCGATGCAGGTTCCAGGTCACTCGCGCGAACCTCATATTGTTGCATACTTTAGCTGAAGATGCATTCCAATACTGTATATTCAAACAGGTTAAATTGTGTCATAATTAGCCGTTTCTGCCGTTTGTCCTTCAAACAAACCAGGCATCCGAGTCTCTACCGGGAAAGGTGAATGGATAAGATCGAAGTTCGGGGCGCCCGCACCCATAATCTCAAAAATATTAACCTCGTCATCCCCCGCGACAAACTGATTGTCGTGACCGGGCTTTCGGGTTCAGGCAAATCCTCACTGGCTTTCGACACTCTGTATGCCGAAGGGCAGCGTCGTTACGTTGAATCGCTCTCCGCTTACGCGCGGCAGTTTTTGTCGCTCATGGAAAAACCGGATGTCGACCATATTGAAGGGCTATCGCCCGCGATCTCAATTGAACAGAAATCGACATCGCACAACCCGCGCTCTACGGTGGGTACTATTACCGAGATCCACGACTACCTGCGCCTGCTGTTTGCCCGCGTGGGCGAGCCGCGTTGTCCGGATCATGACGTGCCGCTGGCGGCGCAAACCGTTAGCCAGATGGTCGATAACGTGCTGTCACAGCCGGAAGGCAAACGTCTGATGCTGCTCGCGCCGATTATTAAAGAGCGTAAAGGCGAACACACCAAAACGCTGGAAAATCTGGCAAGCCAGGGTTACATTCGCGCCCGTATTGACGGCGAAGTCTGCGATCTCTCCGATCCGCCGAAGCTGGAGCTACAAAAGAAACATACCATTGAGGTGGTGATCGATCGCTTCAAAGTTCGCAACGATCTTTCCCAACGCCTGGCGGAGTCGTTCGAAACGGCGCTGGAATTATCCGGCGGCACGGCGGTTGTTGCCGATATGGACGATGAGAAAGCGGAGGAGCTTCTGTTCTCCGCCAATTTTGCCTGCCCGATTTGCGGCTACAGTATGCGCGAGCTGGAACCGCGTTTGTTCTCGTTCAACAACCCGGCAGGCGCCTGCCCGACCTGTGACGGGCTCGGCGTTCAGCAATATTTCGATCCGGACCGCGTGATCCAGAATCCCGACCTGTCGCTGGCAGGCGGCGCGATTCGTGGTTGGGATCGTCGCAATTTTTACTACTTTCAAATGCTCAAGTCGCTGGCGGAACACTATAAGTTCGACGTAGATGCGCCGTGGGCAAGCCTCAGCGCCAACGTACATAAAGTCGTGCTGTACGGTTCCGGCAAAGAGAACATTGAATTTAAATATATGAACGATCGCGGCGATACCTCCGTGCGCCGCCATCCGTTCGAAGGCGTGCTGCATAATATGGAGCGCCGTTATAAAGAGACGGAATCCAGCGCGGTGCGCGAAGAGCTGGCGAAGTTCATCAGTAATCGCCCCTGCGCCAGCTGTGAAGGCACGCGACTGAATCGCGAAGCGCGCCATGTATTTGTGGAAAATACGCCGCTGCCTGCTATTTCCGATATGAGCATTGGCCATGCGATGGATTTTTTCACTAATCTCAAGCTTTCCGGGCAACGAGCGAAAATCGCCGAAAAAGTGCTAAAAGAGATCGGCGATCGCCTCAAGTTTCTGGTGAACGTCGGCCTGAACTATCTCACGCTCTCCCGCTCGGCAGAGACGCTTTCCGGCGGCGAAGCCCAGCGTATTCGTCTGGCGAGCCAGATAGGCGCCGGGTTAGTCGGCGTGATGTATGTGCTGGATGAGCCGTCCATCGGTCTGCACCAGCGCGATAACGAACGGCTGCTGGGTACGCTGATTCATCTGCGCAATCTTGGCAATACCGTGATTGTGGTGGAACACGATGAAGACGCCATCCGCGCCGCCGACCATGTGATCGATATTGGCCCCGGCGCGGGCGTTCACGGCGGCGAGGTGGTGGCGGAAGGCCCGCTGGAAGCCATTATGGCGGTACCGGAATCGCTGACCGGCCAGTACATGAGCGGTAAACGCAAAATTGAAGTGCCGAAACAACGCGTGCCGGCAAATCCAGAAAAAGTGCTCAAACTCACCGGCGCGCGCGGCAACAACCTGAAAGATGTGACCCTTACGCTACCGGTAGGGCTGTTTACCTGTATCACCGGCGTCTCGGGTTCCGGTAAATCGACGCTGATTAACGACACGCTGTTCCCCATCGCCCAGCGTCAGTTAAACGGGGCGACTATCGCCGAACCGGCGCCGTATCGGGATATTCAGGGGCTGGAACATTTCGATAAAGTGATCGATATCGACCAGAGCCCAATCGGGCGCACCCCGCGTTCCAACCCGGCGACCTATACGGGCGTCTTTACCCCGGTTCGCGAGCTTTTTGCTGGCGTGCCGGAGTCTCGCTCGCGCGGCTACACGCCAGGGCGATTCAGCTTCAACGTGCGCGGCGGTCGCTGCGAAGCGTGCCAGGGCGATGGCGTCATTAAAGTCGAAATGCACTTTCTGCCGGATATTTACGTGCCGTGCGACCAGTGCAAAGGCAAGCGCTATAACCGGGAAACGCTGGAGATTAAGTACAAAGGCAAGACCATCCACGAAGTACTGGATATGACCATTGAAGAAGCGCGTGAGTTCTTTGATGCGGTTCCGGCGCTGGCGCGTAAGCTGCAGACGCTGATGGACGTGGGGCTGACCTATATCCGTCTTGGTCAGTCGGCGACAACGCTTTCCGGCGGCGAGGCCCAGCGCGTGAAGCTGGCGCGCGAACTGTCGAAGCGCGGCACCGGGCAGACGCTGTATATTCTCGACGAGCCGACCACCGGCCTGCACTTTGCCGATATTCAGCAGTTGCTTGACGTTCTGCATCAGTTGCGCGATCAGGGCAACACCATCGTGGTGATCGAACACAACCTGGACGTCATTAAAACGGCGGACTGGATTGTCGACCTCGGCCCGGAAGGCGGCAGCGGCGGCGGCGAAATTCTCGTCTCCGGTACGCCGGAAACCGTGGCGGAGTGCGAGGCGTCGCATACCGCCCGCTTCCTTAAACCTATGCTCAAATAACCTTCACGCCGCTTTCCGATTCGCCGGGAAGCGGCATCATTTTTCCTCATCCCACCTCATTGTATCCGTGTTGAGCATTTGTGATTTGCGTGCCGCCTCGCTCTGACATGTGATAGCGCAAACGGTCTGTTATGGAAAACACCATGAAGTTGCCCTACGCAATCACACTACTGCTGTGCCTGTTTTTAGCCGCCTGTACGCTGCCTGACCGCTTTAGCGCCGTGGCTTTTCAACAACTAACGCTATTACAAACGCGCTCAACCCGCTTCCTGCAGGACGCGGCGCGAATACCGTGGCAAAAAGAGACACTGCTCAAGGATGACCGCGATATCCGCCAGACATTTTTTCAGGCTGAGCGGGTCGCCCGTCAAGGTGGGGATAAACACCGACTCGATAATCTGGCGCTGCTGAAAAATCACTATTTGCGTCTTTATGCGCGGGTTATGCAACGTAAGCAACCACTTACTCACATCCAGGCAGAGAGATACCAACAGCAAAATAATCAGGTCTGGAAATTAGCTATACAGGGTGAGTGTCTGCATTGGGGCGCTCGCTGCACTCAGGGAGATGAAAATGGCGTCTATTAACGAAATACATAACCTGATGACCACCGCCCGGGCCGAACACCCTGTAGCGTCCTCGGCGATTGCCGAGTTTATCCAGACGTATAAGCAGGCAAGAGAAGACAGCGACGACGCTATCCGCGAGTCCGCCGCGTTTATCGCCCGCGCGCTTCAGGAACATGCTCGCGGCTGGCTGGACGACGACGATATGATTATTCTGCTGGAAGGACAGCGGGACCTCGCCAGGCTACGCGCCAATAATGCGCAAATCGCCCTCGGCAGCCGTATCCGGTCTACGGTCATCCGCCTCATTGATATCGCCCTGGCGTTGTTGGTCGGCGCGCTATAATCAGGACTGCGGCAACTGCTTGCGTTTATCTTCCGGCAGCGCATTTACCGCCTGTTGATAAGAGGCATCGACCAGATAATAGAGTTGTGAATCCGGCAGCGATCCGTCCAGATAGACCGTGCTCCAGTGCGCTTTATTAAGGTGCCGACTCGGTCGTACATCGCTGTGCTGCTGGCGTAACAACTCTGCCAGTTCCGGGCTGGTTTTGAGAGAGGCTGCCGGGCGCCCATCAACTTCTTTTACCATCGCGAAAAGTACATCTTCCACTTTAATTTGCGTCGCTTTCCAGTCGCTGTGAACGCTCTGCTCTGCGCCAGGTTTTGCCATGCAGTATTGCAGTAATTCCGAAATGGTCATTATCATTCCCCTTGTAGTGTCGCGATGATTTTACGTGGACCGCCGTGAATACGGTGCTCTCCCAACCAGATACCTTGCCATGTTCCTAACTGTAAACGCCCCTGGCGTACAGGCAGCAGCAACGAGACGCCCAATACTGACGACTTAATATGCGAAGGCATGTCATCCGCGCCTTCGTAATCATGTTCATACGCCGCATTATCGGGAACGGTTTTCAGGAAATGGCGCTCCATATCAGCGCGCACGGTGGGATCGCAGTTTTCGTTTAGCGTCAGCGAGGCCGAGGTATGTAGCAACAACAGATGCAGCAAACCCGTTTCGACAGGCGGTAAGCCAGACAATTTATCGATAATTTCATCTGTTATCAGATGAAACCCGCGCGGCTTCTCGCTCAGTGTAATGGTGCGCTGATACCACATAGGCTGCTCCTTCCTAAAAACAAACGTCTCCTGAATAGTGTGCAGCAAGTCTGGAAAAGGTAAAAGCCAGCGGGGCAAGTTTGTGCAAAAATCATGCAAAAAAGGAGAGCCTGACGCTCTCCTGATTTTTAGTACTCCGAGTTGACAATGACTTCCTCGCCAAACGCTCCTGCCTGCGGCAGCGGTTTGTAGGTGGAGTTAGCCGCGCGCAGGATGCGAATACCGCGGATACCACAATCACGAGCTGCGGTAATATCGTTATCCGAATCGCCGTAGAAGATACGCATGTTCTTCTCCTGCAGCCACTGTACTTTCGTATTTTGTTCCGGTTTATCGCCGGCGAAAATCACCGGATTCATATTCGCCGCCGGAATATGGAAGTTATCCGCCAGCGTTTTCGACACGGTTTCCGTTTTCGTCTGACTACGACCAGTGACAAAGTAAATACTGTCGCCACGACGAACATGCATATCAATGAGCTGTCGGGCCACTTCTTTTGGAATACTGAACTCATCCCAGCCGTTGTTCATTTTTTCCCAAAAGGCCGGATTTTTCAGATAATCGTCGCTGTCCGGGGAGTAGGTTTTCTTTCCGCGCCAGAATCCGGGGCTGGAAAATAACACGGTGTCGTCAATATCAAAGCCGACCGCCATCGGCGGGCGTCCGGTGAGGCTGTTTTCAATCTGGGCGACAGAGACCCAATGGACAGGCGCTTGTTCCGCGAGTTTTGCAACATTAGTGCCCGGATTGAGCGTCGAAGGGGAAGATACTAAAGCATTCGCGGAATGGTTTAGCGTAAACAATAAACAGATGGCACTTAGCGCCAGGGTTATTTTTTTCATGCTTTTCCCTTAAAATTCAAAATATTATAATTATTAAGATGAGTCTTTGCTCAAAAAACTATCTGACCATAACGCCAGTAACGGTCAAAAGGAAGGATTATCTGCGGTTTTGTTACGAAAAAAGAGGATGATCACAACAGCTATTGTCAGGCCGGAGAGCATTGTTATCGCCGTCCGGCCTGAGTATTACATGACAGCGGCAAATGCCTTCGCCACGTGGTGTACATTTGAAGCATTAAGCCCGGCGACACACATGCGGCCACTGGCAATCAGGTAAACGCCAAACTCATCGCGCAACCGATCGACCTGCTCCGCGCTTAACCCGGTATAGCTGAACATACCGCGCTGCTGTAACAAGTAATCAAAGTTGCGGTCAGGCATCTCCGCCTTCAGCTCCTTCACCAGCGTCTGGCGCATCGATATAATGCGGTTACGCATCGCGTCGACTTCCGCCAGCCAGCCCGCTTTTAACGCCTCATCGCCCAGGACCGTAGCGACCACCTGAGCGCCGAAACACGGCGGACTGGAGTAAATTCGGCGCACCGTCGCTTTTAGCTGTCCCAGAACCCGCGCGGCAATTTCAGCATCTTCACACACCACCGACAGGCCGCCGACGCGCTCGCCGTACAGCGAGAAAATCTTCGAAAAAGAATTACTGACTAACGCAGGTAACCCAGCGCTGGCAATGGCGCGAATAGCGTAAGCATCCTCGTCCATGCCTGCGCCAAACCCCTGATAGGCAATATCAAGGAACGGAATCAGATCGCGCGCTTTCACTATTTCAATCACCGCATCCCATTGCGAAGGCGTTAAATCCGCCCCGGTCGGGTTGTGACAACAGGGGTGCAGCAACACGATACTGCGCGCAGGTAACGTATTCAGCGTGGCCAGCAGATCGTTAAAACGGATGCCGTTAGTCGCGTCGTCATACCAGGGGTAAGTACTCACTTCGAATCCTGCCCCGGCAAATATCGCAATATGGTTTTCCCAGGTGGGGTCGCTCACCCATACGCCTGCGTCGCGGAAATAACGCTTAAGGAAATCCGCGCCCACTTTCAGCGCGCCGGAACCGCCTAATGTCTGGATAGTAGCCACGCGCTGTTGCTGAAGAACCGGGTGATCGGCGCCAAAGAGCAAAGGCGCGATAGTATGGCGATAAGTATTGAGTCCTTCCATCGGCAGGTACAGCGAAGCGCCATGCGGCTGCGCGTTAAGCCGGGCTTCGGCTTCGGCCACCGTTTTAAGCTGTGGGATAATCCCGTCTTCGTTGTAATACAGGCCAATGCTCAGATTTACTTTGTCGTGACGGGAGTCGTCTTTAAAACGCTCCATCAGTGAAAGAATCGGATCGCCGGCATAGGCGTCAACTTTTTGAAACACGCGATGGTTCTCCAGGTTTACAGAGGGCAGGAAATAACACAATAAACCGGAAGGACGAGAAGATCGAGAGGATGTTGTGGTGGATGCGCATATTACCGGATGACGGCGTGAACGTCTTATCCGGCCTGCAGCCCATGCGCGATACAAGCCGGATAAGCGCAAGCGCCACCCGGCCCGCCGCGCATTTAATCAATATACTTCATTGCCACCCTTGAGGTCAGGCGCGTGATAAGTTCGTAAGCACTTACTTTTGTCATTTCAGCGATACGTTCAACCGGCAGACCTTCACCCCATAAGACCACCGGATCGCCCGCGTTATCCTGCGCGTTTGGCCCCAAATCTACGCAAATCATATCCATCGCCACCCGCCCGACAATCGGAACTTCACGACCATTGACCAGTACTGGCGTACCGGAAGGCGCCGCTCGTGGGTAGCCATCGCCATAACCCATCGCCACCACGCCCAGGCGCGTGTCGCGCTCACTCACCCATGTCCCGCCGTAGCCCACCGGTTCGCCCGCTTTGTGGTCACGCACCGCGATCAAACTGGAGGTTAAGGACATCACCGGCTGAAAACCAAAATCCGGCCCCCAGGGTTTGTGCTCCAGCGGCGATACGCCATACAAAATGATGCCCGGACGCGCCCAGTCAAAGTGAGACTGCGGCCACAGCAGAATACCGCCAGACGCGGCAATAGAGCGCTGACCGGGTTTACCCTGACAGAAGGCATTAAAAATGTCGAGCTGATGTTCGGTAGCGCCGCATTCCGGCTCATCCGCACGGGCAAAATGGCTGACGATATTCACCGGCTGGCGTACATTTTTACAGTGCGTCAGACGCTGGTAGAACGCCTCCGCCTCTTCGGGGCGCACGCCGAGACGATGCATACCGGTATCCAGCTTCATCCAGACCGTTACCGGCTCCGCCAGCTCCACCGCCTCCAGGGCGGCAAGCTGCTCCTGATTATGTACGGCGGTATGCAGACATTGCGCGGAAATGGTCGGCAGATCGGCGGCGTCGAAAAAACCCTCCAGCAGCAGGATAGGCTGCGTGATCCCGCCCGCTCGCAGACGTAGAGCCTCTTCAAGACGCGCCACGCCAAAAGCGTCAGCATCAGGGAGCGTTCGCGCGGTCTCCAGAAGACCGTGTCCATAAGCGTTCGCTTTCACCACCGCAACCAGCTTACTGGCAGGCGCCAGTTCACGCAGACGTTGCAGGTTGTGTCGCAGAGCGCGGCGGTTAATGACGACTGTTGCCGCTTGCATTTGAATTCCTTGTTAAAAGAATGACGGAGAGTTACTCATCATCGTATTGCGGTCCCGCATAGTTATCGAAGCGCGACCACTGACCATTGAACGTCAGACGAACCGTACCGATAGGACCGTTACGTTGCTTACCAATAATAATTTCAGCAATGCCTTTTAAGTCGCTGTTCTCGTGATAAACCTCATCACGGTAGATAAACATAATTAAGTCGGCATCCTGTTCAATAGAGCCGGATTCACGCAGGTCGGAGTTCACCGGACGTTTATCCGCGCGTTGTTCCAGGGAGCGGTTAAGCTGCGATAGCGCCACGACCGGCACCTGGAGTTCCTTCGCCAGCGCTTTCAACGAGCGAGAAATTTCGGCGATTTCCAGAGTACGGTTATCAGAAAGCGACGGCACACGCATCAATTGCAGGTAGTCGATCATAATCAGACTTAACCCGCCATGTTCGCGGAAAATACGCCGCGCGCGCGAACGGACTTCTGTCGGCGTAAGACCTGAGGAGTCGTCAATATACATATTGCGTTTCTCCAGCAGAATGCCCATCGTGCCGGAGATTCGCGCCCAGTCTTCATCATCGAGTTGACCGGTACGAATACGTGTCTGATCGACGCGGGACAGCGAGGCCAGCATACGCATCATGATCTGTTCGCCGGGCATCTCCAGACTAAAGATCAGTACCGGTTTATCCTGCAACATCGCCGCGTTTTCGCAGAGGTTCATCGCAAAAGTGGTTTTACCCATGGAGGGGCGCGCCGCGACGATAATCAAATCCGAACGCTGTAACCCTGCCGTCTTTTTATTGAGATCCTGATAGCCGGTATCCACGCCTGTAACGCCATCGTGCGGTTGCTGGAACAACTGCTCAATACGCGCCACGGTAGCGTCGAGAATCTGGTCGATGCTTTTCGGACCTTCGTCTTTGTTGGCCCGGTTTTCCGCGATCTGGAAGACGCGCGACTCCGCCAGATCCAGCAGTTCGTCGCTATTGCGCCCCTGTGGATCGTAACCGGCGTCCGCAATTTCATGCGCCACCGCGATCATATCGCGGACCACGGCGCGTTCGCGCACAATGTCCGCATAAGCACTGATATTCGCCGCGCTTGGCGTGTTTTTAGACAGCTCCGCCAGATAGGCGAAACCGCCGACGCTGTCCAGTTGGCCCTGCCGCTCCAGCGATTCCGCGAGCGTAATCAGGTCGATAGGACTGCCGCTTTCCTGCAAGCGCCCCATCTCCGTAAAGATATGGCGATGCGGGCGGGTATAGAAATCTTCCGCCACCACGCGCTCGGCCACATCGTCCCAGCGCTCGTTATCCAGCATTAAACCGCCCAACACCGACTGTTCCGCTTCAATCGAGTGCGGCGGCACTTTTATCCCGGCAACCTGCGGATCGCGGTCGCGGGCATCAGTCTGTGGTTTGTTGAAGGGTTTATTTCCTGCCATAGTGAATGGAGTTACCGAGATAGTGATTGGGTCGAAAGATTACCACATTTCTTTTGGAGGAAGCATGGCAACGCGTATTGAATTTCACAAGCATGGTGGTCCGGAAGTGCTTCAGACCGTGGAGTTTACGCCAGCGGAACCGGCGGAACACGAAATCCAGGTTGAGAACAAAGCCATTGGTATCAACTTCATCGACACCTATATCCGTAGCGGACTCTATCCGCCCCCGTCGTTGCCTGCGGGCCTGGGAACCGAAGCTGCGGGTGTGGTCAGTAAAGTCGGCAACGGCGTGGAGCACATTCGCGTGGGCGATCGCGTCGTCTACGCGCAGTCAACGCTCGGCGCTTACAGTTCCGTCCATAACGTCCCCGCAGATAAAGCCGCGATTTTACCTGACGCCATTTCCTTCGAACAGGCGGCAGCCTCTTTTCTCAAGGGGTTGACCGTTTTTTACCTGTTGCGCAAAACCTATGAAGTGAAACCCGACGAACCCTTCCTGTTTCATGCCGCTGCGGGCGGCGTCGGTCTGATCGCCTGCCAATGGGCGAAAGCGCTGGGCGCGAAGCTTATCGGTACCGTCGGTAGCGCGCAAAAAGCGCAGCGGGCGCTGGACGCCGGTGCCTGGCAGGTAATTAATTACCGTGAGGAGAGCATTGTCGAACGGGTAAAAGAGATCACCGGCGGCAAAAAAGTCCGCGTGGTCTATGACTCCGTGGGGAAAGATACCTGGGAAGCCTCACTGGACTGCCTGCAACGACGGGGACTGATGGTCAGTTTCGGCAATGCGTCCGGCCCCGTCACTGGCGTGAATTTAGGTATTCTGAATCAGAAAGGTTCCCTGTATGCCACGCGACCTTCACTACAGGGGTATATTACGACACGTGAAGAACTGACCGAAGCCAGCAATGAATTGTTCTCATTGATCGCCAGCGGCGTGATTAAAGTTGATGTGGCTGAAAATCAACGCTATGCGTTAAAAGATGCCCGTCGCGCGCATGAGGTACTGGAAAGCCGGGCCACACAGGGCTCAAGCCTGCTGATTCCGTAATAGCTCTGCAAAGAAATTGGGCTTCCACCCGGGAAGCCCTTTCTTTTTTTGTTCGGCTGTATGTAGGGTACAGCGCGATGAATTCGTTACCTGCGCAATCATGACAGATTTAATAATCGATTCCTATTTGCTTGTGAGGGCAAAGTTCCAGGTTGTGACGAACCGCTCAATACCTTAGTAAAACCGACGGTTATTGCGCTGATACTGTGGGATTTTTGGCGTTTTTACTGCTTTGATCACCCACACCACAGCCACCGCCAGCAGTAGCCACGGTAACAGCTTGATCATCAGGGCGAACATTCCGCCCAGGAACATGACGGCAGTCGCTACAACCAGCGCGGCCAGAATGCCCAGCAAGGAGACGCCCGTCACCATTAACATCAGAAAAAAGCCAAGCACAAAAAGTAGTTCCAGCATAGTCGCTCCCCATAAAAATGGCATTGCCCGGCGGCACGGCGCTTACCGGGTCTGGTCAGGTAAGCTCTTACAAAAATCATGCCAATATTTATATTATTGATATATAAGAAAAACGCCCTGCAAGACTGCACAGGGCGTGGTGAGATTGACTAATTTTTGGCGAACTTTTAACGCTTGTCTGCCACCAGTTTTAGCGCCTGCTCCAGTACAGCAACATCCGCGCCAGCTTTATGGGCGTTTTCGCTCAGATAGCGACGCCACTGTCGCGCGCCGGGGATGCCCTGGAACAACCCCAGCATATGGCGAGTGATATGCCCCAGATACGCTCCCTGGCTCAATTCACGCTCAATATAGGGATACATCGCGCGAACCACCGCAACCGGGTCGGCATCGGTGGTATCGGCGCCAAAGATCTCCCGATCCACCGCGGCCAGTATACCCGGATTCTGATAAGCTTCGCGGCCAACCATGACGCCATCCATATGGCGCAGGTGTTCCTTCGCCTCTTCCAGCGATTTGATGCCGCCGTTAATGGACATGGTCAGGTGCGGAAAATCCCGCTTTAGCTGGTATACGCGCGGGTAATCCAGCGGCGGGATCTCACGATTTTCTTTCGGGCTTAAGCCAGAAAGCCAGGCTTTGCGCGCATGGATAATAAACATCTCGCATTCTCCCTGACCGGAAACCGTATTAATGAAATCACACAGGAACGCATAACTGTCCTGATCGTCAATACCAATGCGGGTTTTTACCGTTACCGGAATCGAGACGACATCACGCATGGCTTTAACACAATCGGCGACCAGTTGCGCATTGCCCATCAAACAGGCGCCAAACATACCGTTTTGCACGCGATCGGAGGGGCACCCCACGTTGAGGTTAATTTCATCGTAGCCACGCGCTTCCGCCAGCTTTGCACAATGCGCAAGCTGAGCCGGATCGCTTCCACCAAGCTGTAGAGCGACCGGATGCTCTTCTTCGCTATAAGCCAGATAGTCACCCTTACCGTGAATAATCGCGCCCGTGGTCACCATTTCGGTGTAGAGCAGCGTCTGGCGAGACAGCAAACGCAGGAAATAGCGGCAATGTCTGTCCGTCCAGTCGAGCATAGGCGCGATGGAGAAGCGATAAGCAGGTAAAGCGGAGGACTGGGTTTCAGGCTGCATGGCGAATAAATAAGCATCCGGTTAAAAAAGGGGCGTTACTATAGCATAACGCTAAACCGGAGGCGTAGCGCCTCCGGTGAAAGCACCTCAGAATGTCATTGTAAGCTGCGCGCCTGCCCCCCAGGTTTCATCTTCGCCGTACAGTCCCATTAAATCGAGATGCACACGGTTAAAGGGCGCAAAGCCAAGACCGCCGGTAACCACATTGCTATCGTTATTTTTCACATCCGCACGATACCCTGCGCGCACCGCCAGCCATGATAACGGTCGAACTTCAGCGCCGACGCCAACGTACTGTGAATTGTCTTCGCTCTTAAAGCCTTTCGTTTCCGTCAGATCGCCATCGGCGCTTACGGTCAGCAAATCGTTATGCCATGCGATGCCCGCGGTAACCAGGGGGCGGATTTGGTATGTATCTTTGTAGTTGGTGGTTTCTCCCGTCATACCATTAGTGATGTAAATATCTTTCGTATCGATATCGCGAGATACCAGATTTTGCCCGCTCAGCCCCAGCGTCCAGTTTTCACCGATATCGGCAGCAAGCCCCGCATCAATGTTAAAACCCGTATCGTCATTGCGATAGCGGCTGCTATTCCAGTCGCTACTGTCGTAGTTATAAATTGAGGTGGTGTAGTTATAGAGCCAGGTTTTTTGCAGTTTTGGCGTAACGCCAATGGAAACAGGCACCTCGCCCACCACAAACTGCTTCGCCAGTGCAATACCGTAGTCAGACACAATCGCTACCCGCCCCGACGCGGTAGAGTTTAAATGCTTTGTAATTTCGTCAGACCCCAGCAAAGCAGCGCGTCCTGCTTCACGAAGCGCGACACGTTCATCATGCTGGATATCGCGCAGATACTGAATATCGTTCTGATCAATGGACGAACTCACGCGCCCATGCGCATAACCTTTGGCGATAAACGCCACGGAAAGCGTTTGCCCTGGAATACTTACCGCCAACCCGGCGCCGGCATTGGCGCGGGCGGTTTTTCCGTTGAGATATTCCAGCTCATCGGCCAGGTCGCGCGCGGCGCCCTGAAATTGATTCAGCACGCCTCGCGGATTGAGCAGAATTTGCCCCAGCGTAAGGTTATCGACGACCTCATCGTAGTAATCCACTTTATCGCTGATATCGTCAATTTCATCCTGGAGATTGTCTTTATCCGTAATCTGGACGCCGACCGCAGGAAGGACAACAGTGATATTGTCTTCCGGTTTGGCTTTTGCCAGTAACGCCGGATTTAATAGTACTCCGCTGCCATAATTCGCGGACGCAACGCCCGTCCCGCCCATTGCGTCATTACGCGCTTCCGTCCAGGTATTGGCGGCGCTCGCCTGCTTTGCCATAAAAAGCGAGACCGCGATAGCAATCAGTGAAAGTTTGACGTTTTTGTTCACAGTTAGCCCATCTTATTATCAGGTGAAGTAATCCCTCCGCCACGCTTTACCGGACAGAGGCGAACTATTGCTGTGAAATAGTGATGTTAAATCCTGTTGTTATAATATCGACCCTCATTATGTATAGATGAGAATACTGGCGCGGAAAAGCTTAGCAGGCGATATATTGTCGCGGGGTAATTTCAGAGTTTTAAGCAGCTCGTGGTAAAGTAACGGATTAGACTTTCATGCCATTCGAGGTGCTACATGGAAAAGACCACAACGCAAGAGTTACTGGCGCAAGCTGAAAAACTCTGCGCGCAGCGCAACGTGCGCCTGACGCCTCAGCGCCTCGAAGTGCTGCGCCTGATGAGTCTGCAACAGGGTGCCATCAGCGCATACGATTTGCTCGATTTGCTGCGCGAAACGGAACCACAGGCCAAACCGCCCACCATTTACCGCGCGCTGGATTTTTTGCTCGAACAGGGTTTTGTCCATAAAGTGGAATCCACCAATAGTTATGTGGTTTGCCACCTGTTCGACCAGCCGACGCACAGCTCGGCCATGTTTATCTGCGATCGTTGTGGCGTGGTGAAGGAAGAGTGTGCCGAGGGCGTGGAAGACATCATGCATACGCTGGCGGCTAAAATGGGATTTGCGCTACGACATAACGTTATTGAGGCGCACGGTCTGTGCCCTGCGTGCGTAGAAGTGGAAGCGTGTCGCCATCCGGGCGACTGTGGTCACGATCACTCGGTGCTGGTGAAGAAAAAACCGCGTTAGCCTGAACGGAAAACGGGCGGCAGTAGAGAGGGGCACGCCCGCATTCATAAGCAAACAGTGGGAAGCACATCCATATACTCCTGGTAGGGGAAAACATATTACCAGCGATAGTTGTTACGGGTTTCCCAGTCAACAACCTCTTTTTCCGCCTGATCTTTCTGGTAACCGTAACGCTCCTGGATTTTACCTACCAGTTGGTCGCGTTTACCTTCGATAACGGTCATATCGTCATCGGTCAGTTTGCCCCATTGTTCTTTCATTTTACCTTTAAACTGTTTCCAGTTACCGCCGGCTTCGTCTTTATTCATCATCTTGTCCTCATCATTCGGTTAGGAATAGCAGGTGTTATTCGCCCAAATGCTCTGCAATTTCTGCTGGACGTGATAATAATTGTAGGCAGGAATTCGGCCTTCGGTTTTATATTCAGAATTTTTAACCGTCACGATCTGGCAAACCATGTACCCTCGCGCCAGTGACGACGCCAGATAAGGCTCAACGACAGACCGCGAAGCGCCAGGAACACGGTTAATGCCAGCCATAAACCATGATTTCCTAATACCGGCAGGGCGAAGAGCGTCAGCGCAAATCCTCCCGCGGCGACTGCCATGCTATTGCGCATTTCGGCAGCGCGCGTCGCGCCAATAAACATACCGTCGAGCAGATAGCACCATACGCCCACCAGCGGTAATACCACCTGCCAGATAAGATACCGATCCGCCAGTAGCTGTATTTGCGGCAATGAGGTCAGTAACGCGACAATATGTTCGCCTGCCAGGGCATAGACTGTGGAAAACAACAAGGCCACAATTCCTGACTGACGACACGCCGCTCGCCAGACGTCCAGTAGCTTGCTACCGTCACGCGCGCCGTAAGCCTGACCGGAGTGCGCCTCCACCGCATAAGCAAAACCGTCCAGCGCATAGGCCGTAAAGGTGAGTAAGGTCATCAGGACTGCATTTACCGCGATAATATCGCTGCCCAGCCGCGCGCCTGACACCGTGATTGCGCCAAAACAAAGCTGAAGGAGCAATGAGCGCAGCATGATATCGCGATTGAGCGCCAAAAGGCGGCGCACGTTGCCGCGCCAGGCCTGTTTTAGCATATCCAGCGACACACCGCGGAGATGGAGAACTTTACGTACCATCATGAGGCCGATCAGTAACGTGACATATTCTGCGATGACCGTCGCCAGGGCAGCACCCTGCACGTTCATATGAAGCCCCATCACCAGCCACAGGTCGAGCGCGATATTGAGGATATTGCCCACGACCAACAAGATAACCGGCGCCCGCGCATACTGAACGCCTAACAGCCAACCGAGCAGCACCAGATTCGCCAGTGACGCGGGAGCGCTTAGCCAGCGAATTTCAAGGAAGCGTCTCGCTTGCACCAGGACAGCGTCGTTCCCGCCGACAATATGTAAAGCCAGCTCGATAAGCGGCGTGCGAAATAGCACAATCATCACGCCAGCGCCCAGCGCCAGCAATAACGGTTGAATGAGCGCCCGGGCTAACGCCTGCGGATTTTTGGCGCCAAATGCCTGCGCCGTTAGGCCGGTGGTGCTCATACGTAGAAATAGCAGCAGCATGAAAAGAAAGCTGGTGGCAGTCGCGCCCACCGCCACGCCGCCCAGGAAAACCGGGCTGTCCAGATGACCAATCACCGCCGTATCGACCAGCCCCAGTAAGGGGACGGTGATGTTAGAAAAAATCATCGGCAGCGCGAGACGCCAGAGAGCTTTATCAGAGGAGGTAAAAAGCGGCATGGAGAAAAGCCTGACAAGGAGTTAAACGAAACGAGCGCATTGCCGGATGGCGACGTAACGCCTTATCCGGCCTACAAATTAATCATCTCAGGAACTGCATTCCCGTAGGCCTGATAAGCGCAGCGCCATCAGGCTGCACGATTGCCGGATGACGGCTTACAAGGAGATTAAAAAGAGATTACAACCATTCCCCGTTGCGAATGACGCCTACCGCCAGCCCTTCAATCGTAAAGCTTTGTTCGCGCAGATCCACCACTATCGGTGTAAACTCGCTGTTTTCCGGCAGCAGCTCCACTTTATTGCCCTGCTTTTTCAGGCGTTTTACTGTCACTTCATCGTCAATGCGAGCGACAACCACCTGGCCATTACGGACGTCCTGCGTTTTATGTACCGCCAGCAAATCCCCATCCATAATACCGATGTCTTTCATCGACATACCGCTCACGCGCAGCAGGAAATCGGCGCTGGGTTTGAACAGTGAAGGATCGACCTGGTAATGGCCTTCAATATGCTGCTGCGCCAGAAGCGGTTCACCCGCCGCGACACGCCCGACAAGCGGTAATCCGTCCTCTTCTTCCTGTAACAGACGGATACCTCGCGATGCACCGGAAACGATTTCAAGCACCCCTTTGCGCGCCAGCGCTTTAAGATGTTCTTCCGCCGCGTTTGGGGAACGGAACCCCAAACGCTGCGCGATTTCCGCACGCGTCGGTGGCATACCTGTCTGGCTGATGTGATCCCGGATGAGATCAAACACCTCTTGTTGCCTGGCCGTTAACGCTTTCATTCCGCCCCCTGGGTGTATATACAGTCATGCTGTGAGTATATACAGTTAAAGGTGATTTTGGAACCACAAACGGCGCAAAAAACAAGAGATTTATAAAATTTGGAACCTTTATCGAAAATGTGACCATAACAGGATGCCCCAGGTCATCAGGGCAACGAAAATAGACAGTAGCACCGCAGCCGATCCCATATCTTTCGCACGGCCGGAAAGCTCATGGTATTCAGAACCGATGCGGTCCACGACCGCTTCAATAGCGCTGTTGAGGATTTCAACAATCATGATAAGTAAAACGGAACCTATCAATAACACACGGGTAATCGCATCCACATCCAGCCAGCAGGCGATGATGACGCCCAGCAATACCGCGATACTTTCCTGGCGAAACGCCGCTTCGTGAGTCCATGCGGCGCGAAATCCTTTCCAGGAATATCCTGCCGCTTTGATAATTCTGGTGAATCCAGTGGTATTATTGGCCATCAAAAGAACCTTTTTACATTATTAACGTCAATGACATTATACGGTTGCCCTGCACGATTCGGACTGCCGTAACGCAGCGCGAAGTATGACGGGATACAACAGAAATTCGCTAAACTTTCTGATATCCTTGCACCGCATTTGCATTATTAACCAGAGGCTTTACATCGTTTATGTCCGGCTGGCCACGAATTTACTACAAATTACTGAATTTACCATTAAGCATACTGGTAAAAAGCAAGTCTATTCCGGCGGAACCCGCCCAGGAATTGGGGCTCGATACTTCTCGCCCCATTATGTATGTCTTGCCATACAACTCAAAAGCGGACTTACTGACGCTGCGGGCGCAATGTCTGGCGCACGATCTCCCGGATCCGCTGGAGCCGCTGGAGATCGACGGCGCGCTGCTGCCACGCTATGTATTTATTCACGGCGGACCGCGTGTCTTTACCTATTACACGCCAAAAGAAGAGTCGGTGAAACTTTTTCACGATTATCTCGATCTGCATCGGAGTAATCCGGCTTTGGACGTGCAGATGGTGCCCGTTTCCGTGATGTTTGGCCGCGCGCCGGGTCGTGAAAAGGGAGAAGATAACCCGCCTTTACGTATGCTGAACGGCGTACAGAAATTCTTTGCCATCTCCTGGCTGGGTCGCGATAGCTTTGTCCGATTCTCGCCGTCCGTCTCATTGCGTCGCATGGCTGATGAACACGGCACCGATAAAATCATCGCGCAGAAGCTGGCTCGCGTGGCGCGTATGCACTTTGCTCGCCAGCGCCTGGCGGCGGTTGGCCCACGCCTGCCCGCCCGTCAGGATCTGTTTAACAAACTGCTGGCCTCGAAAGCGATCGCCCGCGCGGTAGAAGACGAAGCGCGCAGTAAGAAAATCTCTCATGAAAAAGCGCAGCAAAACGCCATTGCGCTGATGGAAGAGATCGCGGCGAACTTCTCTTACGAGATGATTCGTTTGACCGACAGGATTTTGGGGTTTACCTGGAACCGACTGTACCAGGGGATTAACGTGCATAACGCCGAGCGCGTACGCCAACTGGCGCACGACGGGCATGAAATCGTCTATGTGCCCTGTCACCGCAGCCATATGGACTATTTGCTCCTTTCTTATGTGCTGTACCATCAGGGACTGGTTCCGCCGCACATTGCCGCAGGCATTAACCTTAATTTCTGGCCCGCTGGCCCGATTTTCCGTCGTCTGGGCGCGTTCTTTATTCGTCGCACCTTTAAGGGGAATAAACTCTATTCCACCGTCTTTCGCGAATACCTGGGCGAGCTGTTCAGCCGCGGTTACTCGGTTGAGTATTTTGTCGAAGGAGGACGTTCGCGTACCGGACGTTTGTTAGATCCGAAAACCGGCACCCTGTCGATGACTATCCAGGCGATGCTGCGCGGCGGTACCCGTCCAATTACGTTAGTGCCTATTTACATCGGCTATGAGCACGTCATGGAAGTGGGCACCTATGCGAAAGAGCTGCGCGGCGCGACAAAAGAGAAAGAGAGTCTGCCGCAGATGCTGAAAGGCTTGAGCAAGCTGCGCAATCTGGGTCAGGGCTACGTTAACTTTGGCGAACCGATGCCGCTCATGACGTACCTGAACCAGCATGTGCCGGAGTGGCGCGAATCTATCGACCCTATAGAGGCCATACGCCCAGCCTGGCTGACGCCGACGGTAAATAGTATCGCCGCCGATCTGATGGTGCGTATTAACAACGCTGGCGCGGCAAACGCGATGAACCTGTGTTGTACCGCGCTGTTAGCGTCGCGTCAGCGCTCGCTCACCCGCGAGCAGCTCACCGAGCAGCTTGATTGCTATCTCGATCTGATGCGCAATGTCCCTTATTCCACAGACTCAACCGTTCCTGCCGCCAGCGCTGGCGAGCTTATCGCTCACGCGCTGCAGATGAATAAGTTTGAGGTCGAGAAAGACACCATTGGCGATATCATCATTCTGCCGCGCGAGCAGGCGGTGTTGATGACCTACTATCGTAACAATATCGCGCATATGTTGATTATGCCTTCGCTGATGGCGGCGATTATCACCCAGCATCGTCGCATTTCGCGTGATGCGTTGCAGCAGCATGTTGAAGCGCTCTATCCGATGTTAAAAGCGGAGCTGTTCCTGCGCTGGGAGCGCGAGGAGTTAGCCTCGGTCATTGACGCGCTGGCCAGTGAAATGCAGCGTCAGGGGCTAATTACCCTGCAGGATGATGAACTGCATATCAACCCGACGCATTCCCGTACGCTGCAACTGCTGGCGGCAGGCGCGCGCGAAACGCTACAGCGTTATGCCATTACGTTCTGGCTGTTGAGCGCCAATCCGTCCATCAACCGCAGTACGCTGGAGAAAGAAAGCCGTACCGTGGCGCAACGTCTGTCTGTCCTGCACGGTATTAACGCGCCGGAGTTTTTCGACAAAGCGGTGTTCAGTTCACTCGTGTTGACGCTACGGGATGAGGGTTATATCAGTGATACGGGCGATGCCGAACCGGCAGAAACGATGAAGATATATCAGATGCTTGCCGATCTAATTACCTCTGATGTCCGTCTGACGATTGAAAGCGCGACGCAGGGCGAGTAAGCCAGTGCCTGAAATGCCCGATAGTGCAAGCTCATCGGGCAACTGATATGACGTATTGAAAATTTTGGTTTTGTAGGCCGGGTTCGCCCGGCATGACATCAGAAGTGCCAGTAACTCATCGCCAGCCCTAAAAATAGCACCAGGCCAACGTAGTTATTGTTCATAAAGGCTTTAAAGCAGGCTTCACGTTCACGGTTCGCAATCAGTTTTTGCTGGTAGACAAACAGCGCGCCCGCCACCAGCACAGCCCAGTAATATCCCCATCCCAGACCATTCAACCAGCCGATCAGCGCCATTAACGCCATGACGCCAAGCTGCAGAATCCCGATAATCAATGTGTCATAACGACCAAACAAGATCGCAGTCGATTTAATGCCTATCTTGATATCATCATCTCTGTCGACCATCGCATATTGCGTATCGTAAGCCACCGCCCAGAGAATATTGGCGAGGAACATCAGCCAGCAGCTCAACGGCAGGGATTCGCTCACCGCGGCGAACGCCATGGGGATTGACCAGCCGAAAGCGGCCCCCAGCACGACCTGCGGCAGGTGGGTGTAGCGTTTCATAAAGGGATAAACCCAGGCCAACGCCAGCGCCGCCACGGAAAGCAGAATCGTCATGGCGTTCAGCGTCAGCACCAACAGAAACGCCAGCAGCACCAGCACCACAAACAGGTTGCGCGCTTCTTTCTCTGTCACGGCGCCGCTGGGTAAAGGTCGGTTGACCGTACGTTTTACATGTCCGTCAAATTTACGATCGGCATAATCATTCACCACGCAGCCCGCCGCGCGCATTAACCACACGCCAGCGACAAAAACTGCCAAAATCCACAGCTGAGGCATACCCGGCGTCGCCACCCATAGCGCCCAAAGCGTCGGCCAGAGCAGCAGCAACGCGCCAATAGGCTTATCTGTACGCATCAAACGGTGAAACGCCAGCAGCTTACTCTGCGTCAGACTCCACTCCATCTTTATCTTCCTCTCAGTACAGCGGCGATGCAGGTAAAAAAAGCTCGGTAAGCAACAGCGGTTTTCCGCTCAACCGCAGTCGAGAGCGGCGCCCCCACAGCGTTGCATCGCGTCCAATTTCAATAAAATCGCGGGTCAGTGTCGATGATGTAAATAGATAACGTCCAAGCGGGGTTTTACCCAGATGTTGTAAGACCTGTTCAGGTCCGCACAGCGTGGATTCCGGTACCACGGTACGTCCGGCAAGCCAGGGCTCGCCGTCAGCGCAAAGCAGTATCTCACGTAACCAGTAGCGGGATTCTGATGGCAGTAAACCTGATGCTTCCTCGACCTCACTTTGGCCGACAAACGCTTCCCGAATCAGCGTCACGCTTACCCGCTTTCCCTGCTGCTCAAAACGTTTAGTCATAGAATCTTCCAGCAACAGCCAGTCCAGCAAATGGGGTTCAAGCGCAGGAATCGCATCAAAATAGCGCAGCGCACGCAGTCGCGTTAACGCAGGGTGTGACATGCCTTACTCTCCGATTCATAACCTAAAGTCATTGTATCTCAGAAAAGACATTACGGGGGGCGCAATCACAATTAAGTGATCTGTTGCGCAACAAAAAAATAACAATTCGCATGAAATGACAAAAAAAGGTGCGCCAGGAGACGCACCAGTTGCTGCAAAATCAGCACTGTGGGGAAACAATTACCCCTTGCCTTTTACACTGCTGATAAAGGTGGAACGGGCAGATGTCGATCCCAGACGTTCGGCCTCATCAAGCAGTTTCAGCGCTTTATCGACGTCGCCTTTCGCTACGGCATCCTTAATCGCTTTATTAAAGTAGCTTTCCGTATCGTTCAACATCGGTTCGCTTTTCTTCGGCGCGACTGGCGCTGGCGCAGCGACCGGCGCGGCGGTATTGCCTACCGTTACCGGCCCGGTACCGGACGAGCCAAACAACGGCCCGACCAATACGCTGGAGCTGCTGTTGGTTTTTACCTTCAGTTTCACCACGCCGTCAGTGGTATGGCGAGCAACTGGATCGGGAATATCCGGGATAGAGTTACCGACGCCTTTGGCATAGGCTTTTGCCGGATCGAGCAGCGTAGTGGTTTGCTGAAGATCTTTTTCGGTCGTAAACACCAGAACATAGAGTTTCTGCTGCCCCAACGCAGGCGTCAGGCGCATCACGCCTTCCAGCCGGTCTGCGCTCATGACGCCCGGCTGCTGATAAGTAAAGTAACTGCTGGGGAAGAACGCCGAAGGCGTCATATTTTGGTCAAGAATCAACACGTTTGGCGCAAAAACGCTGGCTTGCTTATTGACCTCGCTGGTCAGAGTTAATGTCAGCTCGCCGATATTCGCCGGAACGCTATAAGCGGCGACCGGGCCGGTAATGCCGGCGACGTCAAGGCGCTGGCCGCCAGTCGCCAGTTGGGTAGACTGCGTTTTTGACTGATCTACAGGCGTCCAGGTTAATTGCTGTAGCGCAGCAGCAGGAATAGCGGGCGCGGCGCTGGTATTTTGCGGTACATAGTTCACTTCCGCCAGGCTGATACCCGGCACGCTGGCGAACAGCCCTGCGGTTAAACAGAGGGCGACGAGACTTTTCTTCATTTTCATTATTCTCACCTCAATAAGGCGGGTTCAGCGGTAGCCAGGCAATAGCGCGCCAACCCAAACATATCGCCGAATGGCGGCTGGCGCCTTATTCGGCTTACAAGCATCATCAGACCTGATGTTTCAGAGGGGCTTGCGCCCCTCGTTACGTCAGATGACCATCGTATTACCACCAGATTTCCATCTGGGCGCCGAAGGTCCACTCATCGCTATCGCCACGGCTGGTGGTATTGAAACCGCTGTTGCTTGCGGCGGCATAACGTAAGGTTTTATCACCATCTTTGATATAACCCCATTTCTCATCCCACTTCGCATAAGTCGCAAACACACGGATAGCCGGGCGCGACCAGATGCTGTCGCCTGCCTGCCACTGTTGCGCCAGGGTGATTTTGTATTGGTTGTTATGATCGCCAGTCTGCTGAGATTTCACGTTGTCATAACCCACTTCCAGCAGGGTACTCATGATTGGCGTCCATTTGAACATCGGACGTACGCCTACAGTCCACCAATCGGTACCGAGTTTATTGTCCAGGTCTTGTTTCTGGAACATACCGACATACATCAGATCCCAACGATCGCCCAGCGAAATCGCGCCGTGATCCAGCACGCGCCATAGTTTGCCGTTGTTATTGACGTAGTCGTCAACGTGGTGGATGACATTACCGTCATCGTCTTTTGTATCATAGGCATACCCATAGGTACCCTGCGCCCCGCCTTTACCCTGCGTGGTCATCGCGTCAGTCGCATACTGAAGGACAAACTTGTTGTAGCCTTTCAACATGCTTTGGGTATGTTCCGCGGTGAACATCCAGCCGTCTTTAGTTGCGCCATCAACATAGCTGTAGCCGTCGCTCTTATTCGCCCGACCATAGTCAACGCCCAGTTCCAGCACGCCATCCGGATTGGTCTGCAAGCCTGCTAAACGGACATCGAAAACATCGTTCGCGGTATCTTTAGAAGTATCGTAAATATTTTGGCTGCTGAAGGTGTAAGAACCGCCCGCTTCCTGAGAGCGGGTCGCCGCCAGTGAAAGCTTACCGAAGCCCAGATCGATATTTTCGATACCCGCGCCAGGACCTGAAATATCCCAGTAGTAGAAGTCGATCATGTGTACGTCATGACGCTGATAGAAGCGCTTACCGGCCCAGATGGTAGAGCCCGGCAGCCATTCAATCAGGTTTTTACCCTGCACGTTCGCTTCGCGGAAGGCGGGATCGGTCGATTCCCAGTCGTTCTGCTGGTTAACCGAATAGGCGACGTTGGTGTCGAAATAGAAGCTCTTATCGCCCTCTTTCCACACTTCCTGGCCCAGTTTCAGTTCCGCATAGGTTTCACATTCGTTACCGAGACGGTATTTACTTTGTGCACCGGTCACCTGGAAACACTGTTGTTCGCCGCCGCTTCCCGTCCAGCCAATACCGGAACGGGCGTAACCGTGGAAATCGACAGCCATTGCCTGAGCGGACATTACGCCCGCTGCGACAGCAACCGCCAGTGGGAGTTTGCGCAGAGTAATCATCATTCTATCTCCTGAGATCATTGCTTTTCTTTAAACGCTGCCACCTTCTAAAACTGCGAATGGTTTTGCGTTTCGTTTTTTTATGGAGGCCTTAAACACCCGGCTCTTGATGCAGACGACGACATGCGCTGCCATCCTCGCGGAACAGATGACAGCGCTCTGGCGGCAGGCCGATAGCGAATGTGGCGCCCTCTTCTACCAACACCACGTCATTCTGGCGATAAACCAGGTTTTGACGGATGGCGGGGATCTGGATATGAATTTGTGTTTCGTGCCCTAACTGCTCGACCACCTGGACTTCGCCTTCCAGGGTGACATCGGCGATATCGCTCGGCAGCAGGTGTTCCGGCCGAATGCCTAAAGACATATTGGCGCCGACCTGCACGCCGCGACTTTCGACCGGCAGCCAGATTTGCTGGCGATTCGGCAGTTCGACCTGGACTTGTTCAATCGCGGTGGCGGTCACTTTCACCGGCAGGAAGTTCATCTTCGGCGAGCCGATGAAGCCCGCGACAAAGCGGTCCGCCGGATAGTGGTACAGCTCCAGCGGCTTACCGACTTGAGCGACGCGACCGGCGTCCAGCACCACGATTTTGTCGGCCAGCGTCATCGCCTCGACCTGATCGTGGGTGACGTAAATCATCGTGCGGCCCAGACGTTTATGCAGGCGAGAAATTTCAATACGCATCTGCACGCGCAGCGCGGCGTCCAGGTTAGAGAGCGGTTCATCCAGCAAAAACACACGCGGCTCCGCCACCAGCGTGCGGCCAATCGCTACGCGCTGACGCTGCCCGCCGGAAAGCGCTTTTGGCTTACGTTCCAGCAGATGCGCCAGTTGCAGCACTTCCGCCACCTGGTTGACGCGTTGATTCATTACCTCTTTTTTGGCGCCCGCCAGCTTGAGGCCGAAAGACATGTTTTCTGCAACGGAGAGATGGGGATAGAGCGCATAAGACTGGAATACCATGCCCACGCCGCGCTCGGCAGGCGGAATATCATTCATACGGGTTTCCCCGATAAACAGGTCGCCACTGGTGATGGTTTCAAGCCCGGCGATCATACGCAGCAAGGTCGATTTACCACAGCCTGACGGTCCGACAAACACCACGAACTCCCCGTCATGGATATCGAGGTTAATATCTTTCGATACCACCACGTCACCCCAGGCTTTCGTTACATTTCGTAGCTGTACGCTCGCCATGCCTTTCTCCCTTCGTTACAACCTGTCATTGACAGCAACATTCATGATGGCCTGACTATGCGCGATCCCTGACTGGGGTAAATCCTCCACCCCCCGGCTTTTTTATGGGGGAGGAGGCGGGAGGATGAGGACACAACGCCTGAGACCACGGGCGCGGACAGAAAAGGAATTTCGTGATGCCGCCCGCAAAAATCGGCGTGTTTTTGTGTGCGCCAGCACGCATTACTCACATTTATGCAACACAGATCACATAAAGTCGGGGTGGGGCGTAGGGGTAGGGAGGATGGAAAGAGGTTGTCGTATAAAGAAACTAGAGACCGTTAAACCACCTCTGTGTACATCACCAAAAAGGATGGGAGATATGAAGATTAAAACTGGCGTAGGCATCCTCGCATTATCCGCACTTACGACGATGATGATTTCCGCCCCGGCTCTCGCCAAAATTGAAGAAGGTAAACTGGTTATCTGGATCAACGGCGACAAGGGTTATAACGGTCTGGCCGAGGTCGGTAAAAAATTTGAGCAAGACACCGGCATTAAAGTGACCGTTGAGCACCCGGATAAGCTGGAAGAGAAATTCCCGCAGGTGGCAGCCACCGGCGACGGTCCTGACATTATCTTCTGGGCGCACGACCGTTTTGGCGGCTACGCGCAGTCTGGTCTGCTGGCGGAGGTCACTCCGGATAAAGCGTTTCAGGACAAACTCTATCCGTTTACCTGGGATGCGGTACGTTATAACGGCAAGCTGATCGCCTACCCCATCGCCGTTGAAGCCCTCTCCCTGATTTATAACAAAGACCTCGTCCCGAACCCGCCGAAAACCTGGGAAGAGATCCCGGCGCTGGATAAAGAACTAAAAGCGAAAGGGAAGTCGGCGATAATGTTCAACCTGCAAGAGCCGTATTTCACCTGGCCTTTGATCGCTGCTGACGGCGGTTACGCGTTCAAATTTGAAAACGGCAAGTATGACGTGAAAGACGTTGGCGTCGACAACGCCGGCGCGAAAGCGGGCCTGACTTTCCTGATCGATATGATCAAGAACAAAAATATGAGCGCCGATACCGATTACTCCATCGCCGAAGCAGCTTTCAATAAAGGCGAAACGGCAATGACCATCAACGGTCCGTGGGCATGGTCGAACATCGACAAGAGCAAAGTCAACTACGGTGTCACCCTGCTGCCGACCTTCAAAGGTAAACCCTCGAAACCGTTCGTCGGCGTGCTGAGCGCGGGAATTAACGCTGCCAGCCCGAATAAAGAGCTGGCGAAAGAGTTCCTCGAAAACTACCTGCTGACCGATCAGGGTCTGGAAGCGGTGAACAAAGATAAACCGCTGGGCGCCGTGGCGCTGAAATCTTTCCAGGAGCAGTTAGCGAAAGACCCCCGTATCGCCGCCACCATGGATAACGCCCAGAAAGGCGAGATCATGCCGAATATTCCGCAGATGTCCGCCTTCTGGTATGCGGTACGTACGGCTGTGATTAACGCCGCCAGCGGCCGTCAAACCGTGGATGCCGCGCTGAAAGATGCACAAAGCCGTATCACTAAGTAATGCCGCGAGCCTGTGCCGGATGGCGGCATAAATGCCTTATCCGGCCTACAACACACCGTAGGCCTGATAAGCGCAACGCCATCAGGCACATCTCCGGCCAGGAAGTTTCAACGCTGTAGAGGAAAATCCCCATGGATGTCATTAAAAAGAAACACTGGTGGCAAAGTGACCAGCTTAAATGGTCAGTAATTGGTCTGCTGGGCCTGCTGGTGGGTTACCTTGTAGTTTTAATGTACGTACAAGGGGAGTATCTGTTCGCCATCATGACGCTGATTTTAAGCTCTGCTGGCCTGTATATTTTCGCAAATCGTAAAACCTATGCCTGGCGCTACGTTTACCCTGGCCTCGCCGGCATGGGGCTATTTGTGCTATTCCCGCTGGTGTGCACCATCGCTATCGCCTTTACTAACTACAGCAGCACCAACCAGCTCACCTTTGAACGCGCCCAGCAAGTGCTGATGGACCGTTCTTATCAGGCAGGAAAAACCTATAACTTCGGTCTTTACCCGAGCGGCGACGAGTGGCAACTGGCCCTCACCGACGGAGAAACGGGTAAACATTACCTGTCTGACGCATTTTCCTTCGGCGGCGAACAAAAATTACAGCTGAAAGAGACCGATGCCCTGCCGGGCGGCGAACGCGCCAATCTGCGGATAATCACCCAGAACCGTCTGGCGCTGAACCAGATAACCGCCGTCCTGCCGGATGAAAGTAAAGTAATTATGAGCTCGCTACGTCAGTTTTCCGGTACTCGTCCGCTGTACACACTGGCTGATGACGGCCTGCTGACCAATAACCAGAGCGGCGTAAAATACCGGCCAAACAACGATAGCGGTTATTATCAGTCGATCAACGCCGACGGAAGCTGGGGTGATGAAAAACTCAGTCCTGGTTATACCGTTACTATCGGCGCGAAAAACTTTACGCGCGTCTTTACCGACGAAGGGATCCAGAAGCCCTTTTTCGCTATCTTCGTCTGGACCGTGGTCTTTTCGGTCCTCACTGTGGTGTTAACCGTGGCGGTTGGGATGGTATTGGCCTGCCTCGTACAGTGGGAAGCGCTGAAAGGTAAAGCTATCTACCGCGTCCTGCTGATTCTGCCCTACGCCGTACCGTCGTTTATTTCAATTTTGATTTTCAAAGGGTTATTCAACCAAAGCTTTGGTGAAATCAATATGATGCTGAGCGCGCTGTTCGGCATTAAACCTGCCTGGTTCAGCGACCCCAACACCGCGCGGGCAATGGTGATTATCGTGAATACCTGGCTGGGCTATCCCTACATGATGATCCTGTGCATGGGACTGCTGAAAGCGATTCCGGATGACCTGTACGAAGCCTCCGCAATGGACGGCGCCGGTCCATTTCAGAATTTCTTTAAGATCACCTTACCGCTGCTGATTAAGCCGCTAACGCCGCTGATGATCGCCAGCTTCGCCTTTAACTTTAATAACTTTGTCCTGATTCAGTTATTGACCAACGGCGGGCCAGACCGTCTCGGCACCACCACGCCTGCCGGTTATACCGATCTACTCGTCAGCTACACCTACCGTATCGCCTTTGAAGGCGGCGGCGGTCAGGACTTCGGTCTGGCGGCGGCCATTGCCACGCTGATCTTCCTGCTGGTAGGCGCGCTGGCAATAGTGAACCTGAAAGCCACGCGTATGAAGTTTGATTAAGGGAGATAATAACAATGGCTATGGTCCAACCCAAATCTCAGAAACTGCGTCTCCTCATCACGCACCTGGGGCTGCTGATTTTCATCGCAGCGATTATGTTCCCGCTGCTGATGGTCATCGCTATCTCGCTACGTGAAGGGAACTTCGCCACCGGAAGCCTGATCCCGGATAAAATCTCCTGGGAACACTGGCGGCTGGCGCTGGGTTTCAGCGTGGAACATGCGGATGGTCGGGTAACGCCGCCTCCCTTCCCGGTCCTGCTGTGGCTGTGGAACTCGGTGAAAATCGCCGGTATTACCGCCATCGGCATCGTGGCGCTCTCCACCACCTGCGCCTACGCTTTCGCACGAATGCGTTTTCCAGGTAAAGCAACACTGCTCAAAGGGATGCTGATTTTCCAGATGTTTCCGGCGGTTTTGTCTCTGGTGGCGCTGTATGCGTTATTTGATCGCCTGGGACAATACATTCCATTTATCGGTCTGAATACGCATGGCGGCGTGATCTTCGCCTATCTTGGCGGCATTGCGCTGCATGTTTGGACGATTAAAGGCTACTTCGAAACTATCGACAGTTCGCTGGAAGAGGCCGCCGCGCTGGATGGCGCAACCCCGTGGCAGGCGTTTCGCCTGGTGCTGCTGCCGCTTTCCGTACCGATTCTGGCGGTGGTGTTTATTCTGTCGTTCATCGCGGCGATTACCGAAGTTCCGGTCGCCTCGTTGTTACTGCGCGATGTGGACAGCTATACGCTGGCCGTGGGTATGCAGCAATATCTCAACCCGCAAAACTATTTGTGGGGCGACTTTGCCGCCGCCGCCGTCCTTTCCGCTATTCCTATCACCCTGGTGTTCCTGTTGGCGCAACGTTGGCTGGTCAACGGCCTGACGGCAGGGGGTGTGAAAGGTTAAGTTTTATCGAAGTACCTGCCCGGCAACGGGCAATGCCACTGCCCTCAACTTATGTTATCCCCACTTATGGTCGTATTTTGGCGCTCTTCGGAGCGCTTTTTTTATGCGTTATAGACAGCGGCTAATTTATTGCCACGCCATACGTCCGTTACGGTGTGGCGACGCCTATTCTCGCCGTAGTCGGTTCGAATTACATAACCACAACGTGATAACCAGCAGGAGGATCGCCGCCGAATAGAGTAATACATCCATTGGCGTTTTATGATCGACAATGATCAGGCGCACAATCGCCGTGATCCCAATGTACACGAAATAGCGCAGCGGAAAGTGAAGGCCAGACTTAAAGTACTTCACAATCAGCGCAATAAATTCGAAATAAAGAAAGTAGATCACCAGCCCTTCCACCAGTTCATATTTGCTGGCTTGCTCAGGCACGAATAAGGCATCCGCCAGGTGCACCGTCTCTTTACCGAGAAAAACGACCAGGATCAGACCGAGGGTAAGCAGCCCCAAATTTAGTACGTTTTGTAAAATCGTGGCGATAAACTCAAGACGTGAGCGCGATAATGGCATCATAACAGCCCCCTCTTTCTCTGCGGCGAGGTTTCTGTATAACGCACAAATGTGACGGGCATCTATATTTTTTATTTATGTTTATATTTTGTTCAATAAGATAATTTGCCGGATAGCGCCGTGAACGCCTTATCCGGCCTGAGTATTAACGGAAATTTACGCTCCTGTCACTGGTCATATCATACAGGCCAAACTTACGGCCAAGCTGTTGACCACCGTCACGCGTCAGCGGCGTCCAGCCAATTGCCGCACGACTTCGGGTTGGGCCGGACGAGAAGAGATCCAGCGGTACGGAAACATATACGCCTTTGGTAAAATCCCCTTCCCCATATTCATCCGGCGACGCATCGGTAATCGTCGCGTAACCGCCGACAACGACGCCGCTATCGAAGCGTTTGGCGATCTCCAGCGTACCGCCTTTATCGCCCGCCAGATACTGACCAACGCTGGCTTTCACCAGCACATCCTGGGCGAACGACGGCGTCCAGTATGCGGTCAAATGTCCGGTCTTCACGCTGTAATCGGTAAACTTCATCATATCCTGCGCGCTACGCCAGTCACGCTGTTTCACGTAGTTGGCATCCAGACCAAACGCCCAATTGCTGTCTACCGGGCGATACAGGACTTCTGCCCCGGCACCGCCAAACATGGTCTCCAGATAACCACCGTAGACCTGCCCATAGAAACCATTGCCAAAATACTGGAAGTAGTTGGCCTGTAGGTTATTCAAATAAACATCATTCTGCACATACTCACGGACATGCGTACGCACCCGCGGCAGATGCGAGTCCTTCGGCGGATTGGTGTAGTTAAATTTGTCGTAGTTGTTGGCGATATTGGCAAACACGCTGCCCGTGGTGAGCAGATGATCTGTGACCCACAGATCCGCAGTTCCCATTACGCCCAACTGATACATATAGAAGTTTTCCGGGCCGCCTACCGACTGATTCAGCACGGGATCAAGATGAAAATCAACGCGCGACTTGTCGATATACCAACCCTGTTCAGTACTCTCTGGCACGATCGGCTCCACGCGTTTTTGCGCCAGCGGAGTTTCATGTCCCAGCGGTTCGCCTTCCAGATGGCGTTTCAGGCTGGCGACATCGGTTTCAGTGGTGACCTGCGGCAGATTAAGGCGGTTTTCCGTCACGCGGATCGTGCGGATCCCCTCCGGCAGATCGTTCATGACGATCCGGTTAGCGCGCACGATCCCTTCACGGGAGTCGCGGTACTTCACCTGTTCGCCGGTAACGTACAGCGTATCGCCTTTGACCTGGATTTTCGGGTCCGCCAGACCGGCATTATATTTCAATAACGTTAATTGATTAGCCACTACCGAATGTTGCAGGATGGCATCCTGCGGCTGTGGTCGGTATTGCGGGCGTGAATTGTCATGATACGCGGGACGTAAATCGTTGAAATTGGTGCGCAGCGTGACGCCAAACATAAAGGTGTTGCCGCGCTCGTAGCTGAGGTTAACGTCGGCCCAATCGGTGACGCGGTAAATGGCGCCGACGTTAAACTTGCTCTTCTGTTCCAGTTTCCCCGCAAAATCCTGCTGATAGTTATTGCCTTCATACTCCAGCTTCAGGCGTAGCGGTTGCCACGGGGTCTGGTATTCCACGCCGCCAAACAGCGAGGCCGGGCCGTGAAACATATCGCTACCGTCGACGGAACCTGCCTCTTTATAGCTGTTATCACGCGAACAGAATTTACCACTATACGAACAGAAAGGATTAGACACATTGCCGCTGGTGCCAAGATAGCCCCAGCCGAGACCTAATGAAAAATCAAACGGCCCCCAGGCCTTACTCGCTACAATATATTCCGCATCAAACAGCCCCGTCCCGCCGATATCGCGCGCGCCAACCGCCACCTGCGGCATCCAGTAACTCTCTTCCCACAACCGCAGTTTCACATCAAACGCTTTATCTTTGTAAGTCTGGTCGCCGGAGAATGATTCCACGCTGCTGTACTTTTTCGTACGGACATCGGTATAGCGCAACGTGGTTTCCAGCCACGGGAAAAGCTGAACCGAAGCCGAGTAGTAGCGGTACTGATCGTTATCGCGATAGTTCAGGCTCATCTCCCCTTCACGCGCCATACGCGCTGTCGGCGTTTGCAGCAGGCCCACGCCGCCAAAGTCAGATTGTGAAGGCCCAACAGGGGCTGGATATGTTTCGGCATGGCAGGCCGCGCTAATACCCAGCGCCAGCACGCTGAGCAGATGTGTTTTTTTCATTATTCCGGTATCCGCTGCGTCAGGGTATGAAGAATGTCGGCATTTATCGCCTCCGGCGTGCCGCGCCAAAGGGAATCGGCAAAACCGACAAAAATAATGCTGCCGGGCATCGGCTCGATATGACGTTTATTCCAGTAAGCCACCGGCGCTTTTTGGCTGCGTCCATCAGGGTAAACCACCCAGGCATAGCTACGATCCGCGCCGCTGAGTAAGCGCTGATCCTCAAGATAACTGGCGACGTCCCGCCCAGGGACGAACGGCTGGCTGCCCGGCTGGCTAATCAAGCCAAAGAGCGTCACCTGCGTGGGTTGCGGCCCGACCCAGAGCGTGTAGTGACCTTGCAGCGGCGGGTTACCTCGTTCGCTCACCCGCACCACGTCAGGATCAAGATTCACGAATTGTCTGCCCGTCACCTTCACCGCCTGAATCTGTCGGCGCAGTGTGTTTATCGCCGCCGCCGCATCGCCGTCTTCCTCAGCGCCGAGCGCCGCCAGTCGCCCGAGAAGTTCCTGCTGCTGCTGACGCGCCGTCACGGTCGCCTGTTCTTCGCCTATAACCGCCGCAGGCCACCAGCTCGTTGCCAGGCGCGGCTGTCCGACTAAATCGAGCAGATGCTCAGCGTCTGTCAGCGTTTTAGGCTCGCTATTACCCTGGGTAAAAACGGTAACAGTGCCGCTGGCAAAGGCGGATGACGCGACAAAGGCCAGCGCCAGCGCGCTTATCGTCCTTTTCATCATGATTTTGCCGCCTTAATCAGCGTGGTTTTCACCGGAAAGTAATTCGCGCCCAGATACTGTTCCGTCTGGCGAATTTGGCCTTCGCTATCAATCCAGTAGCGATTACGCCAGCGCGTTTGATCGGTCGTCACTTCTTCATCCAGCACCCGCACGGCGGTCTCTTCACTGCCGACGCTAACGCTATCGGTCCCTCGCCATGTAAAAACGGAACGGGCGGTGGCGTAACGCACCTGGCGATGTTCGGTCCAGCCCAGGGTGCGAGTCCAGGTCGCGCCATCGATAATCTGTCCTGGTTTCGCCAGCGGGTCGGCCGCCAGATTATTCACATCGATCAGGTTGTCGCCGCTAAGCAGCGTTTTGACCAGACGGCCATGCTGCGTCACGATCGTCGCGCCATCCTGCGTCACCCATTTCTGCTGCCCGTTTTCCGAGAAAGCGAGCACCACAAACAGCTGAGGACCGCCGTTAAGCTGCATGTACTGGCTGGCATAAGGCATGTTTTGAATATCGTCATCCGTTAGCTGTACGCCTGGCGTACCGAACAAACTGTCCCACAGTGAATCGCCCAGGCCTTTGGTGGTGGCCGAACACGCCTGTAATAGCAGGCAAATCAGGATAAGTGCGAGTCGCTTCACGACGCTTCTCCAGAGGGGCAAAATAACCACACCGGAGTGTGGTTATGGTTAAACGTACCGATACTACTGGGTACTGGTGGTCGTGGTGGTCGTGGTTCCGGTATTGGAACCATCGCCGCCGCCGGTTGCCGCTAACGCGACGCCCACCGCCGAACTTACGGTGCTAACGCTGGTGGCGGAGGAACTTCCCGCCGATACCGACGTCGCTGCCGACCCTGCCGCTTCACCCACCTGAACGGGGGCTGCCGAGACAGATGTCGCCGCAAGCGCGGTTATGGCAAAAATGCCATACAGTACTTTTTTCATCATAATTTCCCTTCATTGAATGAATGGAGATTTACCCAAAAGAATTTCGGGCGCTACCGAGTATACACAACCAAAGCAGGCGGATTATGCCCGGGAGAAATAACATCGAAGTTTTAGGATAATTAAACTTTAAAGAAGTAACGCCTACATTATTTAATTAACAAACAAATAAAATCAATAAGTTAAAATTAAACTAAAAGACATCAGCATCCGTATAATCTGAAAATAACGCAGAGTGATTTTCTGGTTATTGCTTATTTTAGGATTAAGCTCAATATAAAATTGTGGGGATAAAGACGGACAAGCGGAATTATCTTATAAAAAAAGCCGATGTGAATATCGGCCTTTTTATTATCTTATTCTCTTTTTGCCGGATGGCGGCGAAACGCCTTATCCGGCCTACAGACTCAATGCATTGCGTAGACCGGATAAGCGCAGCACCATCAGGCGCGCCAGGCTTTATAACGGTTAATCAGACCGTTAGTAGAGCTATCATGGGACGAAATAGCTTTATCATCGCCCAGCTCCGGCAGAATACGGTTAGCCAACTGTTTACCCAACTCAACGCCCCACTGGTCGAAAGTAAAGATGTTCAGGATGACGCCCTGCGTAAAGATTTTATGCTCATACAGCGCAATCAGCGCGCCCAGGCTGAACGGCGTAATTTCACGCAGCAGGATAGAGTTGGTCGGGCGGTTGCCTTCAAACACTTTGAATGGCACAACGTGTTCAAGCTGCGCCGGATCTTTACCCTGATCGCGATATTCCTGCTCAACCACCTCGCGGGATTTACCAAACGCCAGCGCTTCGGTCTGCGCGAAGAAGTTAGACAGCAGCTTCTGATGATGATCGGATAGCGGGTTATGGGTGATAGCCGGGGCGATAAAGTCACACGGCACCATTTTAGTACCCTGGTGAATCAATTGATAAAACGCGTGCTGACCGTTGGTGCCTGGTTCGCCCCAGATAATTGGGCCTGTCTGGTAATCCACGGCGTTGCCGTTACGGTCAACGTATTTACCGTTGGATTCCATGTTACCCTGCTGGAAGTAGGCGGCGAAACGGTGCATATACTGGTCATACGGCAGAATGGCTTCGGTTTCCGCGCCGAAGAAATTGTTGTACCAGATGCCAATCAACGCCAGCAGAATGGGTAGGTTTTTCTCCGCCGGAGTGGTGGAGAAATGCTTGTCCATCGCGTGCGCGCCGGAAAGCAGCTCGACAAAGTTGTCGAAACCGACGGACAGAATAATGGACAGCCCGATGGCAGACCACAGCGAGTAACGACCACCGACCCAGTCCCAGAACTCGAACATATTGGCCGTGTCGATACCAAATTCGCCGACCGCTTTGGCGTTGGTGGAGAGCGCAGCAAAGTGTTTCGCCACGTGTTTTTCATCGCCTGCAGTTTTCAGGAACCAGTCGCGCGCGCTGTGGGCGTTGGTCATGGTTTCCTGGGTGGTGAAAGTTTTAGAAGCGACCAGGAACAGCGTGGTTTCAGGGTTCACTTTCTTCAGCACTTCAGCGATGTGGGTGCCATCGACGTTAGAGACGAAGTGCATGTTCAGATGGTTTTTATACGGACGCAGCGCTTCGGTCACCATGAACGGGCCGAGGTCGGAACCGCCGATACCGATGTTCACCACGTCGGTGATGGCCTTACCGGTGTAGCCTTTCCACTGACCGGAGATAATCGCTTGCGAGAAAGTTTTCATCTTCTCAAGCACGGCGTTCACTTCCGGCATCACATCTTTGCCGTCCACGATGATCGGCGTATTGCTACGGTTACGCAGCGCCACGTGCAGCACGGCGCGGTCTTCGGTGCGGTTGATCTTCTCGCCGGAGAACATGGATTTAATCGCGCCGGCCAGATCGGTCTCTTTCGCCAGATCCTGTAATTTTGCCAGCGTCTCTTCGGTGATGCGGTTTTTGGAGAAATCCACCAGCATCAGATCGTCAAACGTCGCGGAAAATTTAGCGAAACGGTCGCTATCGTTCGCGAAAAGCTCAGCGATCGTAACGTCTTTCATTTCATCGTAGTGTTTCTGGAGCGCCTGCCAGGCAGAAGTCTGCGTTGGATTGATGTTTTTCATTAGCAATACTCTTCTGATTTGAGAATTGTGACTGGGATCGATTGTAACGCCAGTCACAGAAAAGTGTGATTGTTTTAGTGCCGTTGCCCCAGGCACTGTCGAATGAGGATAAAAAGTATATACCCTAAATAATTCGAGGTGCAGAAAGGCGGCAAATGGGTATCGGGGTTATAAGCGCTGTTACTGAGCCTAAACTCAGCATAAAAAATCCGCATAATCCCAACGTTGACAGTCCAGGCCACAACTTTTATTTATAAATACGTTACTTGCATTTGCGCCTGCACCGGTTTCTGTTCTGCCCTTGTGCCATGGTCGCGTTTTTCATTTCCTGACACGAGGTTGATATGACAGAGATCGTTGTTTCCAAATTTGGCGGTACCAGCGTCGCTGATTTTGACGCCATGAACCGTAGCGCGGATATCGTACTTTCCGACACCAATGTTCGTTTAGTCGTGCTTTCCGCGTCTGCCGGCATCACTAACCTGCTGGTGGCGCTGGCCGAAGGGATGGAGCCCGGCGAACGTTTCGCTACGCTCGACGCCATCCGTAAAATCCAGTTCGATATCCTTGATCGTCTGCGTCATCCGAATGTCATTCGCGAAGAGATTGAACGCCTGCTGGAAAACATCACTATTCTGGCGGAGGCGGCATCGCTGGCGACATCGGCAGCCCTGACCGATGAACTGGTCAGCCACGGCGAGCTGATGTCTACCCTGCTATTTGTTGAGATCCTGCGTGAACGCGACGTACAGGCCCACTGGTTCGACGTGCGCAAAGTGATGCGTACCAGCGATCGCTTTGGTCGTGCGGAACCGGACGTCGCAGCGCTTGCGGAACTGGCCGCGCAGCAGTTGCTCCCGCGCCTGAGCGAAACGTTGGTCATTACTCAGGGCTTTATCGGCAGTGAAAGCAAAGGCCGCACCACGACGTTAGGCCGCGGCGGCAGCGACTATACGGCAGCGTTGCTGGCTGAAGCGCTCCATGCCGCGCGGGTTGATATCTGGACAGATGTGCCCGGTATTTACACCACCGACCCGCGCGTAGTGCCCGTCGCGCAGCGAATTGATGAAATCGACTTTGAAGAAGCGGCGGAGATGGCAACCTTCGGCGCAAAAGTACTGCATCCAGCCACCTTACTCCCGGCCGTGCGTAGCGATATCCCGGTCTTCGTTGGCTCCAGTAAAGATCCGCAAGCGGGCGGTACGCTGGTGTGCAATAAAACCCAAAACCCGCCGCTGTTCCGCGCGCTGGCGCTGCGCCGCAATCAAACGCTATTGACGCTGCACAGCCTGAATATGCTGCACTCACGAGGTTTCCTGGCAGAGGTGTTCGGCATTCTGGCGCGGCATAATATTTCGGTAGATCTGATTACCACTTCGGAGGTGAGCGTCGCGCTGACGCTGGATACTACCGGCTCCACCTCCACGGGCGATACGTTACTGACCCAATCCTTATTGATGGAGCTTTCCGCGTTGTGTCGGGTCGAAGTCGAAGAAGGACTGGCGCTGGTCGCGCTGATTGGCAACAACCTGTCAAAAGCCTGCGGTGTTGGTAAAGAAGTGTTTGGCGTCCTGGAACCGTTCAACATTCGCATGATTTGTTACGGCGCCTCCAGCCACAATCTGTGCTTCCTCGTGCCGGGAGACGATGCCGAGAAAGTGGTGCAAAAGCTACATCAGAACTTATTTGAATAATCGCCCTGACACGACAGCGGGTGAGCGCTATCAGGCAATACGCTGCCGGATGGCGACGCAAGCGCCTTATCCGGCCTGTCGCAGCTCCCGGCGTATAGCGCTTGTCGCTATACGCCATACCCGATATCGCTTACAGCATACGCCGCTGGTGCTGTTTTTCCGTGTGGACCCGCTTAACGATTTTATAGATCCACTGCAGTGTTAAATTGTACTTTTTGGCCAGCTCCGCATAATTACGCCCATCGCACTCGCTGTAAATCTGATAATCCCGTTCCGAGGCCCGGCCAGAGATACCTTTGGGGAAATAAATGCTTTGCCCGCCCCAGTTGCGCATCATTCTGTCAGCAATTGCCTGACCGGCATTTTCGGCTGACGCGCTATCAATATTCATGCTTTCAATAAGCACCTGCGACGCATGAAACGCCAGATCGTTAATAATCTCCGGAAGCCGAACCATTTCTTTTGATTTCTGAATCATATTTTATCTCCATATCCAGCACCATGCTCCCCGTGACGGCACCAAAAAGGGAAGCGTAAAAAACGGTGCAATAACTACCTATCAATACATTCAAAATATATATAAATATTTACTATCAACGGCATTTAATTATAAATTAAAAGAATGTTCAGTTTGCATAGCAAATGAAGTATTATAAAAAACCATCTTATAGTATTTTTACCAATTGATACGTGAACCTCCTACGATAATAACATTTATTTAACAAGTTAGCTTTCTTCATTGGAGGAAGAAAAAATCAAACTCTTACATTGCTTATTATTTTCCATATCTAAAAAAGGAAGTGGATTACGGGAATACTGGCGGCATGAGATTATTCGCAGGAATGAATTTTCATTATGTCGATTACTTATGCAGGCCAATAACAATCGCCGACGTAATTTTTTATTTTGGTGGCGTCTGGCAAATGAGATGTATATCTATGGTTCAAAAAAACAGAAAAAAACTGGATTATGGATTAATCGCAAACTAAATTCCAAATTTGGAATTGATATAGAGCTGGGAGCAGTAATCGGCTATGGTTTGGATATTCCGCATCACATGGGGATCGTCATCACGAAAAAGGCTCGTATCGGTTGTAATTTATCGCTTAAGCAAAATACAACAGTAGGGAACAAGCAAGGTTTAAAAGAAGATGATTTCATTATTATTGGCAATAATGTAGATATAGGAGCCAACACCTGCATTATAGGCTCTATTACTATCGGTGATAATGTTACTATTGGAGCAATGTCATTTGTAAATAAGAGCATTCCAGCAAATAGCATATATATTACAAAAAAAACATCAGAAGTAATCCCAGTAATAAATCACAAAAAATGGGATTAATCTAAATCTTAAGATTGCAATATTTTATAGACTTTTCTCGTCAGGTTAATAGACTAAAAATAAAACATTTCTTTTGTGAATGATTGTTAAGTTCATTCTCTGACCTGATGTCTACATCACTATTCTGATAGAGCGTTTAGTAAGGCCCGGTAGCGTAAACGCTATCGGGCATCGTTCTCGTAACATCACTGCAGTCTGTCCAACTCCGGGATACCTGCCTCCCGGTTGCCTGAGAAGATGGATAAAAATACTGCGGACCTCGCGCTTTAAACACTGAAGTGTTTAATCCAATTCAGCAACATAAAAACCACCAGAAACAAAAAGGGGAAATAAGATCACTCCCATTCCAACTCTTATTTTATATCTCCCCATGGAAATATAAAAGACAAAACAATCATTAAAACATTTATCAACTTACATTACATATATTAATAACATTATAAACAAATTAATTACATTCACATCTTGAATGTAATTAAACTTCAATAACCATATGAACACTAATTTTGTTGCAATATAAAGCACATTAAATATAGTGGAACATGGCTAAAAACACCTAATATTCACCGGGGAATATAATGATTATAGTTTCTGTGCTCAGACAAAGCAAAGACTTCACCACAAAACATGCTCAATGGTTACATAAGCAGCTCAAAGGTTATGATTCTGTTTGTTTAACAGATGCGCTAAAGATAAAAGGGGTAAATACAGCGCCTCTTTTGTATGATTGGCCAGGATGGTGGGCAAAACTAGAACTTTTCAATCCACTGCATCCTGTTCTTGGTAATGAGGATATTCTCTATATTGATATAGATAGCGTTGTTGTGGGAGATATTACTCCTCTGACAACTATGAAAAAAATAACATTACTTAATGACTTTTCTCAGCATGGTGCTTCAGTTGCGCCAGCAACAGGTATTATGTTTATTCCTGCACCCGCAAAAAAAAATGTGTGGGATGAATTTATGAAAAATCCTGAAAAGGAAATCAATGCCATAAGAACCCCGCCCTATCATGGCGATCAAGGATTTATCGGCAGAATATGTCAAGATGCTGAAAGATGGCAAAACATCTTACCCGGAAGAATTATTAGTTACAAAGCTAATATAGCAACACCAAAAATGATTGGTTTTAACCCTGAACTATACGATGGGACAGGTAATGGAAAATTACCTGACGGAGTAAGCATAGTCTGTTTTCATGGTTCCCCTCGCCCCTGGAACACAGCATTGCCTTGGGTGCCTTATTTTAGTTTAAAAAACACAATCCAAAGCAAAGTGAAACAATATAAGTTATCACTGCGTTAAAGCTTCCTTCTCTTCAATGCCGGCGCTTTTCTTTGCGCCACCAGAACCTCTATATGTTTCTAATACGGTAGCGTAAGCGCCATCGGGCGATGCGTTGCCGGATGGCGACGCAGGCGCGTCATCCGGCGGTTCCCGCGCCAGGCGCTGCCGGCGGAATACTGCTCAGGAATCCGCAGCACCCTACTCGTCCCATCAACATGGGCAGCTTTCCCCTATTTATGCACTCCTCATTTTGAACCTCGTCACAAAACCACACGAAACAACATAAAGCAAAAACACAAATTAATCATTATATTTTAGTGAGTTACATTTGAAAATTGAGATCATTTGGTATAAAACCACCTTTTCATTGTTGCTTTATTTTGTTTTAGTTGGAATTATGATTGCACTACAACACAGATAACCCCCTTACCCTATTTGAGGCCGCTATGAAAAAAATTGCGATTATTGGAAGCAGTGGAGGCAACCTCTACAACCTGGGTGGCGCCGAGCCAGAGAAGTTACTCCAGGAAATTTATCAGCAGTGTGAGGCTGCGGGCGTGAATGTGGCCGCCGTACAGTTTATCGCGGCAGAAGCCTCGATGGACGTCGCCAAACCGGATACCCCGGCATCGGTTTATGCATTAACCACAGAAAACCAACAAAAACCACAGCGCATATTTCAGGGCAAACTTTCGGAGGTAAACACCTCGGTAGTAGAAAGCGATCGCCAAATCGCTGAGATGATCCGCCGCGGTGAGATCGATGGGATCGTGGTAATGAGCGCTGATCCGGTAAAGGCGAACCAGGCCGTTTTTGCCGCCGCCGTTGAGATGAAAACACCGATTGTCGGCACCGGGGGAACCTCCATGGCGCTGGTGGCGGCAAAGGGGGCGAATGTGGTCGCGACCTCCGGAACAACTGGCACCACCAGCCGTACCCGCGCCGTCTCCTTCGTGGCGTCGCTGTGTAAACATTGGGGTATCAAGTACAAACCACAGTTGGGTAGCGCTTCGCCCTCGCAGAGCGGTTCCGGAAAAAGCCTGCTCAAACGTTTTAACATTCGTAGCATCATGATCCCTGCTCTACCAGGCTTTATCGCCATGGCGATTGTACTCGCCCTGAGCCACATACCAGGACTGGAAAAACTTAACGATATCTTTGAAATCTTATTAAAAGGTCTGCCAGTGTTAGTCGCGGTACTGGCGGCAAAACAGATTTCCGAACTGGATGAAGTTTCAATTGTGGCCGGGGTCGTCGCTGGCGTGCTTTCCGTAGAGGGCGGACTGATCGGCGGCATTATCGGCGGTGTAATGGCGGGGATTTTCGTCCGTTGGCTGTTCGAGCTGTGCCTGAACTGGCGCTTCCCAATGACTACCGTCAACATCGTCGCCGGTGGGATATCGGGCCTTGCCGCTGGGTTAGTCATGCACTATCTGCTGAGTCCGCTGGCGCTATCTGCGGGTAATTACATCAAACTGGCTATCGAAAGCACGCTGGCATTCAGCCCAATTCTTGCCGGGCTGCTGGCTGGTCTGGTTATCTGGCCTGCCATTCTCGGCGGCGTCTATCACGCGGTGATCCTGCCGTTGGTGCTGCTGGAGATGGAAAAATCCGGCGTCAGCTTCCTCGGCGCGGTCGATATGGTCGGTCTGGTGATGGTGGCCGCAGGTATTAACCTTGCCAATGTGATCGCCCCGCGTGAAAAAAGCGAAGCTGCCGTTGCTACGCCGGGCCTGCTCATTAACCTGGGTTTTGGCACCTTTGTTGAATCCGCCTATCCCTTCATGTTCGCCAACAAAATTGTTTTTGGCTCCGCCATTTTTTGGGCCGGGATGGGCGGCATGATGCTGGGCTTTTTTAACGTCAAAGGCGTGGCCTATGTTCCGGCTTTCGCCTCACCGTTCTTATCCAGCAATGCGCTACAGATGGCCATCGTAATGATTGCCACAATGGCGATGACCTGCCTTACCACCATTATTGCTAACCGTTTCAAACCTGTCGTACAGAGCGAATCAACAACGACAGCCGTTAATTAATGCACCAACACCAGAGGTACACCATGTTTAAAGGCGATATGAATAAAAAACGCGCCAAAGCGTTACAGAAAGTGAAAGAAGCCATCACGCTTCACGGTGGGCAAACCATCCTCAGCACAGGAATAACCGGCGACGATGCGCGCCTGGCGAAAGCCGTGTGTGAGGCTGGCGTTAAGCTTCTGGAGCCGAACCACCCCGCGTTGGCGCTGGCGCGTGGACACAAAGGCGTGAGCAACATGCACGCGGCGGAGCAGATTCGTCACGAAATCACCAATAGCCAGATGGCTGAGGCCGTACACGGTGTTCGTAATGTGGTCCCGGACGATATTTTTATCACCGTTGGTATCGCCGGCGGTTTTACCGAAACCTTACCGGTGCCGCTCAGCGAAACGGAAATTCTGGAGATTGCCCGCGCTGGAGCCGATGGTTTACATACGCATAAATCCGACTGGGACGATCTGCAGGACATCGTTAATCTCGCCCATCAATATGGTCTGACCGTCGATGCCTACATTGGCCATCCTGACGATCTGCATACTTTCGGTATTCCTGCACGCACGCCGGAAGAGGTCGCCAGCGTGGCGAAGCGGATGCAGGATATCGGTGTGGATATGATTGGTCTGATGACCGGCATGAGCTATGAAGGCGTAGCGGCAGGCGATATCCCGCAGATGATTAAAGATCGCCTGCGGGCGTTGGTCGGCGCGGTGGATGTTCCGACGCTGGCGGAAGGCGGGATTAACCTCGCCAACGCGAAAGCGTTTAAAGATACCGGAGTCAATATTCTGGTGGTCGGTACGGCTATCGACAACATGGTGTGCAACGCCGCCAAAGAAGCCGTTACGCCGTTTATTGTTCATTGATATCAGGGAACGAGAGATGTTGTTAATCACCGATCTGGATGGAACATTACTCACCTCGCAGAAAACAATCAGCCCGCGCACGCGTCAGGCGCTGATTGCGTTCCGCCAGGACGGTGGTCTACTGGCGGCATGTTCCGCCAGACCGGTCTCCTCAATGGTACGCCTGCTACGCCAACAACAGGTTGATAGGTTGTTTAGCTGGTGCGCCGGTTTTAACTGCGGACACCTTCTGGAGATGGCGGGACAGCGCATTATTCATGCTGCCCCTCTGACCGCCACAGACCTGTGGAATATTGACCAGCATATTTCTCTTTCCCGCTATCACCACCATTTTTTTAGTGCCGAAGCAATTCACCATCGTGACGATAGACTGATTGCGCACTGGACAACATATGAGGCTCGCTTATTTGGATTACCGCTTATAACTGAAACTGCAGAAAATATCTTTAATCGTCGCAACATATATAAAATTACACTTGTTGCCGCATCTCCGGAGATAGATAATCTGTGTACAGAAGTGAATAATCACCTGCCTTGTGGATATTATGCGGTTGTCACGGGAGAGAATTATATTGATATTCAAAGATCCGATATAAATAAAGGGTGCATAATAGAACAATTAATTCATTATTTAAATATATCTTCTGACAAGGTGGTCGCGATTGGCGATCAGCAGAATGATGTCAGCATGTTTGCCGCCGCCGGAATCAGCATCGCAATGGGCAACGCGCCGGATGCAGTAAAGCGGCAGGCCGGCTATGTGACTGCCACGAATGATGAGGAGGGTATCGTCCATGCGTTGGAGTGGTTGCGTTGCCTTACGCATCCAGTTACCATGCGCCAAAGGTTGACGGCGGCGAAAGATAATGAATCCAATTAAAAGACGAAAACATATTCTTGATGAATTAAACAAATTCGGTGAAGTCACCGTTATTAAATTATCGGAAATGCTCAACGTCACCTCGGAAACCATTCGTCGCGATCTCTCCTTACTGGAATCAGAAGGCAAAATCACTAAGATTCATGGGGGCGCAGTCAAAAAGCAAGTTGTCCAGGAGGATGCGTTTAGCGCAAGAATAGAGGCGCATCGCGAAGAGAAAATAGCGATTGGCAAACTTGCCGCCGAAATGGTCAGTGAACGGGATACATTGTTTATTGACTCCTGTACAACTAACCTTATTCTGGCCGAGCAATTACCGCCTCTCGCTTTTTCCGTGATTACCAATTCAGCCCTGATTGCCGATAAAATTAAAGAGCATAACCTGCAGGCCCGCGTGTATGTATTAGGCGGCGAATATGATTACCATTTTCGCGCCAACCTCGGCGTCTCGGTGTGTCAGCAGATTAACGCAATTCACGCGGATATCTGTTTTATTGGCGCTGGCGGCATTTCTCCCCAGCATGGCGTGTTGGTGAAGAGCTTTGAAGAAGCCTACGTTGCCAAAGCCATGATTGCGATGAGCAAAAAATCAGTGATTCTCGCCGACCATACCAAATTTGGTCAGGACGGTGTGATGTGCATCGCAAGCGTAAAAGAAATCGATAACATCATCACGGATAAAGGATTTACGTCAACGGGTTATACGCCACAGGATTTCGCCGGAAAGCTGCGGATTGCTGACTGAGCGCTATCCGCCCGTAGCGTATTGCCGTAGACTAAATGCATCGGCTAACTGAGGGCACCCGTATGGCACTCCCCCGCATTACCCAAAAAGAGATGACCGAGCGCGAACAGCGCGAACTGAAAACGTTGCTGGACCGCGCCCGTATTGCGCACGGTCGTCCGCTGACCAATTCTGAGACCAACAGCGTAAAAAAGGAGTACATCGATAAGCTGATGGCGCTGCGTGAGGCTGAAGCGAAAAAAGCCCGCCAGTTGAAGAAAAAGCAGGCGTATAAACCCGATACGGAAGCGTCATTCTCCTGGTCGGCGAATACGCCGACGCGCGGCAGACGTTAACGTCCTTTTTTCTTTCGTCCCGGCGAGGTAAAGCGCTTACCGCTTGATGTCGGGCGTGCTTTCTCATTGTTTTTTTCGATCGCCACGACCGGTCGCTTAATACCCGTGGTCTTCGGCTTCGCTTTGGCCTTTGGTTTGGCTTCGGAAGAGGAACGCTCAATCAATTTAAACAGATCGATCAGCTCATCGTCCGTCAGGTCGCGCCACTCGCCCAGCGGAATCCCGCTCAGGCTGACGTTCATAATGCGCGTACGCTCCAGTTTCGTCACTTCATAACCAAAGTATTCACACATACGACGGATCTGACGGTTTAATCCCTGCACCAGGGTGATGCGAAAGACAAACGGCGCCTCTTTTTTCACCTTACATTTTTTGGTGACGGTACCCAGAATCGGCACGCCAGCGCCCATACCGCGTATAAACTCGTCGGTAATCGGTTTATCCACCGTCACCAGATACTCTTTTTCGTGATCGTTACCGGCACGCAGAATCTTATTGACCAGATCGCCGTGGTTAGTCAGAAATATCAGCCCCTGCGAGTCTTTATCCAGACGACCAATCGGGAAGATACGTTTGCTGTGGTTCACAAAATCGACAATATTGTCGCGTTCGCCGTCTTCAGTGGTACTGACAATGCCAACCGGTTTATTCAGCGCAATCAGCACTAAATCATCCGCTTCTCGCGGCTCAATCAACCGACCATTTACTTTAACAACATCCCCGGCGACCACCTGATCGCCAATGGCGGCGCGTTTGCCGTTGATAAAGACATTGCCCTGTTCGATAAAACGGTCCGCCTCGCGACGCGAACAGATGCCGCTTTCACTGATATATTTATTAAGCCGGGTAGATGTGTCGGTCAGCATATTTACTCTCTGAGAAATTTTTCTACATAAACGTTGGGAATGTGACTTACCACATCAAATCGTCAGGAACTTTAAAATCGGCATACGGATCATCTTCGTCCTGCTCTTCCTGACTCAGCGCACTGTTTACGACAATACTGTCCGCATCTCGTTGTGCGATTTTATCGGCGACGCTCGCGGGAATAATCGCATATTCACATTCACCGCTGTTATTGATAACCAGACGCGCAATCGCGAGACGCCCATTAATCAGTTGCGTCTGAGTGAGCTTATCCACGTCTATTTTTTTGATGACGTTATTATCGGTGAAGTTAAAACCAATATCGCCTTTAGATACATTGATTCTATTCATTTCAATAAGTTGCTTAACCTGAGCTTTAAACTCTTTCGCTAAAACCGCTTGTTTTTGCTGTTCACTGAGTTGTTTATCACGCTCAAGTTGCGCCTTTTTATTTTCTTCCACCGCTTCTCTGGCCTCACGAGCCTGAACGCGTGATTTTTTAGCCGTGCGTTGGACTTTGGCCATTTTTTTGCTGGTCACCAATCCCGCTTGTAGCAGTTGCTCTTGTAAGGTCAGTTTTGCCATTTTCGTCTCTAAACGTGTTAAATAATTTTGCGGATTATACCTGTAATTTTTCAGGCGATACCAGATGGCAGATCTGGCCTAGTGTCACTTTTAGCGACCTCGCTTTGCCTGTAACACGCGCAACATCATGAGCCATATCAGTAAGACATTAAATGGATAATGGTAGCATTATTACGTTTTGACATTTCCTGATGAGGTGGAGAAGTAATGGAACTGCTTTTATTAAGTAACTCGACGCTGCCGGGTAAAGCCTGGCTGGAACACGCTCTGCCGCTGATAGCGAATCAATTGAACGGTCGACGCTCAGCCGTGTTTATTCCGTTTGCCGGCGTCACGCAAACATGGGACGAGTACACGGATAAAACCGCAGAGGTACTTGCGCCATTAGGGATAAACGTCACAGGGATTCATCGTGTCGCCGATCCGCTTGCAGCGATTGAGAAAGCGGAAATCATTATTGTCGGCGGCGGAAATACCTTTCAGCTACTGAAAGAATCGCGTGAACGCGGGCTGCTGGCGCCGATGGCGGACAGGGTAAAACGCGGCGCGCTGTATATCGGCTGGAGCGCGGGCGCCAACCTTGCCTGCCCGACTATCCGCACGACCAACGATATGCCGATCGTCGATCCAAACGGTTTCGACGCGCTGGATCTGTTCCCGCTGCAAATTAATCCTCACTTCACTAACGCCTTGCCGGAAGGTCATAAGGGCGAGACCCGCGAGCAGCGTATTCGCGAACTGCTGGTGGTCGCGCCGGAACTGACAGTGATTGGTTTGCCGGAAGGTAACTGGATTCAGGTGAGCAACGGCCAGGCGGTTCTCGGCGGCCCGAATACCACCTGGGTGTTTAAAGCGGGCGAAGAGGCCGTGGCGCTGGAAGCGGGTCATCGCTTTTAATCCCTGGCCACATTGAATGCCGAATGACGGGCCTACACGCATGTTCTCCGTAGGCCCCGCCATCCGGCATTTCACTTAATACTCGCCCCGTTCCTCGTCCTGATCCGGCTGTTCCAGTACGCTATAGGCGACCGAACAGAACAGTGAGTTAAGACGCTTCATATCGCCCAGCAGCCCTAAATGGAGCGAGCTGGTTTCAATGCTTTGCACGTTCTGCTGGTGCAGGCGGTCGACATGCGCATGAGAGTATCGGCGATTAAGTATACGGAAGCGATGTTTACTGCGGCGCAACCGACGGGCGCTGGTGACATCGCCGGAGAAAAAGACCGACATCGCCAGTTGCAGATTACTGAGCAGTTGATCGTAAAGCGCATCCAGCTCTTTCAATCCTTCTTCTGAAAATGCCCGACGCGCCGCCAGCGACTTGTCGGCAATCTCGCTGCCCATTCGCTCGATAATATCCGACGCCTGTTCGAGGTTCAGGGCCATCTCAATAATCTCCGCCCACCGACGGGACTCCTCCGCCGCCAGCTCGTCTTTCGGCATTCGCGCCAGATAAAGCTTAATCGCGGTGTAGAGCACGTTAACGTCATCCGCCAGCTTGCGCAGCGCTTTCTCTTCACGCGGCTCGCCGTGCATGACCTTTTTTAGCCCTTCCATCATCTGTTCCATCGCATCGCCAATGCGCAACACCTCACGGGCAGCATTAGCCAGCGCCAGCGTTGGCGTATCCAGCGCGCTGACATCCAGATGTTTCGGCTTCAGATGGGTATCCAGTTCAGGCTCATCACGAATAATTCGTTTACAAAAACGCGCCATCAGCTCGGCAAATGGCACCATCGCCAGGCAGCGCACCAGGTTATAGAAAACGTGGAAATAGATCACCAGCTCTGATTTCGGTAGCGATAGCTCATCCATCAGATTCGCCAGCGGATGGACAAACGGCAGGATGACCAGGCTGCCGATCAATTTGAACAATAGGCTGCCGAGCGCTACGCGACGCGCGGCAGCATTGGCGGCGCTGTTATTGAGCATCGCCAGCAGCCCCGATCCCAGATTGGCGCCGATGACCAGGCACAACGCCACCGGGAACGATATAATCCCCGCCGCCGTCAGGGTTGCCGTCAGCAACACCGCCGCCAGGCTGGAATAACTGATGATAGCGAACATCGCGCCAATCAGCGCATCCAGCATAATGTCGCCCGTCAGCGACGCGAAAATGACCTGCACGCCATTAGCCTGAGTGATCGGCGTCACTGCCTGCACAATCAGCTCCAGCGCCAGTAGAATCAGGCCAAGCCCGATACCGACGCGACCCAGCTGTCCGGCGCGGGACTGCTTACGTCCCAAAAAGAAAATCACGCCGATAAAAATCAGCAGCGGCGACAGCCACGAGAGATCGAAGGTCAGGATACGCGCCATTAGCGCGGTCCCCACGTCGGCGCCAAGCACGATCACCAGCGCGGGCGTCAGGGCGACAAGATCCTGGGCGACAAACGACGTTACCAATAAAGTGGTGGCGTTACTGCTTTGTACCAGCGCGGTAACACCGATACCCGCACAAAAGGCGAGCGGTTTCTTTTCCACGCTGCGGCTGAGGACAGTACGTAGACGCGCGCCAAACACGCGCATTACGCCAGTACGAACGATATGTGTTCCCCATACCAACAGCGCAACGGCAGAAAGTAGATGGAGCAAAGTTAACACGGCGTCAGGTTCTCCTTATCGTTATACGTTTTCCTGAAGCTCACTTGCGATAAATTGCCTGATGGCGCACAGCGTTAAGGCCTGCTGGCGTTGCACGCCACCGGGCTTACCATACGTAATACGGTATGCTGGATAAGGCGTTTACGCCGCCATCCGGCAAATTCAGCGTAGAGCCTTCCTTCAGTATAAGGGTTTAATTGTAAGAAAGAGACAAGGCACCCAATGAGTGCCTTGTATGTTGTAAGGAAAAGTGACGATTTTATGAATCAGTCCGCATCGTAACCCAGGTTCGGCGCGAGCCACCGCTCAACATCCTCAACGCTCATTCCTTTACGGAAAGCATAATCTGTCACCTGATCGCGTTGGATCTGCGCTACCGCAAAGTATTTGCTCTCAGGATGGCTGAAGTACCAGCCGGAGACCGACGCGCCTGGCCACATGGCGAAAGATTCGGTGAGCTTCATCCCGGTGTGTTTTTCGACATCCAGTAGCTGCCAGATAGTGCCTTTTTCGGTATGTTCCGGGCAGGCAGGATAACCCGGCGCCGGGCGAATCCCCTGGTAGTTTTCGCGGATTAATTCGTCGTTACTCAGGCTCTCGTTCGGCGCATATCCCCAGTAAACCTTACGTACACGCTCATGCAGATACTCGGCAAACGCTTCCGCCAGACGGTCGGCAATCGCTTTCACCATGATCTTGTTATAGTCGTCGTGTTGCGCTTCGAAGGCGTCCGCCAGCGCATCCTCCTCCAGACCGCCGGTCACCGCGAAAGCACCGATGTAATCCGCTTTGCCGCTCAGTTTCGGCGCGACAAAATCCGCCAGACAGTAGTTGGCAAAACCGACTTTCTCGGTCTGCTGGCGCAGGTGGTGGCTGACCGTCAGAACATGAGTACGGGTTTCGTCGCGATAAATTTCGATGTCGTCACCCACACGGTTCGCCGGGAACAGGCCCACCACGCCACGCGGATTCAACAGTTTCTCGGCGCTCAGTTTATCCAGCATATCATTGGCGTCTTTAAACAGACGCTGCGCCTCAACGCCCACCACCTCATCTTCCAGAATGCGCGGGTATTTGCCGGCCAGCGACCAGGTCATAAAGAACGGCGTCCAGTCGATGTAGTTGCGCAAAGTTTCGATGCTGGCTTCCACCTCCTGCACGCCCAGACGGTGGGCTACCGGCGGGGTGTAACGTTCCCAATCGAACGCCAGATCGTTATCGCGCGCCGCTTCCAGCGTGACCGGCGGCGTGCGCGGTTTTTTGCGGGCGTGCTGAATACGCACGGTTTCGTACTCTTTGCGGGTACGGGCGACAAAGTCATCGCGCTGGTTGTCGGAGAGTAGCGCCGCCACCACGCCCACGGTACGCGAAGCATTCTGCACGTAGACCGTCGGACCGCTGTAGTTCTGCTCGATTTTCACCGCCGTATGCGCTTTCGAAGTGGTTGCGCCGCCGATCAGTAGCGGGATAGTAAAGCCCTGACGCTCCATCTCTTTCGCCACGTTGACCATTTCGTCCAGCGACGGGGTGATGAGCCCGGAAAGACCAATCAGATCGGCATTCACTTCACGCGCCGTTCTGAGGATTTTCTCCGCTGGCACCATCACGCCGAGATCGACGATTTCGTAGTTGTTGCATTGCAGCACCACGCCAACAATGTTCTTGCCAATGTCGTGCACATCGCCCTTCACGGTGGCAATCACCATCTTGCCGTTGCTGGAGCCTTTTTCTTTGCTGGCTTCAATAAACGGCTCCAGGTAGGCCACCGCTTGTTTCATCACGCGAGCGGATTTCACCACCTGCGGCAGGAACATTTTCCCTTCGCCGAACAGGTCGCCGACCACGTTCATGCCGTCCATCAGCGGCCCTTCAATCACCTCAATCGGGCGGGCGGCCTGCTGACGGGCTTCTTCGGTATCCTGTTCGATAAACTCGGTAATGCCTTTCACCAGCGAGTATTCGAGACGCTTTTTCACGTCCCAGCTACGCCATTCCGCCTGCTGGGCACTGGCAGCCTCGTCGGTTTTACTGCCGCGATATTTCTCCGCCAGTTCCAGCAAACGCTCGGTGCCGTCATCGCGACGGTTAAGAATGACATCTTCAACCGCATCGCGCAGCTCGGCGGGCAGATCGTCATAAATCGCCAGTTGCCCGGCGTTGACGATGCCCATGTCCATGCCGTTGCGGATGGCGTAGTAGAGGAATACCGCGTGGATAGCCTCACGTACCGGGTCGTTGCCGCGGAACGAGAAGGACACGTTAGACACGCCGCCGGAGATCAGCGCGTGCGGCAGCTCGCGTTTGATGTCTTCACAAGCGCCGATAAAGTCCTGCGCGTAGTTGTTGTGCTCTTCAATACCGGTGGCGACGGCGAAGATATTCGGGTCGAAGATGATGTCTTCCGGCGGGAAGCCCACCTCTTCGGTGAGAATTTTGTAGGCTCGGCGGCAAATTTCGATTTTACGCGCGCGGGTGTCGGCCTGCCCCTGTTCATCAAAGGCCATGACCACCACCGCCGCGCCGTAGCGACGTAGCAACTTCGCATGATGAATAAAGGCTTCCACGCCCTCTTTCATCGAAATAGAGTTGACGATGCCTTTACCTTGAATGCACTTCAGCCCTTTTTCGATAACTTCCCATTTCGAGGAGTCGATCATAATCGGCACGCGGGCGATATCCGGCTCGCCGGCAATCAGGTTGAGGAAGCGCACCATCGCCGCTTCAGCGTCGAGCATCCCCTCATCCATGTTGATATCGATAATCTGCGCGCCGCTTTCGACCTGCTGACGGGCGACATCCAGCGCTTCGCTGTATTTTTCTTCTTTGATCAGGCGCTTAAACTTCGCCGAGCCGGTGACGTTGGTACGTTCACCGACGTTCACAAACAGGCTATCGTCGCCGATATTCAGCGGTTCAAGGCCGGACAGACGGCAGGAGACCGGGATTTCTGGCAACTTGCGCGGCGGTAAGCCATCCACCGCTCGACTCATCGCCGCAATATGCTCCGGCGTGGTGCCACAGCAGCCGCCAACCACGTTGAGGAAGCCCGCTTCGGCCCATTCGCGGATTTGCGTTGCCATGGTGTCGGCGTCGAGGTCGTACTCGCCGAAAGCGTTCGGCAGGCCGGCGTTCGGGTGCGCGGTGACGTAGCATTCGGCAATCCGCGACAGTTCCTGGACGTACTGGCGCAGTTCATCTGGCCCCAGCGCGCAGTTAAGGCCAAAAGTGAGCGCCTCGGCGTGGCGCAGCGAGTTATAAAAGGCTTCGGTCGTCTGGCCGGAAAGCGTACGGCCAGAGGCGTCGGTGATGGTGCCGGAAATCATGATCGGCAGATCAACGCCCAGCGCTTCAAACTCTTCTTTCACCGCAAACACCGCCGCTTTCGCATTCAGGGTGTCAAAGACGGTCTCAATCAGAATCAGATCTACGCCACCTTCCACCAGCGCTTTAGTGGATTCACGGTAGGCCGCCACCAGCTGATCGAAGGTGATATTACGAAACGCCGGGTCGTTGACGTCCGGTGAAATGGAGGCCGTGCGGTTAGTTGGACCAAGCACGCCCGCAACAAAGCGTGGTTTTTCTGGTGTTCGCGCCGTCCATTCATCGGCGCAGGCACGCGCCAGTTTGGCCGCCGCATAGTTAATTTCCGCCGACAGGGATTCCATCCGGTAATCCGCCATCGCAATGGTTGTCGAGTTAAAGGTGTTGGTTTCGATGATATCCGCGCCAGCCTCAAAGTAGGCGTTGTGGATAGCGGCGATCACCTCCGGCTTGCTGAGTACCAGCAGGTCATTGTTGCCTTTCAGGTCGCAGGGCCAGTCGGCAAAGCGCTCCCCGCGGAAATCTTCTTCATGTAGACGATAGCTCTGGATCATGGTGCCCATACCGCCGTCCAGCACCAGAATACGTTCATTTAACTGCGCACGCAGTTGTTCAACTTTGCTGCTCACACTCGCTCCCGACAACGCTCCACGTAACGAGCCATACTGGCACAAAGCGTGCTGGCGGAAAAGAGAACAACGGGCAACATGAGACATGTTCAGCTTGCCACCCACTTCTGTCGCTTTGCCGGATGGCGGCGCAAGCGCCTTATCAGTCTACAAATTACTTTGGCGGCTCCCAAAGCGTAGGCCTGATAAGCGTAGGCCTGATAAGCGCAGCGCCATCGGGCATCCTGTGATGTCACTCATCCGATCAGTTCAGGAACTCTTGCATTATAATTGAATAAAACGAAAATGATTTCCACGATACAGAAAAAGGAGTCTGCCATGGTTGCCCCTGTTCCCGCGAAACGCGGGAGAAAACCTGCCGCTACCACTGCACCCGTAACCGGGCAGGTTCAGTCTTTAACTCGCGGTCTGAAGCTGCTGGAGTGGATTGCCGAGTCCAACGGCAGCGTCGCGCTGACCGAACTGGCGCAACAGGCGGGTTTGCCTAATTCCACGACTCACCGTCTACTCACCACCATGCAGCAACAGGGTTTTGTCCGCCAGGTTGGTGAGCTGGGCCACTGGGCCGTAGGCGCACACGCGTTTATCGTCGGTAGCAGCTTCTTACAGAGCCGTAATCTGCTGGCGATTGTCCATCCGATTTTGCGCAAGCTGATGGAGGACTCCGGCGAAACGGTAAACCTTGCCGTACTCGACCAGAGCGACCATCAGGCCATTATTATCGACCAGGTGCAGTGCACACAATTGATGCGCATGTCCGCCCCTATTGGCGGCAAGCTGCCCATGCACGCCTCTGGCGCGGGCAAGGCGTTTTTATCACAGCTCAGTGAGGAACAGGTTACCAGTCTGCTGCACCGCAAGGGGTTGCACGCTTATACCCATGCGACGCTGGTGTCGCCGATCCATCTGAAAGATGACCTCGCCCAAACACGCAAGCGCGGCTATTCCTTTGACGACGAAGAACATGCGCTCGGTCTGCGCTGCGTGGCCTCGTGTATTTATGACGAGCACCGCGAGCCGTTTGCGGCCCTCTCTATTTCCGGCCCCTGCTCACGCATTACCGACGATCGCGTCACCGAACTTGGCGCCATGGTGATTAAAGCGGCGAAAGAGGTGACGCTGGCCTATGGTGGAACTCGCTGAAATGAGCAGCCTGAAATTATACTGGCAGGAGAAGTACCCACAGGCCTTCTGTTGGTCTTTCGGTGATTCGCCGGCGCTGGCCGACGAGCTGGCGGCGCTAGTGGTCGCCGGTAAAAAGCGTGGCACCTGTAGCTCGCTGGTTAGCTATCAGAAAGAGCAACCCCCTGTCACGCCCGGGTCATATCACATTGTGCTCAACGGCACAGGCGACGCCGTGTGCGTCATACGCACGCTGGCGCTCAGGCTGATCCGTTTTAACGAGATGAGCGCCGATCTCGCCGCACTGGAAGGCGAAGGCGATCTTAGCCTGGCGTACTGGCAAGCGGCACACCGGGCCTTTTTTGAGCGCGAGGGTAATTGGTCGCCGGAGATGGAACTGGTTTACGAAGAGTTCGCCGTACTTGAGATCGCGCCGTAACGCACGCTAAAGCGCTGGCGACGACGATAGGCATACACATCTTCTACATGCCCTTCTTTAATACGCGTCTGTAGCGCGCGCCAGTAATCGGCGCGAAACAGGTCGGCATGCATCTCTTCAAACAATGGCCCGATACGCGGATCGGCACACAGCCAGTGGCGAAACTCCTCCGGGAAAACATCACCTGGCGAGACGCTATACCAGGGTTCGCTGGCCAGTTCGTCTTCCGGATAACGCGCTGGCGGAATATCGCGGAAATTCACTTCCGTCATGTAGCAAATTTCATCGTAGTCGTAGAACACCACGCGGCCATGACGGGTAACGCCAAAGTTTTTAAACAACATATCGCCGGGGAAAATATTAGCGGCGGCAAGCTGGCGAATCGCATTACCATATTCTTCTATCGCATCGCGCAACTGCTGGCCTTCTACCTGTTCCAGCCAGATATTGAGTGGCACCATGCGACGTTCAATATAGAGATGGCGAATGACGATATGTTCCCCAAGATCGGTAATCTTCTCTGGCACTTCTTGCCGTAAAAGCGCCATCAGCGCCGGATCAATTTGCCGTTTATCCAGTACGAAATTCTCAAACTCCTGGGTATCCGCCATACGACCGACGCGATCATGCTCTTTTACCAGTTGATAACAGGCACGCACATGAGCGGCAGACATCTCTTTCTGCGGGGCGAATTTGTCTTTAATGATTTTAAATACCCGGTCGAAACCTGGCAGGGTAAACACCAGCATCACCATGCCGCGGATACCAGGCGCCTCAATGAATTTCTCATCACTTTCAGCCAGATAACATAAATATTCGCGGTAGCTTTCGGTTTTCGCATGTTTCTGGCAGCCAATCGCCATATACAGTTCGGCAGTGGTTTTACCCGGCAGGATTTCACGCAACCACTCAACCAGCGCGGCAGGCAGCGGCGCATACACCATAAAATAAGAGCGGGCAAAACCAAACACAATGCTCGCTTCTGCCGTGGTGGTCAGGCAGGTATCGACAAACAGTTCACCCTCATCAGTGCGATGAATCGGCAGTAAAAACGGCAGCGTACCGTCAGGTGTGGTTAATTTACCTACCAGCCAGGCCGCTTTATTACGGTAAAACAACTCATTCGCCACCTGGACATGGCAGCGAGGTAGCGCGTCCTCGCCCAGTGTTTCAGTCAGGTGCGCGATAATATAGCGGATATCCCGGCTTTTATTCTGCCAGGGCAGACGCAGCGGTAAGTCACTGAGTATGCGCATCAACAGCGGCTCCCAACCGTGATCGGGAAAGAAGTCTTTGGCCAGCGGGCGCGGGATAGTACGAAAGCGGCGCTCCGGTTGCGAACTGAAAATAAACAACCGCTCGGGTGTTAACGAGCGGTGGTCAAATAACCGGCAATAAACGGAGTTGAAAAAGCTCTCCGCAATCTCGAAGCGCGGGTAATCCGGCAACAGCCGGGTGTAATGCTCTTTAACGCGTAAAAGGAAATCCGCGTCGGTACTTTTGCCATCGGTAATACAGCGCAGTTGCTCCACCACCAGACCCACATGATGATCATAGAGGTGGATACGGCTTTTCATCGCCTGTTGGACGGCGTGCCAGTCGGCCTGTTCAAAACGCTGCTGCGCGCCGGAAGTCACTTCCAGAAATCGACCATACTGCGCGTCAAAGCCTTGCAGGATGGTTTGAGCAATCAGTAATTCCAGGCCACGCGGCATTTTTTTCCCTCATCCGGCACCACGTCATGCCGGATGGCGCGTTCGCTTATCCGGCCTACGCTATCTGTAGGCCCGGTAAGCGCAGCGCCACCGGGCATCAATCAAAACTGCGATTCTTCCGTCGATCCTGTTAACGCGGTAACGGATGACGCGCCGCCCTGAATAATGGTGGTGACTTTGTCGAAGTAACCTGTACCCACTTCCTGCTGGTGGGAAACAAAGGTGTAGCCGTCTTTCGCCGCGGCGAACTCGGGTTGTTGAACCTTCTCAACATAGTGTTTCATGCCCTCGCCCTGAGCGTATGCATGCGCCAGGTCAAACATGTTGAACCACATGCTGTGAATACCCGCCAGGGTAATAAACTGGTATTTGTAACCCATGTCCGACAACTGCTGCTGGAAGCTGGCAATGGTCTTGTCGTCCAGATTCTTCTGCCAGTTGAAGGATGGTGAACAGTTATAGGCCAGCAGTTTGCCCGGATACTTCGCGTGGATAGCATCGGCAAAACGACGCGCCAGTTCGAGATCCGGCGTAGAGGTTTCGCACCACACCAGATCGGCATACGGGGCATACGCCAGACCGCGGCTGATCGCCTGCTCAATGCCCGCATGGGTGCGGTAAAAACCTTCGCTGGTGCGTTCGCCGGTAATGAAACCGCTGTCATAGGGATCGCAGTCGGAGGTGATCAGATCTGCCGCATCCGCATCGGTGCGCGCAATCACCAGCGTCGGGACGCCCATCACATCAGCGGCCAGACGCGCAGCAACCAGTTTCTGAATCGCCTCCTGCGTGGGGACCAGCACCTTGCCGCCCATATGGCCGCATTTCTTCACCGACGCCAGCTGATCTTCGAAGTGAACGGCCGCTGCACCGGCTTCAATCATCGATTTCATCAGTTCGAAGGCATTCAGAACGCCGCCAAAACCGGCTTCCGCATCAGCAACGATCGGCAGGAAGTAATCCACATAGCGCGGATCGTTGGGTTCAATACCGGATGCCCACTGGATCTGATCTGCACGACGAAAAGTGTTGTTGATCCGATCCACTACCGCCGGAACAGAGTTTGCCGGGTACAACGATTGATCCGGATACATGCTGGATGCCAGGTTGGCATCTGCCGCCACCTGCCAGCCTGAAAGATAAATCGCCTCAATACCGGCTTTCGCCTGCTGCAGCGCCTGACCGCCAGTCAGCGCGCCCAGGCTGTTGATATAGCCTTTTTTCGCTTCACCGTGCAACAGCCGCCACATTTTCGCGGCGCCGAGCTGCGCCAGCGTGCATTCCGGGTTAACCGAGCCGCGTAATTTCACCACCTCCTCCGCGCTGTACGGGCGGGTGATGCCTTCCCAGCGCGGTTGTGTCCACTCTTTCTGTAATTCTTCGATTTGTTGAGTACGGGTTTTCATGTGCAGATGCTCCATATTGTTATGTGGTGAATTAAGCCAGTAAGCGATAGCCCGGCAGGGTGAGGAAGTCGATTAAGTCATCTGAGGTGGTGATTTGCTCCATCAGACGTGCGGCATCGTCGAAGCGCCCGCTGCTGTAGCGGTGCTCGCCCAGTTCGTCCTGGATTACCCGCATCTCTTCCGCCAACATTTCGCGGAAAAGCGCTTTCGTTACGGGTTTTCCATTGCTCAGTGTTTTCTCATGGTGAATCCACTGCCAGATAGAGGTTCGTGAGATTTCCGCCGTCGCGGCATCCTCCATCAGACCGTAAATCGGTACACAGCCATTGCCGGAGATCCACGCTTCAATGTACTGCACTGCCACGCGAATATTGGCGCGCATTCCCGCTTCTGTGCGTTCGCCTTCACATGGCTCCAGTAACTGTTCAGCGGTAATCGGCGCATCTTCATCACGGGTAATGAACAGCTGATTTTTGTGCTCGCCCAGTACCTCGTTAAAGACGGCCATTGCGGTATCCGCCAACCCGGGATGCGCAATCCACGTGCCGTCGTGGCCGTTGTTCGCTTCCAGCGCTTTATCCGCTTTCACTTTGGCAAGGACCTGATTGTTGCGTTCAACGTCTTTGCTCGGGATAAACGCCGCCATACCGCCCATCGCGAACGCGCCGCGCTTGTGACAGGTTTTGATCAGCAGGCGCGAGTAGGCACTCAGAAACGGTTTGTCCATCGTTACCACCTGCCTGTCCGGCAGGACGCGATCCGGGTGATTTTTCAACGTTTTGATATAGCTGAAAATATAATCCCAGCGACCACAGTTGAGACCGACGATATGATCACGCAGCGCATGAAGAATCTCATCCATCTGGAAAACAGCCGGCAGCGTTTCAATCAACAGGGTCGCTTTGATCGTACCGCGCGGCAGGTTAAAGCGGTCTTCGGCGTAGCTGAAAACTTCACTCCACCAGGCTGCCTCCTGCCAGGCTTGCGTTTTCGGCAGGTAAAAATACGGGCCGCTACCTTTAGCGAGCAGCGCTTTATAGTTGTGGAAAAAGTACAGAGCAAAATCAAACAGGCTGCCGGGAATGGCTTCCCCCCGCCAGGTAACATGTTTTTCTGGCAGATGTAGACCACGTACACGACAAATCAATACGGCCGGATCGGGCTTGAGCTGATAGATTTTTCCGGCTTCGTTGGTATAGCTAATGGTGCCGTTCACCGCATCACGCAGGTTGATTTGACCATCAATAACTTTATTCCAGTCCGGCGCCAGCGAGTCTTCAAAATCCGCCATAAACACTTTCACATTTGCGTTCAGGGCATTAATCACCATTTTACGTTCAACCGGCCCGGTAATTTCTACTCGGCGATCCTGTAAATCCGCCGGAATACCACGAATCTGCCAATTACTTTCTCTAATGGAAGTGGTTTCCGAAATAAAATCAGGCAACTTACCGTTATCAATATCCTGCTGTTGCTGGATACGTGCAGCCAGGAGTTTATTGCGTTTTGGCGTAAAACGGGTGACTAACTCCGTCAAAAACTCGACTGCTTCAGCGGTCAGGACTTGCTTTTCCAGCTCGCCTTGCGGCCTGGTAAAGGTTAATTCATCAGTTGTGGTTGCCTGTGGATTCATCATGCAGCTCCTCGTTGTTGATCCAGATACATCCCCAATGCGAACGAAGGATCACTGTGCGCTTTTCGTTCAACACAACTAAGACTACTCAATTAAATTTCAAAATCAAAAACAATTTCCATTTTTAATTTAATTATGCATTAACCTATTGATAACAATATAAATTAAATTTAATTACATGATGAGGTGCGTTTCGGAAATAAAAAAGGCACCCGAAGGTGCCTGATTCAACATGCTGAAACGCTTTAGGATCGTCAGAAGCAGAAGATTAATCCAGGGTTGGATTCATGTGACGCAGATCATATGGCGTAATCTGGTAGACATAATAGTTGAGCCAGTTAGTAAACAGTAAATTACCGTGGCTGCGCCAGGTTGCGCGCGGTATGTTTTGCGGATCGTTTTTTGGGAAATAGTTGTACGGAACCTCCGGATTTAACCCGGCCTCAACGTCACGAAAATATTCACCCGCTAACGTATGAGCGTCATATTCAGGATGACCGGTGACAAACGCAATACGTTTATCTTTGCTGGCAAACAGGTACGCATCCCCTTCTTCTGTTTCGGCCAGAATTTCAAGATCCGTATAATCCCGTATTAGCGCCGCCGGGAAATCGGCATAGCGTGAGTGTGGCGCAAGAAACGAATCATCAAAACCACGCGTTAACAGAGCATGAGGATGAAGGATGTGATGTTCATAGACGCCGGAAAGTTTATCTGTACGGGTCTGCTTAGGGATACCATAAAGAATATTGAGTGCAGCCTGGACGGCCCAACAGACAAATAGCGTCGAAGTAACGTGATCTTTCGCCCATTCCAGCACCTGCCTAATCTGCGGCCAGTAAGCCACGTCATTAAACTCCACCAGACCCAGCGGCGCTCCGGTCACGATAAGCCCATCAAAGTTCTGATCGCAGATATCGTCGAAGTTACAGTAAAAGTTGTTCAGATGCTCGGCTGGCGTGTTCCTCGACTCGCGGGCATCTATCCGCAGCAGTTGAATATCGACCTGCAATGGCGAGTTCGATAGCAAGCGCAGAAACTGATTTTCCGTTTCAATCTTCTTCGGCATCAGGTTAAGGATAAGTACCTTTAGCGGGCGAATTTCCTGACCTGATGCGCGAGAAGTCGTCATGACGAAGACATTCTCCTCACGTAAAAAATTGACGGCGGGTAGCTCGTCCAGCACGCGAATCGGCATAACCTGATAACCTCACGACATACGTTTAAACGTTTAGACATCCAGATAGCTGAAGATACTCAGAAATCAGGCGAATGTCGAGTCTGCAAGTTCAAGGTGAGAAAGTTTCACGACAGCATTTGCATTAGAATAGAAGTAAGCAAAAAAGGAGTGAAGATGATGATTAACATTCGCCGTTCAAGGCATGAGGAAGGGGAAAAACTGATTGCGATCTGGCGTCGCTCAGTCGATGCCACGCACGATTTTCTGTCAAACGCTTATCGGGCCGAACTGGAAGAGCTGGTGAGCGATTTTCTGCCAGAAGCGCCACTATGGGTTGCCGTGACCGATCAGGATGAGCCGGTAGGATTTATGCTGCTTACCGGCGAACATATGGATGCGCTGTTTGTCGATCCGGACGTGCGTGGTCAGGGTATCGGTAAGAGATTAGTTGAACATGCGTTAACACTGGCGCCGGGGTTGACAACCAATGTTAATGAGCAGAATACACAAGCTGTTGGATTTTATAAGAAAATGGGATTTAAGGTGACGGGACGTTCGGAGGTTGACGATCTTGGGAAACCGTATCCATTGTTGAATTTAATTTATCCGTGAGTAGTGGTGCTGCCTGATAAGTGCATACAGGCCGGATAAGGCGAAACTGCCATCCGGCGGTGCCGGTTGCCTGATGGCGCTGCGCTTATCAGGCCTACATTTTTACAGTTACCACACACGCAAAGAAGCCCGTCCAGACGGACGGGCTTCTTCACTTGTCTGATGCCTGGCAGTTTATGGCGGGCGTCCTGCCCGCCACCCTACGGGCCGTTGCTGCGCAACGTTCAAATCCGCTCCCGGCGGATTTGTCCTCCTCAGGAGAGTGCTCACCGGCAGACCACAGATAAAACAAAAGGCCCTGTCTTCCGACAGGGCCCTTCGTTTTATTTGATGCCTGGCAGTTCCCTACTCTCGCATGGGGAGACCCCACACTACCATCGGCGCTACGGCGTTTCACTTCTGAGTTCGGCATGGGGTCAGGTGGGACCACCGCGCTAGTGCCGCCAG